>JBBIRE010000051.1:0-6631 GCA_037441985.1 Candidatus Roizmanbacteria bacterium
ATTGATCGGTTAATAAACTTAACTAACGTTTTAAGAAAAATATCTATAGTTGTTGTTGTTTATCTCGTTTTAATGTCTATCTTTGTTTTGGCAACAATCTTTTACTTTAAAATTTTACAAAAAAAAGAAGAAATTGAAATTCTTCAATTGTTGGGAGCTGATAATTATTATATTCTTCGGCCTTATTTAAAAGAGGGAGTTTTTTTTGGGGCAACTTCTTCGGTAATTGTTTTTGGAATTCTTTTGGTAATTCTTTTGTATTTTTATCCATTTATTAATAATTATCTTCAAGGAATTACTAAACTCACCTTAAACCTTTTTTCTTATGAAATTTCTATTTGGCCATTAAACTATTTGTTCTTAATAATGATTTTTGTTTTAACAACGCTTTTTGGAATTTGCATTACCTCCTTATCGGCTTTTATTGCCGTTAATCGTTATTTAGAAAAATAAGCTTATATTAGGTCTTTTTCGGCTTTAAAGTTTTGTTCTTTAGTTTTATAAAAAAATAAAAATTATGTTAATTGTAAAAGATGTAAAATTTTATTATGAGGCTTGTTTTTAAAAAAATTGCTTTTGTTTTATTAATATTTATTTTTTGTTTTCTTTTTGTAAAAAAAACCTCGTCTCAGATATGTCAAAGCATTGAAGATTGTCAAAAAATTATCTCGGAGTCCGAACAAAAAATTAAAGAACTTTCCCAGCAAAGAAACACTCTTTCTTCTCAGATTGAATATATGAACACTCAAATCTATCTCACTGAATTAAAAATCACTCAAACCAAAATTAAAATTAATCAAACCAAGGAAGAAATCGATCAAATAGAAAAAAGAGTTAGTGGTCTAGACCAATCGATTAGTTATCTTGCCAATCTTTTAATCAAACGCTTGGTGGTTGGCTATAAAAACCGGACTTTTTCTCTTTTAAACCTAATATTTGAAAGTGAAAACGTCCCTTTATTAATTAATCAATACAAATATTGGAAAAGCGCCCAAGAAGAAAACCAAAGATTGCTTGTTAAAACCCAACAAAACAAATTAAACTTAGAGGAACAAAAATCTTTAAGAGAAGAAAAAATTGCTGAACTTGACAACCTTCAAAAACAACTTAATCGTCAAAAAACAGAACTCGCTCAACAAAAATTAGCTAAACAAAAACTTTTAATTGAAACGCAAAACAGTGAAGCGATCTATCAAAAAATATTATCTGAAGCCTTGCGTGAATTATCACAAATCCAAAAAGCCGCCACTTTTCTTAAAAACCAAGGAACGGCGGCTCCGGTAAAAAGAGGTGATATTATTGGAGTTCAAGGAAGCACTGGTTACTCTTTTGGCGAACATCTTCATTTTGGAGTTTACCGCTACTCATCAATTAATGATCTCGGTGGTGGTTGGTATGATAACAATTGGGTCGATCCTGGGTCAATTTTAAGTCAAAAACAGGTTTTGTGGGATACTGGTTGCGAACAAAAAGAAACAAAGACGCTAGGAAGTGGTAGTTTTCTTTGGCCAATAGAAAACCCGGTTATTTCTCAAGGTTCAGGATACACCTGTTATTCGTCTTTATATTATCGCGGTCGAGCTCACCCAGCTTGGGATATGTGGGGTCCATCAGGGACCTTAATTCGTGCAGCAGAAGACGGTAATGCTTATTTTTGTCGAAACTGCTTAGGTGATGGTGGCAACGGGGTTTTTATTTTTCACAGCAATGGACTAATGACTTTATATTGGCATCTTCAATAGGTTAAAATCTCTTGTTTTTTAATAGTTTTTGTGTTATATTATAGGTTATGGAAAATCTTCTTATCCTAAATCTTATTAATAAATTTACTGATTATTTAATATCTTTGGGGAAATCAAAAAATACCGCCATCGCTTATAAAAAAGACCTTGAACAATTCTCTGGATATCTTGTCTCTATCGAAAAAAACGACATTAGAGAAATAAAAAAAGAGGACATCGAAGGATTTATTAATAAAATCCTGGAGAATAATTATTCAAAAAAATCTGCTTCAAGAAAACTCAACTCGATAAGAAGCTTTTTCCGCTACCTGAAAAACGAAAATATTCTTACCACCAATCCATCTTTAGATGTTTCTCATCCAAAATATACTCAAAAACTGCCAAGAATTCTTTCAAAAATTGAATATCGGGCTCTTCGAGATTATGTTAAATCTCATCCGCGAAACTATGCCATCATTGAAGTTTTACTTCAGACAGGAATGAGAATTAGCGAATTAGTTAATTTAAAAATTGAGGATATTACTGACGACTATATTATCGTCCGTAATAAAAGTAGTGAACGAAGGATACCGATGAACAAGTCTTTAAAAAAAGCGATTGATAATTATTTGACGACAAAAAAAACAATAGAAAAAAGCCAGCCTTTTTTTACTACCAGAACCGGAAAACCGATGATTATTAGAAATATAAGACAAATAATTAGCCGCTGTTTTCAAGCGGTTGACATTAATAACGCAACCGTTAATGATTTGCGAAATACTTTTATCGCTTATCAATTAGCTGCGGGTGTTTCGGCTGATTATGTAGCGAAAATCGTTGGTCATAAAAGGCTTTCCTCGACCGAGCGTTATCTTTTTCTTGTTCCTCATCACGAAGAAAAAAAGGAAAAACTGGAGGAGCTTTAAAATTATAATTGCTCTTCAGCAATCCTCACCGGCATAATTATATGAAGGAAGTTTTTATCTTTTTTTCCTTTAAAAACCACCGGGGCTTCTGATTTTAAAATTTCAATAACAATCTCTTCTTCATCAAATCGGGATAAAAAATCATTAAGAAATTTAATATTAAAAGCAATCCTCGTTTCTTCTCCTTGAAAATCAAAAATTTCTTGTTTTGAGTATGTCTCTATTTCTTCATTGTTTTTTGGTTTAATTAAAAGTTGATCTTTTTTAATTTCCAGAATAATAATGTTTGATCGTTCTCGAGCAAAAATACCCATTGTTTTTATCTTTTTTAAAAATTCATCTCGAGACACGGTGAATGTGGTGTTTTTTGTTTGAGGAATCACCCTTTCAAAAGGAGGAAAATCGCCGTCAATTAACCTTGAAAAAAATTCGTCGTTTTTTGATTGAAATCCGATTAGTTTCTCTTCTTCTGAAAAACAAATCTTTAAATCTTGGTTTTTTATTGCTTTTAACACATCATTAATAAACGCTGCCGGAACCGTTATTGAGGGGATATCAACTTCCTTTTTTATTGAATATAATGAAAGCCGAAAACCATCAGTCGCTACAAAAACTAAATTTTCATCTTTCGGGGTGATATAAAGTCCTGTTAAAACTGGTCGCGAATCATCGTTTGAAGCGGCAAATAAAACCAACGGGAGTTTTTTTTGCCATATTGAAAAATCTATTTTTTGTTTGCTTGCTGTTGATTCTATTGGTTTAGGATAATTATGGGTATTAACAATTGGAAAACTGGCTCGATTTTCTTTATCAAAAACAACAATTTTTTTTTCATCGATTAAAAATGATATTTTTCGGGAAGAAAGGAAATTGATGAATTCGCTAATTGTTTTTCCTTCGATAACCAGTTTAAAATCTTTGTTTTGTTTTTTTTCTATTTGAATTGATGATGAAAAAAAAGTGGTTAAATTAGTAGAAAAAATTTTTAAAAATTCTCCTTTCGACTCTAATAATAAACCATTATTTATATTTGTAGAAAAAGAAAATGATTGGTTGAATCGATAAGCGAGATTAATTTTTTCTAAAAAAAGCTCTTTATCAACAATAAATTCAATCATTTTTTGGTTAAAGTTATTAATAAAATAGTAGTAATAGATTATGTGAATAAGTGTATAAAAAAAAATTAAAGTTTTCAAGACAAGAAAAAAAATAAAAAAGACAGGTGTGAATTATTTTGTGAAAAAATGTTGATAAAAATTATAGGTTTAAAATTTTAATCAATTGATCGATTTCTTCTTTAAACGAAGGGTTGGTGGTTGTTAGGTGAAGAATTTTATTTATTCCATGAATGACAGTGGTATGGTCTTTTCTTTTTAATAAAGAAGCAATTTTTTCAAGGGTGAGGTTTAGTTTTTGGCGAAATAAAAACATTAAAATTTGTCTCGTTTGAGCAATGATTGAATTTCTTTGATTGCTTTTTATCTGTGATGGTTTAAGGTTATAAAATGAAGCAACAACTTTTATTATTTCTTCCGGATCGGTTCTTTTTTTTTCTTCGAGACGATCATTAAATAGATGTTTTTTTACCTCGTTAATATCGATAATTGATTTCTGATTGTTATTATTAACAGAATTAATCATTTTTGCATATATTGAGATGAGAGTTCCTTCTAAAGAGCGCGCATCAGTAACCCTTTCTGCAATCATTTTAGCCGCTTCAATATCAATATCAATATTTTTTTCTTTTGCTTTTATTAAAAGAATGGCGGTTCTCAACTCAAAATCAGGAGGTTGGATGTCGACGGTTAATCCTCCGGCAAAGCGTGATCGAAGTCGGTCTTCAAGATTTTTTATTTCCGTCAATGGTCGATCGGAGATAAGAATAATTTGCCCCCCTCGACCAATAATACTATTAAAAGTGTGAAAGAATTCTTCTTGAACTGTTTGCTTTCCAGCAATAAATTGAATATCATCAACAATTAAAAGATCTAAATAACGATACTTTTTTCTAAAATTTGTTGTCGACTTATTTCTTATTGACTCAATTAGCTCATTAGTAAACTGATCACCAGGACAAAAAAAAACCTTTTTGTCTTGTTTTTTTTCCAATACTCGTCGTCCGATAGCACAGGCAAGGTGGGTTTTTCCCACACCAACAGAACCATAAATAAAAAGAGGATTATAATTTTTACCGAGTTTTTCTGAAACCGCCTGAGCGGCGGCAAAGGCTACTTGGTTTGAAGAAGAAACGGCAAAATTTTCAAAACTATAACGATCATTAATATTGGCTTTTTCCAATAAATTTATTAAGGTGTTTTGATAAAAAAAAAGTGGTTCAACCACCCTTTTTTTATTTTTGTTTTCAGCAACAATTAATTCGAGAGAGATTTTTGAATGGGTAAAAGAATTAAATTTTTTCTCGATCTCTTTTTGTTTTTTTTCAAGATAGATTTTTACCGCCTGATTTTTACAATTTAAAACAAGACTTTTTTCAGTTAAAGAAACAGGTGAGGTTTGTTTTAAAAGATTAACAAGAAACTGGTTTTCATAATTTTTTTCGAGGGACAATAAAAAATTTTGCCAGAGCCCCATTAACATAGTGTATAAAATGTGGATAACTTATCCACAAATAATAAACAAAAAAAATCTTTTTTTCAAGTGGGTTTTTTGGTATTATTAGATTATGGAAAAATATATTTTAGACACCAACCTTTTTTTTAATTTAGAAAATGATTTAGGATTGGGTAAAAACACTCAAGAAGTGATCATTAATTTTTCAAAAAAAATTAAAGAACTTAAAAGAAAAAATATAGCTGAGTTTTTATTCCCCCCTTCGGTTTTTGAGGAATTTCTTAGTTTTTTTGAAAACAAAAATGAGGTGTTTTTAAAAGAATTTTTAAGCCTAATAACAGTTAAGGCGCCAAATTATGGAAAGATTGATTTTAGCGCGGAAGCCTTTTTAAAACTTATTATTGATATTCGGCAAAGAAGTTATCGCGGTTTAACCATCGCTGAGGAACAGGTAAAAAAGGCGGCTACCCTCTTTAATGGAAAAAAAATTGGTAGTAAAAAAGAATTTGAGATGACAGTTGGAGAAGTGATTAAAAAGTTAAGAGAAAGGTATCGTCAAGCGACTCGTTTTGGTTTTTTAGATAGTCGGGCCGATCTTGATTTAATTGTTTTAACCAAAGAGGTTAACGGTTTTTTAATCTCTAATGACGAAGGTGTTATTAAATGGGGAAGGATTTTTGGCGTTAAAGAGATGCCGATTTTTCTTTTTGTGAAAAGACTGGATGGGCTTTTGGAGTAGCGTTTATCGCCATTTCCTCTTCTTCGCCGTCTTCTGGCATAAGATTAATAAAAAAGTCAACCATTTTTTCTGTTAACGATTTTTGAGGGTTTTCTTGATAAATAAGATGAAGACTGAGGAGTTCGATTAATCGTTTTTTAACTTCTTCATTGGGAACGACTAAAAAAATATGGTAAAAAAAAGGCGGATGACCGACAAGAGTTAATAGATAGAAATTAAATTTTTTTTTAAAATAGAAGTGAGATAAAACTTCCCAACGGACAGTAATTCCAGCCGACTCAATTCCAAATTGAGTAATTTTGTTTTCAACCTCCGGAGGCGGATAAACAGTAAAAACATAAAAAGCAAAAAAAACCGCTATCGCCGGGATAATTAAAATTTTATCTCCAAAGAAAAAAAGAATAAGAGCAACAAGAAGGGTTAAAGCAATGTAAAATCTTAAAATTTTTTTCGACCTTTTTTTGTATGGTCGAAGCGGTGCTTTCCAAGAAAATATTACTTGAGGATTGGTTTCTTTTTTTTCTTCCATAATTCTATTTTCTTTTAAAAAGAGAGTAAAGTCAAGATAATGTTAAAGTCGGGTACATAGGTAACAGTATCTTCTTTTTAACTTGTAACTGATAATACTCAAAAGGAGTCAGATAATCAAGTGATTGATGAGGACGCTTGAAGTT
>JBBIRE010000052.1:0-6453 GCA_037441985.1 Candidatus Roizmanbacteria bacterium
ATAGCTAAACCGTAAATCGCTAACCGATTTAATATAGATTTCTTGACCTTCCAAATCGTAGCGCTTAAAATGAAAAAAACAATATCACCGATTCAACTGACCACCGATTTCAACTGATTGCAACTGATTTCAACTAATTTCAACCTTTACACTCTTTTTCACCACCGACGAGGTATCTTTGTATTTAGCACAAATTTTATCCTTTGCGCTTTGAATTTTGACTTTATTAAGGTATTTCTACTGTATTTTACTATATCTCAATGTATTTCAATTATTAATTCTATCCTGATATTTATGCTAATTGTTTATTTTTTTGTTAAAATATTAAGTAAAAGTATTTAAAGTAAATGCCGAGGTAGCTCAGTGGCAGAGCAGCTGTTTTGCCTGCCTTTAGGCTATTGCCTCCCTAGCTCAATGGCAGAGCGACGGTTTTGTAAACCGTAGATAACAGTTCGATTCTGTTGGGAGGCTCAACATAAGCAGGCGGGTAAACCAGCAGGCTCGGGGTTCGAGCCCCCGTCTCGGCTCAAATGTTGCCCTCATAGCTCAACGGATAGAGCAGGGCCCTTCTAAGGCCAAGATGGAAGTTCGATTCTTCCTGAGGGCACCAGTTTAGTTAAAACTGGTTGAAATCAGTTAAAATCAGTTAATGGCAAGATTGGTTTGAGATAAAATAAGAAAATTAATAAAATGGGCGAGTGGCGGAATTGGTAGACGCGCAGCCTTGAGGAGGCTGTTTCCAAAAAGCGGAAGTGGAGGTTCAAGTCCTCTCTCGCCCACAGAAAAGCCGGGATGTTGGAATTGGTAGACAAGCAGGACTTAAAATCCTGTCCCCGTAAGTCGGGGGTGAGGGTTCGAGTCCCTCTCCCGGCACCAACGATAATAAAATTTAAAATTCAAAATAAAAAATAAAATAAGTATTTGTTTTTTTATTCTTGTGAGATTCCGATTTGATAAAGAATGATCAATAATATTAATTTTTCTTTTCTAGTTTCACATCACAAATAACGCGTTAGATTTTTACGTTCTAAGTTCTAAGTCTCAATGAAATCCCTTCAGGTCCACTTTTTAAAATCTACTTTCTTTCAACTAGATAAATATAGGGTTGATATAAGAAAATTGCCGGTGGGTCGTCATTAAAAAGTTTTTGAAGCTCAAAGGCGATTTTTCGTTTTTCTTTAAGATCCGTTTTTAGTCTTAATTCCTCTAAATCTTTATCTACTCGAATATTGTTATAGTGGCTGATATTAGTCGTTTTTTGCTGTGAATGCCAATAAAAATATTGATCTTCAACTGATGGTATTTCCCATAAGGTTAAAAATAAATCAAAATCATCCGCTATTTTATCACGGATAAAATTTATACTGACATCGATATTCACTTCCTTTAATTGATTTTTAATGATTTCGGCGATTTGATAATAATCATAATAGGTAAATAATTTAAGAGAAAGCGTTTTTTTATCTTTTGATAAAAAATTATTTATGACAAACTCCTTAACTAAATCTGGGGAATAAAAACTATGATTTTCCATAGGGTTGTGATAATATGAATTAAGAGAAATGGGCGTTGAGTTACTTGCCCCATCTTCCCGAAAATCATTTTTATTGATCCCATCTTTTAAAATCTTTCTAAATTCTTTGTTCTCGAAAAATTTTTTTTGATGATTAAAAAAAATAATCATCATCGATTGATAATCTATCATTTGGGTAATTTTGGTGTTTTTCCAGCTTTTGAAACTATCAGATAAATTTTTATTTTTTAAAATCATCTGATTTATCTTTCCTAATTTATAGTCGATAACCATCTCTTCTTCTGTCGGATAAAATATGTAGCTGATTGTTGGTAGATTTTCCAGATTGGGTAACAAATCAATCTGTTTAAAAACTCCTTCCTTTAGTCGATAACGACTGATTTTATATTTACCAACAGCGCCGATCAAATTTTTTTTTAAAATCGGTAGGGTTAAATATTTAAAAAAATTTGGTGTTGGTTGCTTAAATTTAATTAAAAAGGTTTTTTTATCAATTTTCTTTACCTCAGCATCGCTTAAATTAAAATTAATATCATCGGTAAAAATTTCTTGACCATCGTTCCATAAAATTGCCTTTTTTAATACTAATCGATAAGTCTTAAAATTATCTTTTATTTCCCAAGATGAGAGCAACACCGGCGTATACTCCCCTTTATCATTAATCGTTAAAAGTGGATTGGAAATTAAAGATAGAATCTCATCGGGCATTTTTGGATAAACAAAACTACCAACATAACCAACTTTTTTTTGAATGAAGAAAAATTTTTTTAGCGGCTGAAGGAAAAAAGTAATGAAAATGAAACTAATAAGAAAGGTGGTAAGAATCACCGCCGAATATTTCTTGATAAATTCCGTAATTACCCAATAAAAATAACGAAAAGTCTTCATTCTTTATTTTTTTAAAAAAATTAGTAGCGAAAAGGCATAAAATAAAGCGATGAAAAGAACCGTTAATCTAAATATAATCTTTTCAATCCCTCTTCGAGTTTGGAAAAGCTCGGCTCCACCACCCCAAGCACTTCCTAAACCAGCGCCTTTACCTTGAATTAAAATTAAAAATATAACAATTAAGGAAACGATGATATTGATAATAAAAATCAAATTTTTCATACAAAAGACTCTAATAAACTAATAAAAAAAGAAACATAAAAAGCACAAAAGATACGATTATAAAAATCATTAATAAACAATCTGGGAATAATGATAAAATCTGTTGATAAACCCGGGAAATCCCAACCCGTAATTGTCGCCAGATGAAAATAATTAATCGCTAAGTTAAAGATAAAAATATAAACGATAAAAGAAAAAAAACCTAAAGTAAGAATATTTATTGGTAATAAAATTAATTTTAATATCGGCGTCAGTAAATAATAAATGATTGCGATTAAAATTGATAAATAAATAAAATTTTTAATATCGCCAAGGACTTTAAATGAAGGATTAAAAAGTGTCAGAGTAAGAATACTTAATCCTGAAAAGATTAGCATTCGATTAATTTTTTTCATATTTCTTATTTTACTTTAATTTATAAAAAATTTTTTTGCTTCTTAAAAACAAATGATACTTTCTTGCGAAACGATGGGCTTCATTTCTTAAATTAATCAGAATTTCTCCCCCAGGAATATTTTTAAGTAATATTTTTTTAATAACTCCATTGTTCATAATGATCAATCGATCAGGATTTTTCGCTAAACCAACAGCAGCGATTCGAAATTCCATTTGTCGAATGATCGTTTGAGCGACCTTTAATTGGGGCAGTCCACCATCGACAACAATTAAATCTGGTATCGGCCATTTATTCTTTAGTCTTCTCTCAATTGTTTCCTGAAGCATTTGGAAATCTGACTGACTATTTTTTAGCCGGAATCGGCGATATTGACTTTTATCCGGATAACCATCGATAAAAACCACCATTGATGAAGTTGCTTCTTGTAAAGAGAGATTACTCATATCATAACCTTCGATCCGATTTAACTTTTTCACTGGCAAAAATTTTTTTAAAAAAGCAGTCAACTTCTCTAATAAATTTTCCTTTTCAATTTCACTATTAAGATCGATATTAATTTTTTTTTCTTTCAGCAAAAAATTGAGTGTTTTTATCTTTTCTCTTAAGATAAGCGCCTTTTCGAATTCATTTTTTTTTGAAAATTGATTAATCTCTTTAAAATATTTTTTTGTTATTTGATCAAAGTTGCCTTTTAACAATTGAATCAAATTATTAATATTTTTTCGATATACCCGTCGATATTTATTTTTTTCATTAATATCGGTTAATGAATTAATAAAATTGGGACAAGGATTGCACAAACCAATTTTTGAATAAAAACAAGGTTTTAAACCAATTTTTTTTTCAGTACAAAAAGGAGCCACTTTTCTCAATTCTCTTAAAACCATTAAAGTTTCTCTTTTAGACGAAAATGGTCCAAAATAATTTGAAAGACCATCGTTTTCCTTTCTGACTAAAACTGGCTTTGGAAATTCATCTTTTAAATTAATTTTTATATATAAAAAATCTTTGTCGTCTAACCAACGAACATTAAATTTTGGTTGGTATTTTTTAATTAATTTCGACTCAAGAAGAATCGCTTTGAATTCAGAATCCAGAGAATAAACTGAAAGATGATCGGCTTCTTGGATAAGGAGATTTTCTTTAGGATTAGTTTTAGCCGCTTGAAGGTGATTGGCAATCCGTGATTTAACGTTAACCGATTTACCGACATATAAGACTTGTTTCTTTTTCTTAAAAAGATAGACGCCGATAGTTGAAGGTAAGTTTTTTAAATCATTTTTGTTAATCATCTTTTAATAAAAATATATTTTATGATAAAAAAGGAAAAAATAACTACCAAAGAAATGATTAATATTGTAAGGGAGATAAAATATAGTATGGGAATAATTTTTATTTCTTTTGTTTCGTTTAAATAATCAGCGATTCTCAACTGGATTCGAGCTGTTTTTGGCGCCAATGAATTTTGGGCATTATTTTTAAGTTTAACTTGATAATCAAACTCTGCTTTTCCCAAAGGGGGAATGATCTCAATTCTTTGTGGGTTGATCTTAAAATCTAATAATTGTGATGTTATTGATATGGGTAGACGGTAAAGATATACGTTGCTTTGATTAATAATCTTCCCTTTACCTTTAATTGGTTGATTACCAAAAATTTTTTCTGGTAATTTTAAGTTATCAAACTTGATTTTAATTATTTCTCTTGGTTTTTGATCTGTTGGTTGAATAAAGATTTTTTGCCCTTTATCTTCGCTGTAGAATCCAGCCGGCGCCGGCCGATCATCATTTTTTCCGTAAACAACGAAGGTGATGTGATTTAAATCTAAAGATTGATAATAATCTATTCCTGAAGTATCCTCCCAAGTAGGATCAATTTGCTGCCATAAATCTTTTTCATTATTATAAAATTCTGGCCAGGCATGAAGAATATCGCTTTGTAAAGAAACAGGTCTCAGTCGTCTTTCTAACGAATAACCATAACCAATGATAGCGCGACTATATATTCCATTTTCTCGGGCTAAGGCGACGAACAAATCAGTGTAGTCTAAGCATAAACCAGCTTTTTTTCCTTGAAGAATTTTTTCCGCGCCATATCGTGGAATATTTTGATTAATACCGTCGTAATTATAATCAAAGTAATTGAGCACAAATTGATAAATGTCTCTGGGATCTTTTAAGATATTTGGTGGACTCGAATTAATTTGCCAATAATGGCTACTGGCAATGAGATAATTTTTTTGTTTATTTATTTTTTTTCTTACATATTCAACAAAATCCTGATTAATTTTTGTTGTTATTTTTATCTTTCCCTCCAATCTAATATTTTTTTTTGTCATTGGCAAAAGCAAATATTTGGCGATTAAATTTCCATCATCGTCTAAATAAATATCATTCGGAAGCGGTGATAATTGATCTATATAAATCTTTTGATTTGATGTTTCCGGAAGAAGAGCGACTGAGAAGTATCCGGGTGATAATCCAGGGTTTTTAAGTTGATAATCAATATGATATTGATAATACTGCTCGTCTCCGAAAACGGCGTAGATTGTTTTTACTTTTGGGTTAAGCCAATAGATATTTTGGTAATTTTCATCAATCTCAATCTTATCTGGTTTTGGTTTAGATAATGAAATTTTTTGTGGATAATCTTTTGGAATTTTCACCACAATTTGAGAGGAGTTTAAATTAAGATCTTCAATTGTCGGGATAAAGGCTTCGGTGATATTGCCAATTTTTTTAAAAAGATTTTTTTGAATAAAATTAAGATAGATGGTGTTGACTGAGTTTTTACCAATATTTGGATTTTTTAAATTAATTGTAATTTCATAATTATTATCTTTTTTATTCAAAGTTGTTTCTAGATCTTCATTTTCATCTCTTGCTCTAATATCTTCGATAGAAAAATACTCTGGGAAAAAGACTTTAAAATTTTTAACATAAACATCAGAGAAAAGATGGGTAATTTTTATTGTCCAAAAAACATTAGTCTTTGAATAATCAATTAAATCGGGTTGATAAATAAAAGAATAATCTACTAAATACTGTTTTTGATTCGCATGAATATCGAGGGGAAAAATAAAAAATAAAAAAAGGAAGAAAAATAAGAAAATTCTCTTTTTTATTTTCATTATTATAATTTTATCGTATTTGATTTTTAGAAAAAACCAAAAAAATCAATAAATAAATATCCAAGATATTAATAAACCAATAACCAAAATTTAATTGGCTCTCAACAAGAATAGATATATTCTCTATATTATTTTTTAATGATATATAAATCTAAACTCTCAAATTATAAAATAAAAAAATTATTAATTGTTTTTGTCTAGATTTAACCGCCACTTAAACATCAACAATAACCAATATTTCAAGAAACACAGTTAATAGATATTATTCTTTATTTAGAAAAA
>JBBIRE010000053.1:0-6324 GCA_037441985.1 Candidatus Roizmanbacteria bacterium
GCAAAATACAAGCAACAGCAACCTTGTTGTCAGCGCCAAGAATAGTCTTACCATCAGACATCAAATAACCATTTTTTTCAATTATCTTAATCCCTCTTCCCGGCTCAACCGTATCTAAATGAGCGCAAAAAAGAATCGGTTTTTTGGCAAAATTTTTGTTAATATGACAGTAAATCTGATTGTTTTTATCAATTTGAGGCTTTAAACCAAGATTTTTTAAATATTGAAAAACAAATATCGCCACTTCTTCCTCTTCTCCTGAAGGTGAATCGATTGAGACTAGTTGTTTAAAAAGACAAACTATGTCCTTCATAAATTATACTAATTGATAATAATTTTGTTCGGCTAATATTCTCTGAGCTTGTTCTAAAAAGTGGACAAAAAAACTAGGATCTCTTGGGTCTAATGAGATACCCAAGTTTTCTTGGAGTTCTTTTTCTATCACCCATAATCTTTCCATATTGTAACCCATTAAAGTACAAGGAATTTTTGGTGGTTCATTAATACTAGTTGAATTTAAACTAAAATCCAAGTCTACAACATTATTAGGTCTCAAACCATAATTTATTCTTCTCCTATCCGAACAAACATTTTTAGTTAAATGTTCTGCTTTTCCAGAACAAACACAAGTTAAAGAGGTAATAAATGGAAATTGATAAAAATCTAAAGGTTCAAAACCAATTTTTCTTAAACCTTGAAAACTGTTTGCTCTTTTAACAGTTGCAATAGTTCCAATATTAACTTCTTCAAGTAAAGTTGTAGCTGTGTACTCGCCAACTGTTAAACCATTAATTCTGCGATGTCTAAAATTTGGATTGACTATCCAACTACCAAATTCAGCTACTTGTAATTCACCATTTGCGTTTTTTAACAAAGGCCACAAAGCAGCATGACCTAAGACTTGACCATTTTTTTTTAAAATCACGCTTAATCCTTGCTGGTAAATTTCTATTAACTCGTTAGGTTTTTTTGGTAACATTTCATCTGGATGATTAAAATTATGCCCTTCAATCATTAAACTAACAAAATCAAAATCTTCGGGCAAAGGTAATTCAAATTGTCCTAATTCTATATGTCTTCCCATAAGAAAAATGAATTTTAAGAGAGAAAAAATAAAAAGTAAAATTTTTCCAGATATTTCACATTTTTATCACAATTTGTTATAATTATCACATGATTACAATCAGTCAAGCAGTACGAGAAATTATCAGAGAAGATCCTTTTTTATATCAGGTTCTTTCTCAAAAAATTGCCAATCTTCATCAGGTGGCAAAAAAAATCCAGCCTCAGGTAGAAAAAATTACCTATAAAACAGTAAAGATTCAAAGCGTTGTTATGGCGCTTGTTAGATTAACAAAAACTCTTGAAGAAAAAAATCTTACTCAGCTTATCAGACAAAATCTTTACAATCTTCAAATAAAAACCCCAATTTTTGAAATTGTTTTAGAAAAAAATCAGGAAAATCTTCAAAAATTAGAAAAAATTTTTGGAAAAAAAGACAGTCTTTTGGGAGTGATTATCGGTGATAAAGAGATTAATCTTGTTGGTAATAAAAAAGTTAAAGACAAAATAATTGATAATTTTTCTGTAAAAAAAATTTTTGAAAACCTTGCTAGCTTAGCAATTTTTTTTAACGAAAAACTGGTTGAAACACCTGGTCTTTTATCTTTTCTAACCAATCTTTTTTATATCAACAACATTAACATTATCGAAGTTATCTCAACCTATACTGAGATAAATATCATTATTCACTATCACGATTTGCAAAAGGCAGTAGTAATTTTAGGCAATCAACTGCAATTAAAGTGATTTTAAAAAACGATTTAAAATTTGGTAATAATCCTCCAAACTTCTGACATCAACCCACTCCTCATCGCTATGTAATCCGTAGCCAATTGGTCCAAAGGTGACGCCATCAATATGAATTGACTAGTTAAAAAAACAAGATAAAAAATGGCTTTATTTTTATAAAATCAGTAATTGTTTTTTAAAAATAAAATTTTATATAATTGTTCGTTAAAACATAAGTCAATGGTTAGCTTTGCCACAATATTCATTGGATTGATAATCGGTATTCCTTTTACTTTTATAAAATCAAAAGCCAGAGCAATCTCGGTACAGCCGGCGATAATCACTTCAGCCCCTTTCTCTTCTATTTTTTTAGCTGCATTGACAATTTTTTCTTTTGCCAAATCGCTGATTTTATTGCCTGTTGCCTTGATACCCCAAGTCGGATTATAAATTGCGTCCATTATATCTCTTTGCAATTCAGATCCTATCTGAGGAATAATTGGTTGAAAGTCATTTTTTAAAAGAGCTTTGTAATAAATTTGGGATATTATTGTACCGTCAGTTGCCATTATACCAACTTTTTTTATAGAAGAATAGTAGTTTTATTTCACTTAAATATCCCACAGAAATATATCATCCAACATTATGGATTATCTTAAGATGAATAAATTGTCACCAATAGCTTTAGCGTGGGAGCTATATAAAAAGCACACGCCCTCAGTCAATATTTCAGAAATTCTTGATACTCACAGAGAAACAATTGAAATCTGGATTTCACGAATAAAAAGAAATCCAAAAGGAATAATAGGTTTTCTTGACGAGTATCTAAACTCAAAGAAAGGAAAACGAAGAAAAAGAAAAAATAGATGGACTTCTTAAGACAAGAATTTATCGTGTAAGAGAGGAAAACAGAGGCTGTTGTGAAGAAAAAATCAAAAAATATCTCACAGATGAATTTGGAACATCGCCCGAAGTAACAACCATCTATAAAGTATTAGGTGAAAAATATCAATTAAGAAGCAAATGGAAGAAAAATATTCCTTGAGGAGCAATTCCACAAGCAAATTATCCTCGTCAAGTTATTCAAATGGATAGTGTTAATTTTGGTAGTATTTTTGCTTTTACTGCGATTGATATTTTTGTTAAAGATGTCTTTGCTAAACTTTATCCTTCTTTAACAAGCTCTGATGGAGAAAACTTTCTTCATTTATCATTTAAAAAAAGATATCAACACACAACTCTTTTACAAACTGATGGAGGATCAGAATTTAAAATCATTTTAAAGGTAAAGTTTATTTATATGCTAATTGATTGAGAGTGGCAAGACCTTATCGAAAAAACAAACAGGCATTTATTGAATCTTTTAATCGATCTTTAAGAAAGGAATGTTTGGGTTGGGGTAAGTATTCAAAATCAGAATTACCAATTTTAGAAAAAGAAGTTAATGATTAAATGATTATTTGATATATTATCATAATAAACGAGCTCATTTATCCTTAAAGATGAAAACACCAAATGAGGTTCTTAAAAGTTATCAGTTAATGTCGGATATTTAAGTAAAGAGATCGGACCCCAAATCATTGCTTTTAATTTTTATTATCTTTAATCAAGATTAATTTCAAATATTCGAAATTTAGCAAGCTGATTAACTAAAAACCTTAGTTCGTCTAAACTAATATGCTGTTCGGTGTCAGTCTTTGAAGTGCCCACTTCAATCAAAATACCATCATATAAAAATTCTTTGTCAGAAATCATCATTTTCATTGCTTCAATCGTCGCTTTAACAATATCTCCTCGAAGTTTTGGTCCATAAGAATGGCTGGGATCAAAAAAAAGTTGACAACCGATTCTTTGTTTAACCCTTTTGGCAATCTGATGAACTGGTGCATTTCGATAATCACCTTTTTCTGCCACATCTACACCTCGATGAATCAAAACAGTTTTTTCTTTAAAAGAAGCATATGTCACTAATCCCTCCCATGTTTTTTCCATCGTAGTCATTTTAGTAAAGCTCGGTGAATCAGCTATCTTTAAATTTTCACCCACCCATTTTGGGTTTTTTAAGCCGATCCACCAATTATTTTTTTTAGCTAATTCTCCCACGATTAAAACCGGCCAACCCAACTGATTAACTGCCGGATTCCAAATAAAAAGTCTGCCATAAAAAACCTTATCCTCATAAAAAGGAAGTTGTAAAACAGGCTCCATCACTTCAGTGGCAACAATAAGATGGGTTTTTTTAACAATCTCTTTAGCTATTTTTACCGATGGATAAGAATATTTTTTAGAACTATTAACTAAAACACTAAAAAGATTTTTCTTTAAATTTTCAAAATCAATCCCCATTCCTTCTCCTTTTTGATGATAAATGGTTCTTGATTTTAAACCAACTACCCTTGTTCCAAAAATTGCCGGTTGACCATTAACTTTTAAATTGGCAATTTGCCAAATCTCTTTTAAATTATCATCATCGACCGAACAGGGTCCAGCGATGATTTTCAGCTGACGATTGATCATATTTTTTAAAAGAAAAACTTTTAAAAAAATCGCTTAACTGGTAATGATTTTTCTTCAATGAGGTTTTTTTAATCTCTTTTCTTGAAGGTATTGCTTCACTCGTTCCCACTCGAAGACACATTAACGCCGCCACTTTATTGGCGTAATTAATCGCTTCTAACAAAGTAAAGTTATTTATCAAAGCCTCTCCAAAAGCCGCCCGAAAGATATCACCAGCGCCAGAAACATCAACCGCTTTAATTGAATAACTGGAAAAATAATCACATTGGTCATTTTTTAAAAAAAGACTTCCCCATTCTCCTAGAGTAACAATTAAAGGTTTTTTTAAAAAATTAACAATTTTTTTAAAACTATTTTTTATACTTTCTTTTTTGCCAAAATTAAAAACAAACTCATAAGGAACAATAGGAAAGTTTACTTGTTTTAAAATCATTAAATTTTTTAAAGAAACATCAGTTGAAGGATCAAAAATAATTTCTGTTTCCTTTTTTTTATAAGTTAACAAAAGATCAAATAGATGGCTTTGGTGGCGATCAAGATAGATCAAATCAGCCTCCTGAATCAATTTTTTATCAAAATTTTTTATCGGCTTTGAAGATAAACAATCTTTAATAATCGTTCTTTTCTTGTTTTTTTCATCAACCAAGATGATATTTTTTTGAGTTTTTGATTGAAAATTAATCACTAAATTAATTTTTCTTTTTCGAAACTTCTCCATAATCCAATAGCCATCTTTATCCTTTGCCAAAGATGAAACAAAAGTCACCTGATAGCCTAATTTTTGATAAAAAAATGAAGCAACCGCTGCTGGCCCGCCAACTGAGTAATAAAATCCTTTGCTTTTTATCTTCCAACCATTAATTAACTGATCAGATAAAACAATTGTTTCATCAACAACAACCTCGCCAATGGCTAAAATCTTTAATTTTTTCTCCATATAAATAAAAAAACCCTCCATATCGGAGGGTAGTAATTAATCAAATTAATACCACGACTACCCTCCCAGAGGGTAAAAGTAAAAAAAGAAATAATTTTTATTGACAATTTCAATCATCATGGTAATTAAAATTATAAAAAAATAAAAAGTTAAGTCAAGGGGGTAATCATTCGGAATGATGTTGCTTCACCTTTTTTAATAAGGCGATTTTTTTATTAAAATCAAAAATTATTGGATAAATTTTTTCAATTAAAAATGAAAAAGTTTTATTTCTTGCTTTTTTTTTCAAATTTTCAATAATTTCTTTCTCTCTTTTTCTATCAGTCAGATCAATACCCTTTCTTATTTTCTCTTGAAGAATCTTTTGCGACAAATGATAACGTCTTTCAAGAAGAGAAATAATTTTCTCATCAATCTCATCAATTCTTTTTCTTAAATTATTTATTGCCATTTTTCTTTTTGATAAAATCCTAAAACAATTAATCGAGTAGTATATCTTTCAAAATCCTTTAAAATCTTTTTCATCTCTTTAATCTGAAAGTTAAACTCCAAATCAACAAAAAAATTATACTCAAATGGATTGCCAATAATAGGACGAGATTGAATTTTGGTTAAGTTAATCTGATGTTTTTTAAAAACCAGCAATGCGGTCGCTAGAGTTCCTGGTTGATGTTTGAGATTAAAAATTAAAGAACACTTGTTTGGACTGCCAATGATAATCTTGTTTGTTTTCTGAGCGATGACAAGGAAACGAGTAAAATTCTTTTCGTTATCCTCAAGATTTTTTTGGATAGTTTCTAAACCATAAATTCTGGCCGCTTCACTACTGGCAATGGCTGCCAGTGTTGGATCATTTTTTTTAGCAACCATCAAAGCCGCTCCAGCCGTATCAGTATAGCTTATTGGCTCAATCTGAGGATGTTTTAAAAAAAACGACTGACACTGCTCAAGCGCTTTTGGATGAGAATAAATTTTTTTTATTTTCTCTAATTTATCCTTTTGAGATAAAGATGTTCTAATGCCAAGAAGATGGTGTTCAATCCGCAAATAACTCTCACCAACCACTTTCACTTTTTGAT
>JBBIRE010000054.1:0-6266 GCA_037441985.1 Candidatus Roizmanbacteria bacterium
TATGTTCTTAGCTTACAAGAAAAATCTTTCTTTCGAGTTAAAAAGCGGAAAATATCTTTTTGTTGAAAAAATAAGAGAGCAAATTGAGTTAAATAAAAAAACAACCCCTCAACTAAGGAGGGGACTGTTACTAAACTTATTGTACAAAAAAGAAAGTTATTTGTCAAGAGAAAATGAGATGGCAGGTTGGTTTCCAATACCTGATGAAGAGTTACCTTTAAAACTTCCTTATGTTAAATCATACGAACCAACAGAAACTGGTGAGTCACCTTTATCAAAAATTCCTCAATTTGTTAATACCAAATGTCCAAAATGTGGTGACCCGGCAAGAAGAGAGACTGATACGATGCCTAATTGGGCTGGGTCGTGTTGGTACTTTTTGGCTTTTTCCTTTTGGAATCGGGAAAAAGCAACTTCGAAATCCGAACTTCGAAATCCGAAACAATATCAAAGTTCTAATAATAAAAATTCAAAATTATTTGGAATTTGGAATTTGGAATTTGGTAATTACATCAAACAATGGTTACCGGTTGATTGGTATTTGGGTGGGGCAGAGCATGCGGTTTTACATCTTTTATACTCTCGTTTTTGGGTGAAGGCTCTTTATGATTTAGGATTGTTGTCATTTAAGGAACCGTTTTTAAAACTTCGAAATGTAGGTATGGTTTTAGCTGAAGATCATCGAAAGATGAGTAAGAGTTTTGGCAATGTCATTAATCCTGATGATGTGGTCGCCGAATATGGAGCTGATACTTTACGTCTGTACGAAATGTTTATGGCGCCTTTTAATCAGGAGATTGCCTGGTCAACTAGCGCTTTACAGGGATGCTTTAGATTTTTGAAAAGAGTGTGGGAGCTTTATAGTAGAACGTTGAACGTGGAACGTGGAACGTGGGAAGAGGATAAAGAATTGGTAAATAAATTAAATAAAACGATTAGGAAGGTAACGGAAGATATTAAGCAGACGAAGTTTAATACGGCGATTGCGGCGATGATGGAGTTTTTAAATGATTGGGAAAAGTCATTAAACGTTAAACATCAAACATTAAACATTAAAAATGCCAAAAAATTTTTACAAATTCTTGCTCCGTTTGCGCCTTTTATTACCGAAGAGATTTGGAGAAATATTTTTAGAGAGAAAACGTCGATTCATTTATCCACTTGGCCAAAAGCAGAGGATAGCATTGAAGAAGAAGTTGTTTTACCAGTTCAGGTCAATGGAAAGGTGAGGGCGACGATAAAGATTAAACGTCAAACATTAAACATTAAACAAGAGGTAGAAAAGAGAGCATTACAAAATGAGAAGATTAGAAAATATTTAGAGGGGAAAAAGTATAAAATGATTTATGTTGAGGGGAAGATTGTGAATTTTGTTGTTTTATGAATGAAAGATTAGATTTGACCAATAAAGACAAATGGAAAGAAGATTTTGCAAAGGAATTAGCCACACATTTTGGTTATCAGCCAGATGGTAATTTTAAGGAAGCATTGGATCATTTTTATTGAGAATTGGTTTTACCAGCAACGGTAACTTTATATTTATGAATAATAGCTCAAAGATTTTTTAGAGGTTGGCGACCACCCTTAACCCCATTAGATAAAAATAAAGAGTCAAGCAAGTGAGCATATTTAAAAATTTCTTCAAAGCTGATTAATTTTTGCAAACCTCGCAGGTTTGTAAAAAGGCTTTTAATAGATTTTCTTAATCTAAATTAGTCTTCAAAATCAAAGCTTCTTTAGGCATACACTATTGCAATTTTAAAGAAAAGGGGTATATCAATGGATGAAAGATATGAATATATGAATGTATGATTAAATTCAGAATTCAAAAGTTTTTTTTCACTTTTTCACCTCGGGGGTGCAAAAGGTTTATAGGAGGCTCTAAAATATAAAAATAACTCCTTTTTCAGGATTAAAGGGACGGTCTTTGTTTAAAGACAGTCTTTGATTTAGTTTTAAAATCTTGACATTTAATTATATTTCCTTTAACTTCTAATAAAATATAAAAATATTGGAATTTTATTGATAAAAAGAAAATCAATCTTTTGAAATATAATCGTCATTGGGAAAAGGATTTTTTTTATCCTTTTCCAAAAAAAAGAAAAATATTTAAAAATCTTATTGCTTTTTTAGATAAAAGAGAGATTATTGAGCTTACTGGTCTTCGTCAAGTTGGAAAAAGCACTCTTATTTTTCAGCTTATCAACCATCTTATTAATCTTTCTCAAGATCGATTTCACATTCTTTATTTTACTTTTGATGAGGAAGTATTAAAAATAGATGAGCTTTTTGAAAATTATTTTAAACAGACGGGAATTGACTACAAAAAGGAAAAGATTTATTGTTTTTTAGATGAGATTCAAAAATTGCCCAATTTTCAAAATTAGATCAAAGTATATTATGACCTATATCCTAATATTAAATTGATTATCTCCGGCCCAACCAGTTTTTTTATTAGGAAACAAACCCAAGAAAGTTTGGCCGGAAGAGTGGTTGGTTTTAAGATATTGCCTCTTTCTTTTGATGAATATCTTTTTTTTAAAGAAAAATTCGAGATTTTAGAAAAACCTTTAGTTTATAAAAAAGAGCTTCAAAATGAATTTGAAATTTTTTACTTCGCAGTTCATTGAAAGTATTGATTTTAAAAATCAATTGGAAAGAAAAGATTATTATACTTCAATTATTAAAAAAATCATTTTTGAAGATTTGCCAACAGTGGTTAAGCTTGATTACCCCTCTGTTCTTTTTCAACTAGTAAGATATATCGCTCAGCAACCTGGAGAAGTGATTAATAATATTCATTTATCACAAGATTTAAATATTAGTAATAAAACTTTATCTTTTTACCTTTTTTATCTTGAGGAAGTTTTTTTAATAAAAAGATTTTATAATTTTTCCCGCAATCTAATTTCTTCAGAAAAAAGGCTGAAAAAATATTATTTAGCTTCACCGTCTTTTTCTTATGCTTTGGTTGATTTTATTGATAAAGGAAAGCTTTTTGAAAACTATTTCGCTTCTTTGACTCAAACCGGTCATTTTTATCATGATCAGTACAATCATGAGATTGATTTTGTTAAATTAGAGAGTAATAATTCGATTATTCCTTGCGAATTAAAAGCAACAGAAAAAATAAAAGATTACGATTTACGCAGTTTAAAAATTTTTATGAGAAGATTTAAGGTAAAAAAAGGGAATAGTTTATTATTTTGGCGCTGAAAAAAAAGGAACTAGAGGATAAAGAGGGGAAAATAGTTCTTCTTCCGTTTTTTGAGATAAGATAAAGAAGAAAATTAAAATTAGGTGTTTTTTATTTCTCCATTTTTATGCAACATTTTGACAACGATCGTAGCGAAAATGTTGCAAAAATGAGAAGGTTAAATATTTGAATTTAGATTGACAGAGCAAGATGTATAGTTTATTTATCTTACAAATAAGAATAAAAAAATTAATGATAAATCTAAAAATATTGAATTGCTTAGATTATAGAATTGAGGGATAAAATTATTTTGCTTAAGTTTGGTCTGCGGTATCAGGAGCGCCGCTGGCTGGAGGATTTTCTTCGGATGGTTTTTCATGGTCTGAAGTTATAGATCTTCGAGCGAGTTCTTTAGATAATTGTTGTAGTTGATCAGGCAACAAGAATGGGAGAGAGGCTTCGATTAATCTTTCTAGCTGGTTTGGATTTATTGTGTTATAATCAAAAGAAAAATCAGGAGGAGGTTTCTTATTAAAAAAATCGCTAGAAACTTCTTTGAGTACTTTTAAAAATTTCGGCAAATTATTTGCTACTATTTCTTTATAATTATCTGCATAATTATCTGCTATTATTTTTTGACCGAGATCTGGTTGAGAGGGTGTTTGCTCTCCTTTTCCTGGGCTTAGACTTTGTTCTGGTTGTTGCGTTTCGTTCATACTTTTAATATTACTTCTTCTTCTTCTTGTCAAGGGGTATTTAGTTTTTGGGACGATCTTTGAGAAAAGACAGTCTTTGATAAAACTTTGATAAAAATATTTAATATATTGACACGATTATAAAATTGGTATTTAATAGTCTTAATTATGGAATCGTATAATTTAGCAAAAATAATTCATATTTTGAGAGAAAAAGAAATCTCCCTTTTTACCTTGGATGATTTTGCTCGGATTTTTAATATAAAAAATGAAAACACTCTTTATAAAAAAATCCAGCGCTTGGAAAAGAAAAAAATTATTAAAAAACTTATTAAAGGAAAATATTATTTTATTTTCAACCAACCGGATGATTTCATAATCGCTAATTTTCTTTATTATCCATCATATATTTCTTTAGAGTCGGCATTATCTTTTTATGGCATTATGACAGGTTTTCCTTATCAAATAACTTCAATTTCAATAAAAAAAGCTAAAAAAATTATTGTCGATAACAAAGAATTTTCTTATTCAAAAATTAAAAATGATTTATACTGGGGATTTGAAAAAAAAGATAAATTTATCATTGCCGAGCCGGAAAAAGCTTTGTTAGACTATCTTTACTTCGCTTCGAAAGGTTTAACTAATCTTGATTTTGACGATTTTGATTTAAAAACTATTAATAAAAAGAAACTTTTTCTTTATGCCTCAAGATTTAAGGAAAAAAAATTGTTAAAAATTATTGGAAAAATTTTATGATCATCAATGAGCAGATCGAAAGGCTGACAAAATATTATCGAATCGATCGATTTACAATAATCCGTGAATATCTTCAACTTTTGTTTTTAAGTTATTTATATCAACAAAAAGAAGGAAAAGACATTTGTTTTAAAGGTGGCACAGCGATAAGATTGTTATTTAATTCTCCAAGATTTTCCGAAGATCTTGATTTTTCAACAACTTTAGAGAAAAAAATAATTAAAAAAGTAGTTGATAAAATTGAAAAATTGATAAATCAAGAAGTTGAAACAATAAAAATTTATCATTTATATTCGGGAAAGAAAACAGAGAAATATCGGATTAAATATCAAGGAAGAGAGATAAAATATCCTTTGGTTATCAGATTAGATTTTCACCGGGTAAAGAAGATAGAAAAAAAAGAAGTTTCGTCGCTGATTACAAAATTCCCGATCGTATTTTTTCCATTGATTTGTCATTTATCAAAAGAGATAATTCTTAAGGAAAAACTTCAGGCTTTATTAACAAGAGCTAAAGGAAGGGATTTTTTTGACGTTTGGTTTTTAATGAAAAAAGGAGTAAAAGAAGAGGGAGATTTTAATAAAAAAATTATTTTGCAAAAAATTCAAAGTTTATCAGAAAAAAAATTAAAAAGAGAACTTGATAAATTTTTACCAATCTCTCATCGGGCAATTATTAGTTTGTTAAAAAATGAGCTTTTAAATCTCTTAAAAGATTATTGATGTTTTTTCAACAAATACTTTAAGTTGATTTGATGTTAAGTTATTGAACAATTGGGTTTTGGATTAGATTTTTCTTTTCAGTGATTTGACGTTGTTTTATGCAACATTTTAACAACGATCGTAGCGAAAATGTTGCAAGAATGAAGAGGTTAAATATTTGAATTTAGATTGATGGAGTATGTTTTGTAAAACACCTATCTTTAAAAGATAATTTTTAAGAAAAGGTAAAAAAGGTTTAGGCGATTATTGAAAAAAAATTTTATTTGTTTGGATTTTCTTTTGTTGATGTTTCTGGTTGAGAAATTGCTCTGAGAGAATGAGCTAATGCTCCACGTTTTTTTGGAGTTAAATCATAGACTAAGTTAGGCGGTTCCTTAGTTCTTTCTTCCAAACTTAATTTGGGGGGTGTATCCTCTATACATTCTATCCATAGTGAGGGGTATTTATATTTTTTTAGTTGTTCTAGTTCACGTTTTTCTTTCATTATTTTTAAATCTTCTGTAAGATTTGGATTATTTTGGTTACGCCCCCTTAATTTGAGGGGATCTTCTGGATTAAAAGATGCCGGCTGTTGTTTAAAAGAATCTCTTGGTTGATTGTTTATAAAATTTTCTCTACGCTCAGCCATATATTTTAATATTACTTCTTCTTCTTCTTGTCAAGAGGTTGTATAGATCACATACATTTCAGACTCTCGAGGTAAAATTTTTAACAGGTAATTGATAGGTGAAATATTGTCTAGACTTTTATGAACACGTTTTGTCTCCTCCGATTCTAAGGACAAGTTATACCATACTAAATAATCAACTAAAGCATTGTTAAAATCAGCGATATCCTCTAAAGCTAAATGCTCATTTCCATCAATAAACTCCTCTTTTAAAGTTCTATTGGCTCTTT
>JBBIRE010000055.1:0-6254 GCA_037441985.1 Candidatus Roizmanbacteria bacterium
TATTCAGATTCATAGAGAGGTTATTGCTCTTTGGTTGATATGGGATACAACAAACATTTAAGAATTAACCACAAAAAAGATTAATTTTCAAAAGGGAAAATTCATGTTGCTGGAATAGAGTCTTTTTTGAGTTATACTAAAAGAAGACTAACGAAATTTAATGGAGTTAAAATTAATTTTCCTTACCATCTTAAAGAATGTGAATGGCGATGGAAGAAAACACCGTAACAAATGAAAAAAGAATTATTACAAATTTTAAAAAATACAATAAAATTTATTAGTTATCTTGTCTAGAGCCTTTAAAATTAAAAATTTATAATTTATAATTTGTTTAGATCAAAATTACATAAAAGGAGTGATTATTTTTCCTGAAAATTCAGGTAGAGGAAGTTTACGAAAGCCAGTTTACGCTGAAAGATTAAATAATAAAATAAAAGGATTACCAGGATTTAGGGCTCTTGAGAGAGTAGATCTTTATTTTGATGGACATTATTGGTCATTACCTGAAGGAACAATTTTTGGCGCTTATGCAAGAAATGCACGAAAAAGAAAAATAGGATAAAAGGTAAGATTAAGAATAATTTTTTTCTAAAAAAATCGCTAAAAATATCTACGCGAGATTCGTGTTCGAACAGCTCGAGAAACAGCAGTAGGACTCCTCGCATCACCAATGGCTTGTAAAACATTTTCTTCTGAGACTAATCCGTGAAGTGCTTGGATGACAATTAAAATTGCAAATTGAGTTAGATCATAAAGTTTTCTTTCAGTTTGATGCTGATTATCTCTCATTTGTCTCTAGTCATCCCGCTCTCTCTTATTGTGGTTAATGATTGATTGTTCTAGATGTTAGAATATTAGAATTTTTCTAATTTTTAATTAACCTAAATACTTAAATCCTTACCCTAATACCTAAATTCTAAACAACAACCAATAACCAGATTTCAATTACCAAATAACAATAACCAATAATTAATAAATCAATACTTAATATTTTTTTATCTTATTCTATTTAGTCTGTTTTCAAATGTTTATCTTTATCTTCTTTTAAAAAACTGTTATAATTAATAGTTTATCTATTTTTCGTCATTTATGTTCCAAGTAGTTTCTGATTTTCAACCAACCGGCGATCAACCAAAAGCGATTGAACTGTTGGTTTACGGCGTTAATAAAGAATTAAAAAATCAGGTTCTTTTAGGCGTGACTGGCAGTGGAAAAACCTATACGATGGCCAAAGTAATTGAGAAACTTCAGATGCCAGCATTAATTATTTCCCACAACAAAACATTGGCTGGTCAGCTTTATCAAGAGTTTCGTGAATTTTTTCCCAAAAACGCTGTTTCCTATTTTGTTTCCTATTATGATTATTATCAACCTGAAGCATATCTTCCAGCTACTGATACTTATATTGAAAAAGAAGCTCAAATAAACGAGTTGATTGACAAATTAAGATTACAATCAACCACCAACATTTTAACGAGGAAAGATACCATAGTAGTTGCCTCAGTTTCCTGTATTTATAACATTGGCGATCCCTCCCAATACGGTCAATTTGTAATTGAGCTAGCTATCGATCAAGAAATCGATGAGGAAAGTTTACTCAAAAGGTTGATTCAACTTCAATATCAAAGAAATGAATTTGATTTTAAAAGAGGCAGTTTTCGAAGAAGAGGCGATTTTCTAGATGTTTTTTTATCTTACGAAGATTTTGGATATCGAATAGAGATGAAAAATGGCACTATTATTAGTTTATCGCAAATTGATCCATTAACGGGACGAATTACCCGAGAGAATTTAGAAAGCGCTGTTATTTATCCCGCAAAACATTTTTTAACCTCCAAAGAAATTTTTGAGCCAGTTGAAAATCAGATTCGCGAAGATTTAGGCAAAGAGATAAAAGCATTAAAAGATAAGGGAAAAATCGTCGAAGCCGAAAGATTGTTAAGACGGGTTAACTATGATTTAGAAATGATTAAGGAAGTTGGTTATGTCAATGGAATAGAGAATTATTCTCGATATTTTGACGGTCGATTACCGGGCGAACCACCGTTTACTTTAATTAACTATTTTCAAAAAGCCTATGGAGATCGATGGTTGTTGTTTATTGATGAATCGCATATGACTGTCCCTCAATTGAGGGGAATGTATCATGGAGATTTTTCAAGAAAAAAAACCTTAGTTGAATATGGGTTTCGTCTTAAAGCGGCTTATGATAACCGACCCTTAAAGTTTGAGGAGTTTTACCTGTTGCCTCGGTATATTATTTATGTTTCGGCAACGCCTGATGATTGGGAATTAAAACAAGCAAAAAAAGAAGCTCAAAAATTAAAACTTAATTACCAAGGGATTGCTGAACAACTGATTAGGCCAACTGGCATTGTTGATCCGGAAATTGAGATCAGACCGGCCAAAAATGAGGTTGAGAACTTAGTTCAAGAGATTGAAAAAGAAGTAGTTAAAAAGAATAAAATTTTAGTCACCACCTTGACCAAAAGAATTGCTGAAGACCTAACTGATTTTTTGAAGGAAAAAGGAATCCGGGCGATGTATCTTCATTCAGACATTGAAACATTAAAAAGAAGCAATATTTTAGAAAGTTTAAGAAAGGGAGAATATGATGTTTTGATTGGAATCAATTTACTTCGGGAAGGACTTGACTTGCCAGAGGTTGGGATGGTGGCAATTTTGGATGCCGACAGAGAAGGATTTTTACGGTCAAAAACCAGTTTGATTCAAACAATGGGAAGAGCAGCAAGAAATGTCAATGGTCGGGTAATCATTTATGCTGATATTATTACTGATTCTATCAGAGAGGCAAAAAAAGAGATTGATCGACGTCGGCATTACCAATTAGAATACAATCGAAAATATAAAATCAATCCTCGAACCATTTATAAACCGATTCGAGAAAAAATTATCGAAGGCGAAGCGAGTCAAGAAGAAACTTTTTTGCAACTGCGGGACCGCCAAGTTTTTGAAAAAATTGACGCGATTAAAAAAGATAGTTTAACTCCTTTTGATCAAAAACGCTTAATCAAAAAATTAGAACGATTAATGAAAAAAGCAGCCGATGACTTAAATTTTGAATTGGCTATTAAAATTAGAGATAAAATTAAAAGTTTATCCAACAAGGAGAAACCTTGACGCAAGGTTTCTCCTTGTTGCAGGGTTTCTCCTTGTAAACTCATAATGAAAGATTTTTTACGAATAATTGGCGCAAAAGAACACAATCTTAAGAATATTAATTTAGAGATACCAAAAAATAAATTAATTGTTATTACCGGTGTATCAGGCTCTGGAAAATCTTCTCTTGCCTTTGATACAATCTATGCTGAAGGTCAAAGAAGATATGTTGAGTCACTTTCAACCTATGCCCGACAGTTTTTAGGTGTAATGGATAAACCGAATGTTGAAAAAATTGAAGGTTTATCGCCATCGATTTCTATCGATCAAAAAACTGCCTCTCATAATCCTCGGTCAACGGTTGGAACAATCACTGAGATCTATGATTACCTTCGAGTTTTGTTTGCCCGAATCGGTCACCCCCATTGTCCACGGTGTGGAGTTGAAGTTTCCCGGTTAAGTATCGATGAGATTGTTTTAAGAATTATCAAGGAAATCGAAAAAGAATTAATTGACAATCCCTTAAAACCATTTAAATTTACTTTGCTTTCGCCAATTCTTCGTGAAAAAAAAGGTGAGTTTAAGGATTTATTTGAAAATTTACTGAAAAAGGGATTTCAAAAAGTAAGAGTTGATGGTTATTTTAAAAAACTAACCAATGACATTAGTTTATTAAAAAACAACCGACATTCAATTGAAGTCGTCGTTGATGAATTATTAATTAACCTGAAAGATTATAAATTAAGAAAAGAAGGGATTAAAAAAAAATTATCTCAGTGCTGCGAATTGTCTTTAAGCTTATCTCAAGGTTTAATTATTCTCTATATCAATGAAAAAAAACAGACTATTTTTTCTGAAAAATACTCTTGTCCTATTTGTAATCTTTCGATACCTGAAATTGAACCACGGATGTTTTCATTTAATTCCCCTTTAGGCGCTTGCGAAAAATGTAAGGGATTGGGGGTAGTTTACAAAGTTGACCCGGAATTGGTTTTAAATAAAAATTTATCTATCAATGAGGGAGCGATTTTGCCTTTAAATAAAATTTTTTATCAAAATACATGGTATACCAGATTACTGAAAAAAGCTTTAGAAGAAGAAGGGGTTAATATGAATATCCCAATAAAAGATTTACCCTCCGAAGCTATTAAAATTATTCTCTATGGGACTGATAAAGTTTATCGCGTCACTGGATTTAATCGTCAGGGCGAAAAGACAGCCATTTATGAAAAATTCGATGGTATCATTGCTGAGATTGAAAGAAGATTTTTTAATCAAGATAATACGATTGATTTTGATAAATATATTAAAGAAGAAGTATGTCCTTTATGTCAAGGAAATCGTCTATCGCAAGCTTCATTAGCGATCACTGTTGATAAAAAAAATATTGCTCAAATTACATCAAAGACAATTTCTTATTTGTTTGACTATTATCAGAATCATTTTTTTAAAAAAATCAGTAATTTTGAGAAAACTATTGCTCAACCAATTATTAGAGAAATTCTTTATCGGCTTGAGTTTTTAGAAAATGTTGGACTAGGCTATCTGACATTAAATCGAGAAGCAAAAACTTTAGCGGGAGGAGAGTTGCAGCGAATTCGTTTAGCTTCACAGATTGGCACCGGCCTAACCGGCGTCATTTACGTTTTAGATGAACCTTCAATTGGTTTACACCCACGTGATGTTGATGCTTTGATCAATACTTTAGAAAGATTACGTGATTTAGGAAATACGGTGATTGTTGTTGAGCACGATCGATCAACAATTCTTGCCGCTGATTACCTGATAGAATTAGGTCCATTGGCTGGTGATTATGGGGGGAAAGTCGTTTATAGTGGCTCAGTTGACGGCTTAAAAAAAACACAAACGATTACTTCAAAATATATCTTCGAAAAAAATAAGATTCCTCGATATAAAAAACCCTTAGTAAAAAAATATGGCGAACTATTTATCCGGGGCGCCAGCGAACATAATCTTAAAAAAATTAATATCCGATTTCCTTTAGGAAATTTAATTGGTGTGAGTGGTGTTTCTGGATCAGGTAAATCAACTCTGATTGTTGACACTCTTTATCCGGCTTTAAAATATTATCTTCAAGGTTATTATCAAGAAAAAATCGGTCGATTTGAAAGATTAGAGGGCTACCAATATGTTAACCGGGTTTATTTAGTTGACCAATCCCCAATTGGCAGGACTCCAAGGTCAAATCCGGCAACTTACGTTGGGTTTTTTGATGAAATAAGAACTCTTTTTGCCCAAACGATTGAGGCAAAGATGAAAGGCTTTAACAAAGGTCGTTTTTCTTTTAATCTTAAGGGTGGTCGATGCGAAAAGTGTCAGGGTAGCGGACTATTGAAAATTGAAATGCAGTTTTTAAGTGACGTCTATGTCACTTGTGATGTCTGTAATGGAAAACGGTATAATGAAGAGACACTTTCGGTGAAATTTAAAGATAAGCGGATTGATGAGGTACTACAAATGACTGTGAGACAAGCAAAAGATTTTTTTGCCAATCATTATCAAATATTAAAGGGATTAACTGTATTAGACGACATCGGTTTAGGCTATTTAAAATTAGGACAGCCAGCAACGACGCTTTCTGGAGGAGAGGCACAAAGAATTAAATTGGCCACCGAATTAATTAAAGGTTCCAATAATCACACCGTTTATATTCTTGATGAACCAACCACTGGTTTACATTTATACGATATCGAAAAATTAATCGAAGTTCTTTATCAGTTAGTTAATAAAGGAAATACGGTCATTGTTATTGAACATAACGAAGAGGTACTAAAAAATTGCCAATATTTGATTGATTTAGGACCAGAAGGGGGAGATAAAGGTGGAGAAGTAGTTTATCAGGGACCAACCGAAGGAGTATCTAAAGAAAAAAGATCTTATACTGGACAATACTTGAAGAAATATTTCTAACTACTAAGCCTTCCAACTCACAGGGTCCAGCAGGGCTTAAATAAATTAATAGATAATAAAAAAATGAATAACAGATAAAGAAAGATAATAAAAACATGGTTGAAATACGAGGGTAATATGATAGAAACATGATTTTTGTTGGACATAATTTTTACAATTAAAAATTAAAGCCTCTAGACAAGATAACTAATAAATTTTATTGT
>JBBIRE010000056.1:0-6076 GCA_037441985.1 Candidatus Roizmanbacteria bacterium
TGCCGATAAGAATTCTATCCTTTCACTAGTATTAGACAAACCTGAAAGGTAGCGATTTTTTATCTCATTTTCTAAATCTTGATTAGAAATCAATCCCTTTCTTGTTAACAAATCTAGTTTTCTTTGAACTGCTCTTAAAAATGCTGGTTTGAATCCCAGTCTTAATAATTTAGGCTCATCATTCTCTTCATAATATTGCACTCCTTTTTCAGAATCAAAAATTGGTTGACCACGATAAAAACCAGTTTTAATCGCTTTCCGATAAGATTTCAATTGACGGTTCATTTCTTTACCTATCTCTGGTTTTTTCAATTCTTCTAAAACTTCCAATTTGGCTCGACGATATAGCTCTTCATCTCCTAAAAGAAAAGCTGAATGAAGAATTCGATCGGGATAAACTAAATTATGATCGTCATAGGCATAAGATAAACCATCATCTTTATTGCCTAAAAGTAATTTAACTTCTGGTAAACCAGTATAAATATCGCCCTCAAATGAAAAAGGCTTTTTTTTTGATAATTTACCCAAAACATCTCTTAGCGTTAAAGTTGATTCTCTTTCTGTTCCTAATATGATGATTTCTGTTTTTGATTGACAATGTTTTTCTTGTTTACCATCACTTCCTGTCAAAATTAAACAAATACCTATTAATTTTCTTTTTAAAAGTGGAGATAAAAATGTTCTTAATTCTTCTTGATAATTTGAATTGATCGTCATTAATAATCCTTGATATTCAAAAGGATTAAGATCAGTAAAAGGATTGAATTTTTTTTCTCCTTCATTCATATATTATAGGTTATTATATAATAAATTTATCATTTGGGGTAAAATTATAATTTCAATTTTGCCTTTTGAATTATAAATCTCTCTTGCTTTCTTCTCTTTTTTTCTTTTATAATGTCTTTATGACCTATCAAAAAAAAGAGTGGGTTGAGGCTTCTTTTATCAAAGACTACGAAAAAATCTATCAATACTCCATTGCCGATCCTGAAGGTTTTTGGGAATCAGTCGCTGAAGAACTTCTATGGTTTAAACCATGGAAGAAAGTTTTGGATTGGCAATATCCTTATGCCCGTTGGTTTGTCGGTGGTGAAACTAATCTTGTCTACAACGCTTTAGATCGCTGGCAAAAAACACCGACTGCCGGCAAACTTGCTTTAATCTGGGTTGGCCAGGACGGCGAAGAGAAAAAATTCACTTATAGACAATTAAATGAAGAGGTGGCAAAAGCAGCCAATCTTTTAAAAACTTTAGGAGTGAGAAAGGGTGACCGTGTCACTATCTATCTGCCAAGAATTCCAGAACAATTTATCACCATGTTGGCTTGCGCAAAAATTGGCGCCATTCATTCGGTTGTCTATAGCGGTTTTTCCACCGAAGCCTTAAGAACAAGAATTGAAGACGCTCAAGGAAAAATTGTTATCACTTGCGATTGGTATCCTTATAAAGATAAAAAATTAACCCCAATTGAGAACGTCAAAAAAGCTATAAAAGGAATTGATTCGGTACAAAATGTTTTAGTGGTAAAAAGAGATTTTACTAATCAAACTTCCACTTTTAAACCTAATTCTTCTTTTTATCTTTTTTGGGATGAGGAAATAAAAAAACAAGACACAATTTGTTCAACAGCAATTATGGAAAGTAATGAACCTTCCTTTATTCTTTACACTTCTGGAACCACCGGTAAACCAAAAGGCGTCATTCACGGTCATGGCGGTTATATGGTTGGTGTTTATGCAACAGCGAAATATATCTTTAATCTTCACATGCCTGAGTCAAAAGAAATCTTTTGGTCAACTGCCGACGCTGGGTGGATCACCGGTCATAGTTATATTTTGTATGGTCCTTTATTAAACGGAGCAACGACTTTTATCTACGAGGGAACACCCGATTATCCAGATATTGAAATTTGGTGGAAATTAATCGATCAGTATCAAATTACCCATTTTTACACTGCCCCAACAGCCATCCGAATGTTAATGCGATACGGTGAAGAACCTTTGAAAAAATATCAACTTTCATCATTGAAAATTTTAGGCTCGGTTGGTGAGCCAATTAATCCGGAAGCTTGGCTTTGGTTTTATAAAAATGTCGGACGTGAACAATGTCCGATAATGGATACTTGGTGGCAGACAGAAACAGGTATGGCAATGATTTCTCCTTTTTCTTCTGTTCCTCTTAAACCAGGCAGCTGTTTTAAGCCTTTTTTTGGAATTATTGCCGAGGTCGTCAATGAAAAAGGTCAACCAATTGAGAAAAACAAACAAGGTTTTCTTGTCATTAAAACCCCTTGGCCCGCGATGCTTTTAGATTTATGGCAAAATCCAGACCGTTATCGAAAAACTTATTTTGAAAATGAAAAACTCGCTACAAAACAAGAAGCGAAGATGTCTGTTTCGAACGACATGGGAGGTGCGCAGTCCCGATTTATCGGGGCGAGCACGCCCACTGGAGTGAGAAATACGACATCGAGCTTCAATGATTTTCTTTATTTCACCGGTGATTCAGCTAAAATCGATAACGATGGTTATTTTTGGATTATTGGTAGAAATGACGATGTCATTAAAGTCGCTGGCCATCGCTTAGGCTCAGCCGAACTTGAATCGGGCTTTGTTAGTCATCCCAAAGTCGCTGAAGCAGCAGTGATTGGACTTCCTGATGAGATAAAAGGAGAAAAAATCAAAGCTTTTGTCATTTTAAAACATGAAGTTAGCCCATCGGATGATCTAAAAAAAGAATTAACCCAACAAGTAAGATCTCAAATTGGTCCAATCGCCACCCCTGATGAAATTGAATTTGTTGATTCTCTACCCAAAACTCGCTCGGGAAAAATTATGCGCCGTGTTTTAAAAGCCAAAGAATTAGGCCAACCTTTAGGTGATATCTCAACATTAGAAAATTAAAAATTTAGCTTTACACCTCCGAGGTGTAAATTTAAAATTATGAAATCTGATGAGAAAAACTTACAAAAAATCTCTCAACTTCTTCGCTATCTAATTTTAATCTCAACCACTAAAGCCGGCTCTGGTCACCCAACTTCTTGTTTATCAGCAGTTGAATTGATGACTGCTCTCTTCTTTGGCGAATTTTTAAGGCAAGATTTAACTGATATTAAAAGTATTTTTAACGATCGTATTATTTTTTCAAAAGGCCATGCTGCTCCTCTTCTTTATGCTTTATACGCTTTGGCTGGTGGAATAAAAATCAAGGATTTGGAAACTTTACGCCAGTTTGGTAGTCCTCTTGAAGGTCATCCTACTCCTCGATTTCCTTTTGTTGATGTTGCTACCGGCAGTCTTGGTCATGGACTTTCGATTGGATTGGGAATGGCGATGGCAATAAAATTAAAAATTAAAAATTTAAAATTAAAAATTAATCGAGTTCCTAAAGTTTTTGTTTTACTTGGTGATAGCGAAATGGCAGAAGGTCAAATTTGGGAAGCAATCGATACTGCTGGATATTATCACGTCAGTAATCTCATCGGTATTGTTGATGTTAACCGTTTAGGGCAGCAAGGAGAAACAAAAGAAGGCTGGGACATCTTTAACTATCAAAAAAAAGCTGAAGCATTTGGTTGGCGAACGATTATTATCGACGATGGACATAATATTGAAGAAATTATTAATGCATATAAAAAATTGACTGACATAATAAATAAACCAACGTTAATTATTGCTAAGACGGTAAAAGGGAAAGGTATTTCTTTTTTAGAAAACAAAAATGGCTGGCATGGTAAGGCTTTAAATCGAGAAGAATTAAAACGAGCTTTAAAAGAATTAGGAAAAATTGATTTTAATATAAGAGGAAAAATTTCTCCACCAGAAAAACTAAAAATTGAAAAAGAAAATCATACAACCGATACAAAAATTATGAACATTTTACAAAAACTCGAAAGTTTTAATACAAAAACTAAATTAAATCCAACACGTTCTAAATTCTACGTTCCACGTTCTAATAATCAAATTGCTACCCGTCAAGCCTATGGCGAGGCTTTAGTTGAATTGGGAGAGAAAAAACCAAATATTGTCGTTCTTGATGCTGAAGTAGCCAACTCAACCTTTGAAAATCAATTTCAAAAAAGATTTCCCGAGAGATTTTTTCAGATGTTTATCGCCGAGGAAAATATGACTGATGTTGCCTTAGGTTTCTCAAAAATTGGTTTTGTCCCTTTTTTTTCTACCTTTGCCGCTTTTCTCACTCAAACTTTTGATCAGCTGCGAATGGCGCAATATAGTTACAATCAGTTAGAATCAGTTTTTTTGACTTCCTCCAAAAAGTCAGTTAAAATCGGCAAAAATGAATCCGATTGCAATCGATTGCAGCTGACTTTAACTGATTGTAACTTAAAAATAGTTGGTACTCACGCTGGTATCTCTATCGGTCAAGATGGCCCTTCACAAATGGGATTGGAAGATTTGGCTATGTTTCGCAGTCTTTTAAATAGCATTATATTTTACCCATCTGACGCTGTCTCAACAAAAAAACTGGTTAAAATTATGGCTGAAAATGATGGTCTTTTTTATCTTCGCGCCACCCGAGAAAAAACACCGATTATTTATAACGAAGACGACGAATTCAAAATTGGTGGTTTTAAAATTCATCCCTCAAAAAATCAACAATCAGCAAAAAAATTTCTCATTATTACTGCTGGAATTACCCTTTTTGAAGCCCTAAAAGCCCAAGAAGAATTAGCTAAAAATGATTTTAATATTTTAGTGATTGATTTGTATTCAGTCAAACCAATCGATAAAAAAAGTTTAAACGAAATCATTAAAAAGTATCAAAAAATTCTTGTTGTCGAAGACCATTATCCAGCTGGCGGTATCGGCGAAGCTGTTTTGTCCTCTATTGAAGATTTAACTTTAGTTAAAAAATTTATTCATCTTTGTATCAGAAAAATTCCCTGCTCTGGCAAACCAGAAGAACTTCTTCATTATCAAGGGATTGATAAAGAAGCGATTGTTAAAGCGATAGAAAGAGAAAAATAACCAAATTTACCAACCTCGCAGGTTTGAAAAAATCAATTTTAGCTTGCCAAATCAATCCCATCCAACCTCGCAGGTTTGCGCAGACCTGCGAGGTTTGCAAAAGGGTAAAAAAAGGGCTTTAAGATAAGCAAAATTAAGGTTTAGATTTTTCAGAAGTTTCGGGAGAGAATGAAAAAATATCTGATTCCCGCCTTAACCGGAATGATATAAGGATGTAAATGGTAGGTCAATAAAAAAATATTATTGTTAAACGTTAGATTTTAGAGGTTAGAGGTCCCGAAGGAATCATCCGATTAGGGGAAAATAGACCTTGATACGCTTCATCCATTGTCGCCAAAATCTCGCTCACAATCTGCTTTGCTTCATAAAGAGGTACTGCTTTTATATTATGAGGAAAGTAATGAAAAATCTGATTTCTTCCTAATTTCCACGTCCTCCAAATTCGATCAGCCAATTCTTTACTGTTGTTTTCCTTAATCTTTTTATACAAAGACCGCTCACCCAATCGCCCAACCAAAGACGGCGACATCAATTTTCCCAATCGCAAGTGGTCAGAGATATAGTCTAAATGGGAAATAAATTTAATATCACGAAATAATTGCTTTAAAAAACCTTCGTATGCTTTTGCAAAAGGAAAAATAAGAAAAGAATAATCCTTAAATTGATAAGCCTGATTAACCATCACCTCATCGATTAAAAACTGACCTTCGCTGATTAAATCCTTTTGCCCTTGCGAGAGATAACTCCATAAATTGGGATATTGACTTTTGAAATCCATAATTTTAGTATAATAAAAATAGTGAGAAAAATCTTTCAATTAATTAATCAAAATCTCAAGCGCCTCATTAACTTATCGATAAAAAAGGATTCTTCTTTTGTTAAAAATCTTCCCCTGATTACTATCTCAAGAGAAAAAGGTTCTGGAGGAAGAATTATCGCTCATTTAGTGGCAAAAAGACTTAGTTCACCATGGAAAGTTTATCACAAAGAAATCATTGAAAATATTGCTAGAGACGCTCATCTGACAAAAGAATTAATTAAAGAGATTGATGAAAGAAAATTGTCTTTTGTTGAGGAAATGATTAATG
>JBBIRE010000057.1:0-5878 GCA_037441985.1 Candidatus Roizmanbacteria bacterium
AAAAAGTTATACCAAAACAAAGAAATAATTGAAATTGACGGCTTAACTATTGAGAATAAAAATTGGCGATTTAATCTTCGGGGTTCAAACACTGAGCCTTTGGTAAGGCTTAATCTTGAAGCAAAAAATAGAAAAATACTTGATGATAAATTATTAGAAACTAAAAAATTCCTTATTAGTCAGAAATTAATTTTAGCTTAAACTTATGCTATAATATCGCTCATGGCTGATAAGGTAGATCAAAAATTCATCACTACTTCTCCATATTTTGAATATTTAATTCAATCAATAAAATCGATTAAGGCGAAAAGTAAACCAGATGACGCTAACAAAATAAATGTTTCTCAAACAGTTTCTTTTTTCGCTCTTTTATATGAAAAAATAAGGAATGCTATTGAATATCGTGAAGATCATCTTATCCGTCGTGCCGCAATCGAAAGAATTTTAAAGAGACGCTTGATGATCAATCCAGAAGGGAAAGATGAGGGAGAAAATCTTATCCGCGAATTATTATGGGCAAGATATTTTAACCCAGATGAATTAGGCTATGAAGATGTTCATCTTGTCCAAAGAATAATTGATAATTTTATTTATTTAAGAAAAGAAATATTAATCGGTCTTCCAAGTCAAGAAAAATTTGCTTGTGAAGAATTTCTTCTTCATATTATTACCGCTGAAATTGAAGAAAAACTAAGCCCTGCCAAATCTCAAAGAATGGCTTATTATAGCTATTATTTATTTCAAAGTCTCCATCATAAAATTTTGATTGAAAATTTAAGATCAGAAGAAAAAGATTTATACCTATTGGCCGCAATCGAAAAAACTTATCGTCGAAGTGATAAAGCTTATCAAAGATATCACCTTTTTATTAATTTCTATAAAAATATTGGCGATTTTAATAAAGATGAATTAAAAAAATTTGGCCAAAAACTTAACAAAATTATTAATAAGATAGATCAAATCCTTACTAATCACTATGTTGATAGAATATTTCGCTATTTAAAAAAACAACTCCCTCCATTTTTAATTTTATTTAGTTTAATTGACGAAAAAATTGACGAAATTGAAAATCTTGTTGGGAGTAAAGATAAACTAGAGGAAGAAGTTGACTTTTCTTGTCGAAAAAAATATCAAGGAATTCATTCTCGATTAATTAATTTAGCGATACGAAGTTTTATCTATATCTTCTTAACCAAAATGATTTTTGCCTTAATTCTTGAGTTTCCCTTGTCTCAGTACTTTTATGGAGAAGTTAATTTTTCTTCAATCCTTATTAACACGATATTTCCACCAATATTAATGCTTTTAATTCTGTTATTCTTTAAACTTCCAGGTCAAAAAAATACTCAAAAAATATATGAGAGAATTATTGAAATTATCAGTAAGAATTCTGATTATTCAAAAAAAACCATCACTATTAAAAACCAAACAAAACCTAAAAAACCGACTCTGATTTTTGGTTTTACCATTTTTTATAGTTTAACTTTTTTTATTACTTTAGAATTAATTAATGAAGTTTTATCGATTTTAAATTTTAATTTAATCTCTAAAATCATTTTTATTTTTTTTGTCTCTTTAGTAACCTTCTTCTCTTATCGGATCAAACAAGTAGTGAATGAATATAAATTGGATGAAAAAGAGAGTATTTTTACTCCGATCTTTGATTTTTTCTTTATGCCAATTCTATCTTTAGGTAATTTTTTGAGTCGGGAAGTGGCGCGGCTTAATTTCTTTATTTTTATTTTTGATTTCATCATCGAATCTCCTTTTAAGTTAATTTTTGAAGTAATTGAAGAATGGATTGCGTTTGTAAGAGGAAAAAAGGAAGAAATAATCTGAAAACTTAAATACCCCTTGACAATATTTTTTTTCTTATTTATATTAAAATTAATGAAAAAAGGTTTTACTTTAATCGAACTTTTAATCGTGATTGCTCTTCTTGGTGCTTTAGCCGTTGGACTACTGGCGGCAATCGATCCACTGGAACAGTTTAAAAAAGGGACAGATACATCGGTACGGAGCATTGCCTCCGAACTTCATGATGGGATTATTAGATCTTATTCATCATTATCAAAAATGCCATGGGATACAGATGCCCAGACCGCTGAATATGTCAATAGCTATGCTAATAACAATACTGTTAAAAACAATGTTATTCAACCAGTGATAAACACCGGTGAACTGAAATCGGGCTTTATTGAATTAGCCGGTGACGCAAAGTTGAGTAAAATTTATGTAGCCGGACAAGACGGCGGCGATTCAGCAAGTCCACTTGACCCGAAAGTGATCGTCTGCTTCAAGCCTGAGTCTAAATCCCAAAAATGCGACGTTAATACGAAATATACTATTAATCCTAATAATCAAGGAATTACATCAGTTGAGCTAAATACAACCAGTTGTAACATTACCAATTGCGGAAATGCTAACTATAATTGTTTTTGGTGTATCGGAGATGTCCCAACAACTCCATGAATAAAAGCTTTACTTTAATTGAGCTATTAATAGTAATATTCATTCTAGGAATTTTATCATCGATTTTTTCTATCAATTTCGTCACCTCTTTAAAAAAAGGGCGCGATGCCCGAAGAAAAACTGATTTGGAGCAGATCCAAAGAGCGCTTGAGATGTATTACGAAGATAAAAAACAATATCCAACATTTAATATCTTTTCTTATGACAATAACGCTTTATGTGAAACAAAAATAGACAGCGAGTGCGGTGATGAAAAAACCTATATGCAAAAAATTCCTAATGATCCGATATCAGGAAAATCTTATGAGTACCAATCAAATGGAACAGAATATCGCTTATATGCTTGTTTAGAAAATAATCAACAAATCTTACCTTATGATTCGTTATCAGGAAGTCCAACCATCACCTGTGCAACTCAATGCCAAAAAAAGAGCGGAGGGACAATTAATTGTTATTGGGGTGTTTCTAGCTCAAACGTTAATCCATAAACCTAAATTTTTTTTAATTCCGTGATTACTTCTTGATCAAAAGGATCGATTTTTTTAAGGATAATTTCAAATATCTCCTTTGCCTTATCTTTTCTCCCAATCCGACTTAAAAATTGACCTTTAAAAAGTAAAGCCTCTCGATAATTAGGTTTTAGATCGATTGATCGATCAAGATAAAATAAAATTAATTTTTTTAATTGTTCTTTTTTTTCTTTATTTTTTTGAGTTTCGTATAAGCTAGTATAAAAAATAGCCAAATTATATGGGTTTTTAGGATCGGTTGGCGCCAATCGAATCGCATATTTTAAAGCCTCAATTCCTTTTTTTATCTCCTTTTCATCTAAAGTTGCTTGATAAAAAAGATATTGATTTTTTGCTTTGGTCCGCCAATATAAAATATTTTTCGGCGAGGCTTTAAGAGTTTGATCATTTTTCCATTTTGATAATTTAATTGCCTCAGTCATTTTTTGATTTTCTTTCTGATAAGAAAGAAGAACCGATAATCGCGCCAAATATGTAGAAAGCTTGTCTTGATAAACATGTTCATATTTCAGTCTTAAAGCGGTATTGATTAATTCTATCGCGTTTGGATAATAGTTATTTTGAGCATAAAGTTCAGCCTGATTATAATACCGATCAGCTAGCCAATATCTGACAAGAGATAAAATAAAGAAAACAGAAACTAAAGTATTTAAAAGAATCAATAAAATTTGCCACCCTCTTATTTCATCTATCTCATCTTTAACAATAATTTTTTTTTGATACTCTTCGGCTCTTTTTAATGATAAGATAATTAAAAAAGCCGGGATTAAATAGAAAAATAAGCTTATTGTTGTCGTTGAAAAACCAAAAAAATTGGTAATGAGAATCGATAAAAACGATAAAAAAAGAGAAAGAATGAGAATTTTTTCGGCTAAATTTTTATTGATATCAAATTTCATATCAGAGTTACTGATCATCAATAACTTTTTAATAAAACTAATCATTATCGCAACAATCAGCAAAAGATAAGAAGCTAAACCAAAAAAACCAGTTGTCGCCAAGTAGTTTAAATACTCATTATGAGCTCGGTTATAAAGATAATCCCACTCCGACGTAAAATTATGCTCTTTTGGTCTCACAAAATAATAGGCATAACCAAAAGTTTCAACACCGGTGCCCGATACGGGGTATCGCTTACCCAATTCTATCGCTCCTTTCCAGACTATTTTTCTAATATCTAATGATTCTGTGACTAGTATTGGTGCGGATTTTTGATTAGCTTTATTTTGCTTTACCAATTCTTTTGATCGGTTGAAAACATTGATTTTAATATTGATCAGTTTATCAATCTGACTGAAGCCGGTTTTAAAAATAATAACCGATAGAAAAACACTTAAAACAAGATAAACTATCTTTTTTGTTAAAAATCTGAACTTATTTAAAAAAACAAATGAATAACCGATAATAATAAAAATGCCAAAGACGGTGGCAAAAATTGCCGATCGGGACCGAGAAAATAAGATTCCAGTAAAAACAAGGATTAAGGCAATAAAATTTAAAAATGACGCTAATTTATTATTTTTATTTTGTTCCTTTACCTTTAAATACATAGAAAACCCAATAAAGAAGTTAATAGAGAGAAAGGCGCCCAACCAATTCGGCTGTCCAAGAGTCGAAAACATTCTTTCTGCTGGTTTAAATTGTGATGTCCAACAACCGTTATTAAACTGACCGGTTAAAATCAAACAGAGAATGTCACGATTAAATTTCCCAGGAATACCAATTAAAACTGTTAAAATAGCTGAGACAAAAGATATCTTTAAGAGTTTATCGATTGATTCTTTATTTAAATTACTAATAGCCGCGTAATAAAGAATTAAATAGGCAATAATTGACAATAAACCGCCATTAAACCTGCCGTAATACCCAAAAAAAGAAGTGTGAGAATCAATGGAAAATATCGTTGAAAGAAATTGAGAGAGGAAAAACAAAGAGATTACTCCATCAAAGGGTGTTTTTTTTAATATAATTTTTTTTAGAAGAATCATTTTCATTAACCAAAAGAAGAGAATAAAAGTTGCGATTAAATAAATAAAAAGTATTTTATTAAATTCAAAAAGTTCCGAAGTGTAAGGATAAACAATTAAAGGGGTGACAAAAAACAAGAGATAAAAAAGAAAGTTTATTATTTTATTAATGACATTCATGATTACTAATTTTATAAAAAATATCAGTCAAAAAACAATCAAATATTTCGATCAACTAACCTTTTGTCTTGATCTTGGCTCGTCAATGACAAGATTGGGAATTAAGAACAAAGGAATTGTTATCAGAGAACCATCCTGTTTAAGCTACAATACCAATACTAAAAACTATCTTTTTTTTGGAGAAGAGGCAAAATCGATTATTGGAAAGACGCCTGAATTTATTAAAGTAATTAAGCCAATCGTTTTTGGGGTAATCAGCGACTTTGACGCTTCAGTCTTTTTTTTAAATGAAATTATCAATAAATATCTCTCTTCTTATCTCAAAAAAAAATTTTTTTTCCAACCACCGATGAAAATTATTGCCTCAATCACTCGTAACGCAACAGAAATAGAGAAAAAGGCTTTGGAAGAATTATTAAATAAAGTTGGTTTTAGTCAAATATATTTAATAGAAAGCCCGATCGCCGCCTCAATCTTTATAAAAAATGATTTTTTTGTTCATTCGCCGTTTATTGTTGTTGATATCGGATTTGGACTAACTGAAATTTCTGTTATCAGTGGTGGAGGCGTTGTTGTCGATCGAATTTTAAAGATTGGTGGCGCGTATTTTTTACAACAAATAAGCCATTATCTTTATCTCAAATATGGGATTATCCTCGGAGAAAACAGTATTGAATTTTTATTAAAAACTCTTCTTAATTTTACTGATGAACAAAAAACTTATCTTGT
>JBBIRE010000058.1:0-5803 GCA_037441985.1 Candidatus Roizmanbacteria bacterium
AAGTTCTATTGGCTCTTTCAATAAAAGCATTAATCTTTGGACATCTTGGATAGATAAATACACGCTTAATGTTTTTTTGTTTAAGATAAGAATCAAACTCTCCTAAAAACTCTAAACCATTATTTGTTTAATGGTATGAATACCATCTTTTATTGGATAAACTAACTCTAATTTCTTAATAAAATCAGTTTAAGTTTTTTGCTATTTAGTCTGCCATATCCGTATGAAAACTGAAATTTAAGTTTAACATCAATGGCCTTCGGGATATAAACTTTATTCCATGAATAAATTTAACAATGGTATCTATCTTATCCCTAAAGAATCTCATATGTTTTGTAACTTTTTCATAAACTTTTCTTTCTGTTATATAATTTTTTTATGACTATAAAAAACTTAAACCTAAAAGACCTTCCCCAATTCTATCCTCTTTTTAAAGAAATCATTGTTAATGAATTTCCTTATTATCATCAAAAAATCTGCCAATACTTTGTTGAAAAAGTGTATCATTTTGAAGCAATAAGATACTATTTGGAGAAAAAACAAAAGATTATTTTAGTAGCGTTAATAGAAGATGAGATGATTGGTTTTGGGATGATTGATCTTCCTTATGGTGGTGTTTCTTTTCTTCGATGGTTGGGTGTAAAAAAAGAATTTCAAAAAAAAGGGGCTGGAAAACAGATTGTTCTCGAATGGGAAAAACTGGCAAGAAATTTTGGTTGTCATAAAATAGAACTGGCTACTCACATAACAACGGTTGGTTTTTACCAAAAACTCGGCTTTAAAAAAGAGGGTTTAAGAAAACTTTCTTACTTTGGCATCGATCAAATCTTAATGGGAAAAGTGATTGGTAAAGTTGATATTGAAGCGATAGTGAAGATGTAATTTTTTTTCCTTTGAAACCTCTTCTGAATTAAAAAGTAAAAAAAATTTTAATTTTTAATTTTAAATTTCGTTATTTTAACAATCTAATTTTTTTAACCCTTTAATAAAAATGAGACGATCGTCTTAAATTTTTTAATAAGTAATTTTATTTAGAGGATTATGATAATGAATATTGATTTTAAATTATAAATTATAAATTGTATTTCGTCTTCCCCTCTTTACTAACTTCAACGATTTCAACCAATTACAACCGATTTTAACTGATTTCAACTGATTCAACTAACTACCAATTTAACCAATTTAACTTTTACACCTTTATATCTTTACACTCTTTTACATCACAACAGCATACCTTCGGGATTTTACTTTTGACTTTTGAGTTTTGCCCTCCGATTCGGAGGGTTGAGTTTAAATAAAGCATTTCTATCGTATTTTAATTGTGTTTTCACTGTATTTCTTTTTTTTATTCTCTATTCATTATTATTTATTATTTATTCATTATGATACTTTATTCATTTCAAATCTCTTTAATAATTTTATCGCCTTGTCTTTCATTTTTACACTGACTTCAACCACAATCACCCCATGCTGCCAATGACCATAAACAACTAAACATTTTAAAGGTGAAAAAATTATCGCCGGCAAAACCAACAAATCTTCTTCACCTTTAACAAAAATCTTCTGAAATCTTTTTTTTGTTAAAAATTCTTTAACAGCTTTTTGGATTGTTTCAACGCTATTTTTAGTTAATGTTGACCGTTGATTAACTGTTTTAAAATGGAAAACATAATTGATAAACTTTTTAATCTCATTATCAATCACCTTCTTTTTTGAATAAAAATCAACAATAGTGATTGATGGAATAAGATTATTTTTAATCAAAGAATAGGAAACAATGTCGCCAATACTAATTAAAATTTTCGGTTGATGTTTTTTGATATATTTAACCAAATTTTCACCGGTCCTAATAATTTCGGATTCATTTCCGGGAAAAACTTTTCCCAATGGTTTTCTTAATTTTTCTTTTAGTTGCTCTGGAAGATAAATAGTTTCTTGATTTTGAAAGAGCTCAAAAGCTTCTTCCCAATAATTTTCTCCCAATTGATTAATCTCTCCCCGTCGAATTCGCTCAGAAGAGATAATCCGTTCATCCATCCCTCTTAATAAGGGAACTTCAATAATTTTGAGCGGTAAAAGATGTATTTTTCGACGAATTTGATTAATCATTAAAGCTGTTTTTTTTGTTCTTGAAGTGACCACAATCGCTTCAATATCTTTTTGACTAATTAAAGGACCAAAACTATCTTCTAAAGGAATAATTTCTGCTCTTCTTAGACGATCTCTTTCAGTAAGATATTTTAATAATCTCTTTTTGCGCTGGTTAAAACTTTCAATTGCCCATGAATAAGGCTTATTTTTTACTAAATTATCGGTTGTTAACCCTATCATTACTTTTTTTCCCTCAAGAAAAGCCGAACCTAAAAAAACTAAATGGCCATAATGAAAATGGTCAAAGGTACCGCCAATCGCTATTTTTTTAAATTGGGTCATTAACTTATTTTATCAAGAAAACCAATCCCTTCTTTTATCGACGATTAAATTCTCGTCTTGGGCGATCGGTTTGTGGTCTGGCTTCGGAAACAATCATTTTTCTTCCTTTAAAATCTTGAGCGTTTAAAGTTTCTATCGCTTTTTGAGCCGCTTCTTCTGTTGCCATCTCAACAAAACCAAAACCTTTTGATCGACCACTGTCGCGAAATCGAATGATAGTGGCTGAGACAACCTCGCCCACTTGAGAAAAATGATTTTTTAAATCATCTTCATTTACCTCGTACAAAAGATTACCCACGTAAAGTTTTTTATTCATGAGAAGTTTTTTTCACCCCCTTTAACATTTTTATTAGCAGTTTTTTTGATCACGAAAGATCAAGCACCGCAAAATCATAAAGGTAGATTAAGTATAACAAAGAAATTGGAAATGTCAAATATAATTTTTCTCAAAACTGATAAATTTAAATAGTCGTTTAAAGAGCATTCTATCAATCCAAATCTCTATCCAATGCCTTTTTGCAAACCTCGCAGGTTTGCAAAGCAGGTCTGCAAAGGATTATAAAGAAACCTTTTTTAATTTCTCCAATATCTTTTTCTTTTCTTTAGCAAAAAGGTGTCGATTTAATCTTAATTCATTTATTTCTTTTGTTTCCTCAATTAATGATTTTAACGTCGCTAATACTCCTCTTTTGTTTTTTCCAACTAATTTGATAAACTCTTGAAAATCAAAATCATTTAAGAACAATAAACTAATTATGTCAATTAAATCTTTTTGACCTTTGACACTCCGCCTGCCTGTTTTTATAAGCGTAGATTTTTGTTATCAAAAGTGCTTCTTTTTTTGGGCAATCGAAAACCATTAATCATTACCTCATCTTTGATAATTTTTTCTATCGGAATTCCTAAATGAGAATAAAAAGGCAAATAAATATCGATATCAATCTCCTCAATTTTTATCTGGTATTTTTTTAATCGCTCGTTTTTTCCAAAAAGTAATCTTTTTTTATTTTCTCTAATTGAGAAAAATCAACAATGATATCAATGTCCTTTAACTTCAAAGCATTAGTATAAAAATAAACTGCCCAACCCACCGATAAGAACAAAATCAATTTTTTTCTTTAACTTAACCAATAACTGAAAGCTTTTATCGGTAAGATAATTTTGATAAAAATCAGTCATTGTTTTAATTTCTTTTTAATTTCTAAGAGGGTGGCCTCTTGGAAATCTTTCGCATACCATCGAGGCAGATTCCAAAGATCAACAAAAAGCTGTCCTAGTCCAATCTCTTTTGTTGCCAATAAATAGGGATCGGGTTTAATGATAAAAATGTTTGAAACACCTTTTTTTTTAGGAAACCTTTGTTTAATTGATTCCAAATCATCAGAGTAAAAATAAATATCGTCATAATCGGCTGGTATATATTTAAATCTTAATCTAAAGGCGGTGTAGGCAGTTGGAATCACATTGCCCGGCATCAACCCTTCTCTCTCATAAATCGGAAGATTGGAAAAAGTCGAATAGATAATATCTTTTTTAATGCTTCTTCTGGTTGCCCAAAAGAAAAGTAATCTCTCCCAATCGATGACTTTTGATTTAAATTTATTAATTTTAACAATATTTAGCTCCTTTAAAGGAATTAGGGCATGGTTGACAACGCTTGTCGATAAAAAATATTTTTTGGCTAAAGAAGTAATGGTAAACTCAGAATTATTATTCTCAATTACCTGATTGAGCAATTCTCGCCAGATATATTCAATTTTAAGCATAATTTTCTATTTTATGCCAAATTAATTATGGTTATTTTCTATAATAATAGAAAATGTGAGAAATATCAAGCGTTTTTTTTAATATTGAAAAATGATGAAATCTGAAGAAAATTGTCCCATCAATCTAAAAAATAGATAAAAACCCTTTTGCAAACCTGCGAGGTTTGAAAGGGTTTGAAAAATCATCTTGTCACCTGAAAGCTTTTCACTTTTTCAAGGAGAGCTTTCGCTTCTTGATTTTCTTCAAAGTGACGTCTAACTGGGTCAAGAAGTTGATTAACTAATTTGGCTAAAGTTATTTTTAAATCCATTGGATGAATCTCTTTGTTGGCAAATTTTCTCTCGAGTTCTTCAAAAGAGTTTAAAAAAACATTACCGCCATATTTTTCCGGTCGCTCAATCACTACTTCTTTTATCCCTAATCGATCTAAAGCATTAAAAACTAAATAACGATAATACTCTAAAATCGGATTAAACTCGACTACTCCTTCAGGACAATACGCTTTCATAATTTTTCTTTCAACCTCTTCTTTAGTGTCGGTCATAAAAATCGCTGATTCTGGTTTAGATTTTGACATTTTTAAATCAATCGTAGCTTTTAATTTATCAGTTTTATCAACTTGCTTTTGTTGAAGACCCAACAACATATGATGAGAGACAATCACCGGCTTCCAAAATCCGAGTCCAGGACCGATCTCCCGCGCCAACATATTGACCTTTCGCTGATCCATCCCCAATTGACAGATTTTGGCGCCTAAATAAAAAATATCCGCTGTTTGCATGCAGGAGTAAATAATCATTGCTCCAGTTAGTTTATCCAAAGATTCCTCTCGACCCATAATCTCAGCCGTTCGAATAAATCGACGAAGAGCGTTGGAGCGACCGACTTTAATGACTAATTGCCAATAATCAGGATCTTTGACTAAATCAGAAGCCCAAACAAACTCAACTTTTGATAAACCCATCCCACTCGCCTTCCATATCTCAATAAAATATCGGCCAACTGTTTGAATTCTTTCCAAATCGCCACCCATTTTGTTATTGGCCATCGCGTGCCAGTCAGCCACTAACATTTTAAATCGAATTCCGGCTTTAGTAATCTTATTAACGTTAATCGCCCGCAAAATCCCCTGAGCAATATGCATCTGACCAGAAGGCTCAAAACCATCATAAGCGATAATCTCTTTTTCTTTTTCAAGAAGGGATTTTAATTCATCTTCAGTAATAATTTCCTCACCCACTTCTTTGATTAGTTGAAGTTTTTCTTCGAGGATCATAAAAATATTATAGCACCCTTTTATATTTTCAAAAAATTCAATATTGTTTTCTGATGCTCGTTAAATATCTCTAAATCAAAAGGCATCTCAACTAATTGTCTTGTTATTTTATATTGTTCCTGCGCTTCGTGATATCGCTGTAAAAACCAATAGTACGCTTCTATCAACGGCGCTACCATTTCTTGAGGAATCAATCCTAGTGCCGATAAGAATTCTATCCTTTCACTAGTATTAGACAAACCTGAAAGGTAGCGATTTTTTATCTCATTTTCTAAATCTTGATTAGAAATCAATCCCTTTCTTGTTAACAAATCTAGTTTTCTTTGA
>JBBIRE010000059.1:0-5735 GCA_037441985.1 Candidatus Roizmanbacteria bacterium
AATGTTGAATGATATATTTCTGTGGGATATTTAAGTGAAATAAAACTTAATATTTTTAATTTTTTGATAATTTGATAAAATAATAATGTTAGTAATTAAAGGAGAACGAAGATTGTAAAAAATGGATTATTATTTTCATTATTTATCAAATTATTGGTCACCACTACAATTTTTAAATAAATAATCTTCGATTCTCCTTAAAAAAATAAACACTATGATTCAAAAATTTTTTAGGAAATTTATTGATTTTAGCAAGGAAAAAACCGAAATCCTCAATCAAGCTCAAAAACAGGCAAAGGAATTAATTCTTAACGCTCAAGCCCAAGCTCAAGAAATAATGAGAGAAGCATTAGAATTGGAAAAGAGATTGGCAAAACATGAAGATCAATTGGAAGAAAAAGAAAAAAATCTTAACTTTGAAAAAGAAAGAATTGAACACTTAAAAAAAGAAATTGAATCAATCAAAAAAGATTTAGAATCAAGAAGAGAGGAATTAATTGTTCGTCTAGAAAAAGTGGCTCAGATGACTAAAGAAGAAGCACAGCAAGTCTTTTTTAATTATTGGGAAGAAAAGTTAAAAAAAGAGGTCGCTCATCGAATAAAAACCGCTGAAGAAGAAATCAAAAAAAACATCGATGAAAAAGCAAAGAATCTTTTAGCAGAAGCGATGAGATATGGAGCAACTGACTACGTCGCTGAGTATACCCTTTCTGTAGTCACTCTCCCAAATGAAGAGTTTAAAGGAAGAATTATCGGGAAAGAAGGAAGAAATATCCGCGCTTTTGAAATCGCCACCGGCGTTGATGTTGATTTGGAAGAAGAAGGAGTAATTAGACTTTCTTCTTTTGATGCGGTGAGACGAGAAATCGCCCGTGTTTCTTTGGAAAGATTAATCAAAGATGGCCGAATTCAGCCTAAAAGAATTGAAGAAATTGTTAAAAAAACAAAGGAGGAAATAGAAAAAATTATGTTTAAGGCCGGTGAGGATTTAGCTCATCGAGTAGGTGTTTTTAACCTTCCTTCAGAAATAATTTCTCTTCTTGGTAAATTTAAATATCGTTATTCTTATGGTCAAAATATGATCGCTCATACTCTTGAGGAAACTCGTATTGGTATTGCTCTAGCCCACGAATTAAAAGCCGATGTTAATGTTGTTAAACTTGGTTGTCTTCTTCATGATATTGGTAAAGTAATCACAGAAAAAGAAGGATCTCACGTTCAACTAGGAGTTGATCTTTTAAGAAAATATCGGTTTCCCCAAAAAGTAATCGATTGTATCGCCGCTCATCATGAAGATATTCCTTTTCCAACCGTTGAAGCGATAATTGTTTATATCGCCGATGCTGTTTCTGGAGGTAGACCAGGTGCTCGTCACGAAGATTTTCAAGAATACCTCAAAAGAATTAAAACAATCGAAGAAGTCGCCAAATTTAAAAAGGGAGTCTTAGACGCTTTTGCTCTCCAAGCCGGAAGGGAATTACGAGTAATTGTTAAATCTCAAGAATTAAGTGATGAGGAAACTATTATCTTATCTGGAAAATTAAAAGAAGAATTAGAAAAAAAATTTGAAGTTTTTCCCGGTCAGATAAAAATCACAGTTATTAGAGAATTTCGAGTAGAAAAAACAACCGAAATTTAATTGGCAAAAAATGAAATTTATTTTAATTTTATTTATTTTATGGCGTTTATTTGATTTTTTAATTATTCATTTGACTTCATATTTTATCTCTAATCAAGGATTTTTTCCTTATAAAGAAGTTCTTAATTCATTTCAACAACCTTTATCAATAACAAAATTGGCTAATTTTGACGGCGTTCATTACCTTCTTATTGCTAAAAATGGCTATCAACAATTTCAACAAGCATTTTTCCCTTTATACCCTCTTTTAATTCGATGGTTGTCGCCAATATTTTTAAACAATCTTTTAATTACTGCTTTAGTGATCTCTAATTTTTCTTTTCTTCTTGGTTTATATTTTTTTGCTCAATATTTAAAGCGAGAAAAAATAGATCAATATCAATCAATTATTTTACTTTTACTTCTTTTTCCAACTTCATTTTTTTTTGGTGCCGTTTATACCGAAGGAGTATTTTTTTTGCTTTTTGTTTTAATGCTCTTCTTTTTAAAAAAAAGACAATATTTTCTCGCTGCTTTTTTTTCTCTATTAGCTTCTTTAACTCGTTTAATAGGTCTCTTTTTAATGATAACAATTTTTTTAAATTTAATAAAAAATAAGAAGTTGAAATTAAGTTCCTTTATTCTTTTATTCTTTCCATTAATCGGATTTTTCCTTTATGCTTTTTATCTTTGGCTAACAACGGGTGACCCTCTTTTTTTTCTTAATAGTCAACCAGCCTTCGGTGCCAATCGTAGCACTCATATTATTTTCTTACCACAAGTTTATTGGCGTTACATAAAAATTTTTTTTACTGCTAGTTTTAACCACCAATATTTTATTGCTCTGGCTGAATTTATTTTTTTTAATTTTGTTTTAGTGATTCTTTTGTTTGATCTTAAAAAAAATTATTTCCGAAAAAAATTAGGCCTTCTTGGGTTAAATATTTTCTCCCTAATTAACCTTCTTCTCCCTTCATTTACCGGTACTTTTTCTTCTATTCCTCGCTACCTTCTTTTATCGCTTTCGTTTTTTATCTATTTGGGAGAAATAAACAATCGATTAAAATTGATAATCATTGGGATTGTGTTTCTTTTATTCCATATTGTTTTTTTAAGTTTTTTTAGCCAAGGTTATTTTATTGCCTAATTTATGAAGAAAAAATTACCTTTAATAAAACAGGAAAAAGAATCAAAAATTAATTTTCTTTCTCATCAAAAATTTGATAATTATTCCTTAATTTTATTTTTTTTTCTCGTAATTTTTTTATTGATGATTATCCTGATTACTCGCCTTTTCAACTTAACCATTGTCAAGGGAGATTATTATCGACGACTAGCTGATTCCAATCGAATCAAGCAAATTATCATTGAAAGCCCGCGGGGAAAAATTCTTGATCAACAAAAAAAAGTTTTAGCTGAAAATTTTAACTCAAACTATCAAAGTTTTGAAGAAAGAATTTTTTCTCCTCGAATATACTATGACGGTGAATCATTTGCTCATGTCGTTGGTTATCGACAAATAGCCTCAAATAATGATTTAAAAAACAGTTTTTGTTTAAATAAACCTGTTTTAGGAGATAAAGTAGGGAAAAAAGGGGTAGAAAAATATTTTGACTGTCATTTAAGAGGAAAAAATGGAAAAAAGTTGGTTGAAATTAATGCTCAAGGTAAAAGTCAACAAAATATCGGTATTATCTTCCCTGAGGAAGGAAAAAATATTCAAATAACGATTAATGCTCTATTGCAAAAAAAAGCATTTCAATTAATTCAAGAAAGAAGGGGGGCCGTTGTTGGTTTAGATCCAAAAACTGGGGAAATTCTTATTTTAGCTTCTTCACCCTCTTATAACCCGCAGGATTTTGAAGCCAATAATCAACAAAAAATTAATGAATATCTTAATGATAAAAATAAACCACTTTTTAATCGCGCTACTGAAGGAATTTACCCACCAGGATCAACTATTAAACCAATATTAGTAGCAGCTGCTTTAGAAGAGAAAGTAATTACTGAAAGAACTCTCTTCGAAGATAAAGGAAAAATAAAAATCGGTAATTTGGAATTTGGCAATTGGTATTTTCTCCAATATGGAAAAACCGAAGGAATGGTTGATGCTGTTAAAGCGATTCAAAGATCGAATGATATTTTTTTCTATCTTTTGGGTGAACAAATGGGTATCAATAAAATGAAAATGTGGTTAGAGCGTTTTGGCTTTGGAAAAAAAACCGATTTTGGCTTGGAAGAAAATGAAGGGTTGGTGCCTTTTCCTTTTTGGAAAGAGGAAAATTTAAATGAAAAATGGTATTTGGGTGATACGATTAATCTTTCAATCGGTCAGGGATATCTTCTTGTTACTCCACTTCAGTTAACTCGAGCCTTAGCTGTTTTTGCTAATAAAGGCTATCTTTGTCAACCATCAATAATAAAAAATAACAATAAAAAAAATAATTATAAAAACTGTCAAAAATTACCATTAAGCCAAAAAACTCTTAATCTTGTTAAAGAAGGGATGAAAAAGGCTTGTGAACCTGGTGGCACAGGCTGGCCTCTTTTTAACTTTGGAATTGGAGATGAATCAACAACCTCGGCAAAATTTAAAAAAATTCCTTTGGCATGTAAAACAGGAACCGCCGAATCTCATAGTGAAAAAAAAATTCCTCATGCTTGGATTACAGTTTTTGCCCCTTTAGATGACCCAAAAATTATTCTCACCGTTCTTATTGAGGAAGGTGGTCAGGGTTCAGACGTTGCCGGCCCAATTGCCAAAGAAATCTTAAAAGAATTTTTTAAAAATTATTAATTAAATATGAATAACTATTACCAACAAAAATTTTTTTTAGCAGCCGTTGATAAAAACGATCAAATCATTGGTCAGGTTGAACGCTGGCAAGCCCATCGAGAAAAAATTCTTCACCGAGGATTTACGGTAATTTTAGTTTATCAAAACAAAATCATCCTTCAAAAACGTCGTCATCCAGTTTTTGATGGATATTGGGACACCAGTTTTTCTTCTCATCCGATTTATATTAACAATCAACTTGAATCAATGGAAGAATCGATCATTAAAAACTTAAAAAGAGAGTGGATTATAAAAGAAAAGAAATTTAATCAATTAAAATTTATCAACAAATACTCTTATTTAGCGAAAGACTCAAAATCCCAACTTTTTGAACATGAAATCAATTATCTTTATCAATTAATTCTTTCCTCTCCGATTGAAATCAAGCCGGAATTTGCTTATGAAAAAGCGGAAATAGAAATTAACCAATATGAAAAATTAAAAAATTTTCAACCTTTAGCCCCGTGGGCGAAGGAAATTTCCTTGAGAAATATTCTTTTTAATAAATAGCTTTTTATTCGATGAAAAAACAATAATCTCTTGACAAATATATTAGTAATTGCTAATATATTTTTATGAAAACTATAGTTAATGTTTTTGGCAATTTAACCCGTTTAAAGATTTTAAGTTGTCTTGTAAATCAATCAAAGAATGTTAGTCAATTGATTAAGACTTGTAATTTATCTCAATCAGCGGTTTCTCAGCATTTAGAAAAATTAAGAAAATTGGAGTTGGTTAAAACAGAAAAAAAAGGTCGAGAAATTTATTACCAATTAACTAAAAAACAGGCGGGTAAAATCGCCAAACAGTTATTAATTTTTATTAAAAAACTATGAAATTCGCTTATTTTCGAAAAAGTCCTCATTCATATGAGGAAGTTATTAAAAAAGTTGAAAAAGAAATCAAAAAAAATAACTTGAAGCTTTTAGGAACAACATCACTACCTAATAATCGCGGTCAACTTTTTCATATCTGTCAAGAAAATTGGTTGGGCAATATTATTAGTGCCGATGAAAATCTTTTTGGATTTCTACCCTGCTCCCTTTTAGTACTAAATAAAGATAAAGAAACGATCGTTGGTGTTTCTGATCCATCACTCTTGGGGAGAATTACCGATAATCCTACCGCTCATAAAATCTCTCATCAAGCAGATAAAGTGTTAAAAAAATTAGTCAATGAAATCGCTGGAGTTGAACCTTTGAAAGTTAAAGAAATAAAACTTTATGCCACTATGAGTTGTCCTTATTGTAAAATGGAGGCATCTTGGCTTGAAGAAAATAA
>JBBIRE010000060.1:0-5708 GCA_037441985.1 Candidatus Roizmanbacteria bacterium
GCTCTTCTTTTCCCCCAACAACATCCAAATGAGCATTAAAAATCACCTTAAATTTTTTTGGTCTTTTTGATTGAGGATAAATTAAAGCACTGGGCACGCCATCTTTTTTAAAGTATTCGACAGTGAAATCTTTAAATTCTGACAAACAATATATAAAAGTTTTTTTAAATCTTTTAAATTGTCTTCGTTTAAATTAATAACAACGAATTTTTTGATTTTTGACGTTACTCGTTTGATTAAATTTAATCATTTTAAATTTGTTATTTGGTTTCAATAATTTTTTTGGGGGGCCTAATTACTTCAGAATAAGGAAACTTTTCAAAAAAAATATCCCCTCCCTTGTTGATAGTAGGTTGAAAGAAAGTTTCGTTCACATTACAATCATTACTTAAACGACCCATTTCTTGTGCCTTTCTAACCATTGTATTTAAATAGATATAAGCCATCCTACCTAGACAACGATTATCTTGACCGTCCTGACGAAATTCTCCGCAATATACCTGAGCAATTTTATCAATTCCAAATTTATAAACAATATCTAAAAGAATTGATAAGTCAACTCCATATCCTGTCGGAAACTCTAAATCTTCTAAAATATATCTCATTCCGGCTATGTTTCCGTTAATTGGTTGAACTATTGATTGCAACGCCGGGAATAACCATTGAATCATGGGGCGAATAAAAATTTCAGTTACTCTTCCTCCTTCTGTTAGCAATCCGTCTCTATTTCCTCCTTTAGTTTTTCTTGAAAAAACTGACTTAACAAAAAGATATTTTTCCGGTCGCATAATTAATGGACCTAACAATCCATATAAATACCCTAATTGAGGATTTTGAGGGTCGGCATCTAAAAAAACAATAATATCCCCATTGGTAACAAAAAGACTTCGCCACAAATTTTCTCCCTTACCGCTCGCAACAGGCAATTGTGGCAGAATATCTCTTGCTTGATAAAATGACACTCCCCTTGATTCTACAACTCTTTGAGTATTATCGATCGAACCACTGTCAATAACTACCAACTGGTCAATTAATCTATAATTGTTTGCAACAACTTGAATCAAATCTAACAAGTTGCCCACAGTTCTTTCTTCATTAAGAGTAGGCACAACCACTGATACTTTTAAACCTTGTCTTTCCTTTTCTTTCATTAAGACTTTGGGGTCAAAAGAATCAAATCGATAAAAATTTTCTGAATAAAATTTTATTTCTATCTCTCTTTCCATTTAATAAAATTACTTATAATTTTTTATCCAGGACGTTAAACTTCTTAATTCTCCCGAAATAATGTTTGTAAAATCTGTTAAACCTAAATAGCCTTTAATTAAATATGGCTCCCCAAATTTAACTCCTATTTTGTAACCGTATACTTTGGCTCTTGATTCGAAGAATTCCATGAAATGAGGATTGTGAAATTGTTTTGTATAACCTTTTTTCTCTTTTTTAAAAAACTGGGAACGGTGGACATAAACGCTTTTTATTTTTTGTTGATATTCCTCGGAAACATCTAAAATAAATGATGGTTGAAATTCTGTATGAAGCATGTAGAAAAGCAAAAGCGAAACTTGGTGAGTATTTTTTTCTTCTAAATCCTTACTGTATTTTTTTATCTTAGCGAAAAAGGAAGCATAATTCACTATTTGACCGGTATGAGCATGGTCAGGGTGCAAGTCGTTGTAATAAGGAGCAAGAATTATATCGGGTTTTAAATCTCTTATTAGACTAACAACTTTTAAAATATTCTCTTCAGTTACTAAAACATGCTCGTCTGGAATATTTAAGTTAAAACGATAATCAAGACTTAGTATTTTTGCTGCTTTCTTTGCTTCTCTATCTCTTTCCTTGACAGAACCGAAATTAGAAGCCTCACCCCGCGTCATATCAATTATTCCAGTAGAAAAACCTTTTTTCTTCGCCTTTATCAATAAACCTCCTGCACAGGCTTCAACATCATCTGGATGCGCTGCAAAAGCTAAAATATTTATTTTTTTTCCTTTCATTTGATTGATGGTAATATTTAGTAACTTTTAAAGATAAATTCTTGTACTCATATTAAAACTTGGACTATTAATCGCTTCTTCAATTCTATCCCTTGCATTATCTGGTAATGATAAAAACAAATCAACCATAGACACCATACCTCTACTAACTTGCTTTTCAGCTGCTACTAAATATGGGTTTTTTTTCTTGTTTAAGGCACTGCTTCTGTATTGAATGACACCTCTTGGCCGCCCTTCCTCGTCAACTAAATCCATAAAAGCAATTGGATAGTGTGAACAATTGGTTAATTCGGGAAAAACCTTTTGAAGAATTTCATTATATCTTGCTCCACCACCAGTTATATGACCATCAAAAATTAATGAAAGCAAAAAAGCTCTGGGAAGGACTCGAAAAGTTAAAAACAAAGTACCTTTCTTAATTCGTTCGATAAGAGAATCCATATCAAACTCTTCCAAAATTAAATCACGTTGTTGCGGATGTGTGGCAATAAATTTCATTCTATCATCATCAAAAAATACCTGAGCTCTAATTGGTCTTCCATCATATGTTAAATAAACCCAAAAAGGCATTTCATTTGGATTTGGAATTCTAGTTCTAGTATCTTCAGGAATTTGATGTTTCCTAGCTATTTCTAAAAAATTACGCCATTGACTCATAAGGATTGATAAAACAGTTTCACCATCTGCAAGTTCAAGAGCGGCCAAAGCAGTATCAAACTCAATATCTCTTATCCACCTACGAGATCGTATTCCTAATATTCCTTCGATATCTCTAAGAAGAGCAATTTGTGCTTGATCATAACTTTGTATCTGACCCTTATCTCTTTTATATCGCATAACCGCCATTCTTCCAATCAACTCAAATACTCTTCTGTTATCTGAACCGTAACGTTCAATAAGTAATGGGCCCAATTTGTCAAATCCTTCTATTAAATGATCAACAGAGATTTGAAAAGCAGCAACTTGATTAAAATGCCTAATTGGTATTATATTATGTTCCCACACACCTCTTTCATTAGAAGGATCGGGTAGAACAAGCTTATAAAAACCTTCTTGTGAATTTGCTGTGTCGCCCGATGCATAATATTCAACTAGTCTAATATTTGGGTCTCGTCGTCTTGTGGCTTCTGCTGCTACCCTTTTTCCTATAACTAAAACTGGCTCATTTAGTCCAGTAGGTTGCTCTCCATATACAATCGCCAATTCATCTGGACTAATTCCCAATAATTCCCTACGAGCTTTTTCTCGAATTTCCATTAAATAAGGTGGAAGAAGAGATAATTCCTGTCTTCTCCTATACAATAATGACAGAAATTCTTCTGGGTTTCTTACAAGACTTATTTCTGAAAAATTCCCAGAAGATATCCATCGCTCAAATGGTGTTTGTTTATTTTCAGACATATAAACTCGATCAAAAAAACCCTCCTAATCGGAGGGGGGATAATTTTTAAAAAAATTTAGCGGTTTTCAATCACTATCCCCCCGCCTCATCCAATAAAGATGAGGACGAAAAAGAGGATAATGATATGAGAAACCGCTGACTTCATATGATAAAAAGGTATTATAGCAAAAAATTTTTGAGATGCAAGAGCTAGTTATGCCTCATCAAAAATCGAACTAAAAATAATCTGATTCCTCAAACTAAAATCAAACTAAAATAGTCTTTTAACTTCTTTACAATTAATTCTCTCTGTTAGTAGGGATCAATCTTCTGTTAAAAGGTGTTCCTCAATCAACAGAGAAAAATTATGAATAAAAAATCTCTTACTCTTAAAGAAAGATATAAGTTCTTAAAAACTATTTATCGCAATTATCAAAAGGTAAATAAAAAGAAAAAGAGCGAGATGTTAAATTTTTGTTCTCAGACTTCTGGTTTGGGAAGGAAACATTGAATTACTCTTTTAGGTAAAAAGAGGATTGATTTACCAAAAAGAAAAAAGATAGGCAATCAAATTCTATCAAGATATCAGTCTGATAAAAAACTTAAATTAATATTAACAAATCTTTGGCGATTATCTAACTTCTCTTGCGGTAAGCTTTTAAAACCACAGATTAAGACTCTTCTCCCTTTTTATGAAAGAGAATACGGAAAGATTGAAGAAGAGGTAAACTATAGACACCCACGTCCCTTCGGCTAACGCCTCAGTGACCGGGAACTCTGCTTAGTGTTTAGAAATTACTTTGAGGCATTAGGGAGGTTTTTTAAAAAGTTACAAAAACCCCTCAATATCTTCCAGACTAATTGTTTTTAATTCACTGTTATTATATGTTGATCGAAACTCATTAAATGCAGTTTTCACCTTCCTTTTGTTTTTTATTCGCCAACTAAATTTAAATCCCATTAGTCTCCCTTCTTTTTCTTCAATTAAATCAATCTCTTTTCGATCATATGTCCGCCAAAAATAAAAATTGGTCGGAATTCTTTCGTTATCAATCTTTTTCTTTCTTTCAATAAAGCAAAAATTCTCCCAAAGTTTACCAACATCATCTCTTAAATTAAGAGGGTTAAAATTTCTAATTAAAGCATTCCTTAAACCTAAATCAACAAAATAGTATTTAGAGGTTTTTGAGATCTCCTTTCTTAAATTACGGCTAAAACCTCTTAAATTAACAATCAAAAACATCTTTTCAAGAACATCGAGATATTTTTCAACAATAATTTTCGATAAAGAGAGATTTCGCGCTAGTTCTTGAATCGAAACTTCTGATCCAATTTGAAAGGCCAAAAGCGATAAAAGATCGATCACTTTTTTTGGTTTTCTAATTGATTCAAAAATCAAGATATCTTTGTATAAATAGTTATTAATTAATTCGTTAAGATAATCAATTTTTTCTTTCTCAGCGGTAAGGGTCGTTGTCTTTGGATAGAGACCAAATCTTAAAATTTCCTCCAGTCTGTCTTTAAAAGAGAGATTCGGCGGTTCAATAGGCAGTTCTCTTACCGAAAGCGGATAAAGAATAAAAGTTTTTGTTCGACCAGTAAGCGATTCTTTAATCTCATTGGCTAAATCAAAAGAAGATGAACCAGTAGCCAGGATATAGATTTTTAATTCATCATAGATTAGTTTTAACACCAAACCAATGTTGATAATTCTTTGCGCCTCATCAATGATTAGATATTGATTGCTGCCAATTATTTTTTTCAAAACATCCAGTCTTGGCTGAGAAAGGATTTCCTGGGTACGGATATCATCACCATTAAAAAAGAGGTATTTTTCTTTAGGAAAATCTTCCAAAAGTTGTTTTACCAAAGTAGTCTTTCCACTTTGTCGCGGACCATAAATAATAATAATCTTTGGTTCTCTGAAAAGTGAACTTTTAATTTGATTAAGCATAGTTCTCTTAATTATCATAAATTAAGTATACTATAGTTTACTCAATTTGTCAAATTGAGTTGGGTTCTATGTCAAAATTTATGATAATAGTCAGATGGTAATTAAAATCGATAGCAAAAATTTATTGATATTTTCCTGTCATCTCGCAAGTGAAACGGCGGGTCGAGCCAATCTTAATGATTAAAAGATTCCTCGTCCTCCGACTCGAAGGACTCCGAATGACAAAGCGGGATTCCAATAACTAACTGTTTAGCAACGACACGTTATGGATAGTAAAATATTAGGTATGTTACAAAAATTACATAAAAACGCAAAGACTAATTATCATATAAGAGAATATATTAAAACAAGCAATAAATCAATAAGTGAATTG
>JBBIRE010000061.1:0-5650 GCA_037441985.1 Candidatus Roizmanbacteria bacterium
TTATACCAGACTAAACAGTAAAAACTCAACTGACTTTATTAAAAAACTAGAACTTGTTTATCCAATAAAAGATGGTATTCATAACATTCAAACAGATAACGGTTTAGAGTTTTTAGGAGAGTTTGATCTTTATCTTAAACAAAAAAACATTAAGCGTGTATTTATCTATCCAAGATGTCCAAAGATTAATGCTTTTATTGAAAGAGCCAATAGAACTTTAAAAGAGGAGTTTATTGATGGCAATAAGCATTTAGCTTTAGAGGATATCGCTGATTTTAACAATGCTTTAGTTGATTATTTAGTATGGTATAACTTGTCCTTAGAATCAGAGGAGACAAAACGTGTTCATAAAAGTCTAGACAATATTTCACCTATCAATTACCTGTTAAAAATTTTACCTCGAGAGTCTCAAATGTATGTGATCTATACAAAGACTTGATCTTTTTTTTAATTTAATTAGAATAAAATTATGAAGAGGAAATTACTTGTTTTTGCCTTTTTTTTTATTTTATTAATTGTTAATTTTTACATCATTAATCTTCTTAATAATAAAATTAAAAATAAAGATGTGGCTCAAAAAATCTTTTACGAAATAAATCATATCAATAACCAAAATAACTTTTTTATTCTTCCTTCATTGAATAAATCAGCGGCTAGTTTAGAAACAGAATTAGTTTTGGGCGATAGTCGAGTCGCCAACTTAAAATCATTTTTTAGAAAATATAATTCCCCTCTTTATGATTATGCCGAAAAGATTGTTGAAGTTTCTGACAAATATGCCTTCGATTATCGACTGTTACCGGCAATTGCTATGCAAGAATCCAATTTATGTTTAAAGATTCCAGAAGGTTCACATAATTGCTGGGGTTGGGGTATCTATGGCGATAAAGTGACCAAATTTAGCTCATATGATGAGGCAATTGAAATTGTCGCCAAGGGAATTAAGGAAGAATACCTTGATAAGGGTTTGGTGACGGCTTCTCAAATAATGAAAAAATACACACCACCCTCCTTAGGCAGTTGGGCAAAAAACGTTAATTTATTTATTAGATTATTAGAATAAATAATTTACTGGATTGATCGCGCTGCTTGCAGTTCTTGAGAAAGAGAGTATTGGGTGCCCATTTTTTTTGAACGAGCCAAAAATAAGGAGCCTCTTTTTTTCTTTCTAGTTATTAAAGCCTCAAGCCAAGTTTTGGATTCGCCGATTTTCTTTCTTAAATTTCTTAAAATAGAAATGATAATTTCGAGGAAATTGATAGTATAAACATTGGGTTTTTCACTTGTTCTGTCAAATGTTAGCTTCTCAATATCATTAACCTCAGTCAATAAATTTTTCTGAGTTATTTTAATCGCTTCAATTTCGTTTTTTATTACGTCTAATAACTCCTTTATTTTTCTTTTAATAACTTCTTGTTCGTAATAATGTTGATAGTTAAAGATTGTAAATTCCTTTCTTTGAGAAGTTGAAATAAGAGAGGGTTTTTCTTTAGTCGGTTGATATTCTCCGCCACTATGAGATAAATTTGGTTTCTCCAATTCGGTTAAATTTGTTTTTGCACGGTTATTTTGTTTTTGATTTTTTGTTGAGAACATACCCTATTTTACTATAGGTTTAGAAGAAAGTCAATCGTTTTTTGTTTGCGAATAAGAGCGGCATAATAATAAATATTTTTTTTAATATTTTCTTTTTGTTTTTCGTCTTTTATTTTACCTAACAAATCTTCAATCTCTTTATTTTCAACCGTGATTTTCTCATTTTCGGCAATTTCACTAAGAACTAGCTCTAGTTTATAACTATCAATAATTTCTTTTTTATAATTTTCTTTTAGCTGATTAAGAGTCAATCTTTTTGATTTAAGGTAGTCTTCGATTGTTAACCCTAATTTTTGCAATTCGTCAACGAGATTCGCCAACTTCCTTTGAAGTTCATTCTCTATCAACAGATCGGGAATTTGACATTCAGTTTCTTTAATTAAAATGTTAAAAATTTCATTGAGACGAGATAATTTTTTTTCTTCGCTTTCCTCGGTTAATTCCTTTTTTTGATCTTTTCCCGGCACCCATATTTGAGGGGTCTTTTTATTAAATTCAATTACTTTCTTTTTATAATCTTTTAAGTTAACCGTTGGTATTTCAGCCAAAGTGATTTTGACTAGCCAGTCATCGCCTTCTTTGGCCTTGACAAGATCAATTTTTGGATAAGTGACAGGTTTTAAACTCTCTTTTTTAACAATTTCTTCATAAATTGCTGGTAGAATTTTTTGAATCACTTTTTCATATACCTTATTCTTATCCAAGTATTTTTGAGCAATATTTTTGGGCACCGAGCCTTTTCTAAAGCCGTCAACCACTAAATTTTTTACCATTTCATTAAAGACGAGCTCGTATTCTTTTTTAATGGTGTTTTTGTCGATAACAACTTCTATTTCTACATTTTTATTTTCCAGTCTCTTTAATTTATAGTTTTTCATAAGATTTAATTATAAAGATAATTTATCGTTTGTAAAGAGATATTCCAGCCTTTTCTCTTCGTTAATAAAAATTGTTTTTAAAAATTTGACCCGTTGAGCCCAAGTCGGACTTTCTGAGTAGATCATTCCAATTTGCTCCTCAGTCTTAGCGCCTTTATTGAGATAGTTTTCCCGAATTCCTTTTCCAACAATCTCAATTGATTCGTTCCAATCTCTAAACATAATATAACCGCCTCCCCAACCAAAAGGATTAAAGCTTTGGGGGTAAACAAAACGACCAAAGGTTGATTCTAAACCGGCAATCGCCGGAAGTAAATAACAATCTAATTGGTATTTTTGACAGACATAAATGAATTGACTAACATTATTTACTAAAGGCGATTGATATTTTATCAAAACATTTTCAATGGCTTTAGTTTTTAGAAAGAGATCGTTGTTGGTAAATCCGTTGTTATTAATTTTAAATTTTGCCGATTGTTCGCTAACTACCTCTGCTTTGACAAAATTAGAGATAGGAATTAAAAAAAAGATAGAGAAAACAATGACGACAATTTGCTTATAAAATTGACCCATAAAAAAAATCCTAAAGCTTATCCAAAAATAGATAAACCTTAGGATCTAAAAATATTATAGCAAATTAATATAGGAATGTCAAAGATATTAGTAACTTATGGTTGATAATTTTTTTTATTTCCTACAAGGGTTTAAGGTTTAAAGTTTAATGCATGTTATTAATTCTATGGGCGGGGCCAACGGGATTTGAACCCGCAACCTCTGCCGTGACAGGGCAGCGCTCTAACCAATTGAGCTATGACCCCAATATTGGGTGACTGAGGGGACTCGAACCCCCAACAACCTGCTCCACAGGCAGGTGCTCTCACCAATTGAGCTACAGTCACCAGTATATCATAATTTTAACATAAATGATATAATTTTTATAACAATTATAACAGTTATTTTTGCCCCTGTAGCTTAACGGATAAAGCACTGGTCTTCGGAACCAATGATGGGGGTTCAATTCCCTCCAGGGGCACTCGATATGGGCCTGTAGCTCAACTGGTAGAGCAGCGCCCTCTTAAGGCGTCGGTTGGGAGTTCGAGTCTCCCCAGGCTCACTGATAAATAAAATTTAAGAAATAGCATCACTGGTGGAGCAGTCCCGACTAAGGTCGGGATCGGTTGGGAGTTCGAGTCTCCCCAGGCTCACTTTTTTATGAAAAAAAAATTTTTCTCATTAGCCTTAGGTTGTCGAGTCAATCAAGCAGAAAAAGAGGCGCTGGATTATCAATTGATTAAAAATGGTTGGCAAAAATCCGAAGATAAGCCAGATGTGATTATTGTTAATACTTGCACAGTAACTCACAAAGCTGATCGTGAAAGTCGACAGTTGATCTATCAATTAAGAAGTGATTATCCCAGATCGAAATTAGCGATCACCGGGTGTGCGGCGACCTATTGGTTAAAAAATAATATTAGCTATAAGCTGCCGGTAGATTTAATCGTTGATAATCAAAATAAGGACCTTCTTTTTAAGAGAATCAATCAGTTGGTAGGAATTAAAAAAACTAGTGATTTGTTTTTAGAAGATAATTTTGTTTCTGATAAATATCTTTCATCAAAAAGATTGCTTATTAAAATTCAAGAAGGTTGTCACCGGTTTTGTTCCTTTTGCATTGTTCCCTATCTTCGTGGGTTGCCGAAATCAATCCCAGAGGATCAAATAGTCGACAAAATTAATTTTTATCAAAATAATCTTTCGATTAAAGAAGTTATTTTAACCGCCATTAATACCGAAGCATACGGCTATGATAATGGAAAAAGTTTGGAGTCGTTAATTAAGGCTGTTTTAGATAAGACAAGAGTTGAGCGAATTAGCTTTGGTTCGATTCATCCCTGGTCTTTTAGAGAAGATTTCTTACAATTTTTGGAAAAAATAAAAAACACCAAGCGATTTGTTTATTTTTTTCATATTCCTCTTCAATCTGGCTCCGACGATATTCTTAGATTAATGAAACGAGGATATACGATAAAGGAATATGAAGAAATCGTTAATCAATTAAAAAAGATTTATCCCAATTCTTTTATCGCCACCGATGTTATTGTCGGTTTTTTAGGGGAAAATGATGATAAATTTGAAGAAACCTATCAATTATTAAAAAAGATTCCAGTCGACCGATTTCATGTTTTTCGCTATTCAAGACGAGAAAAAACCGCTGCTTACTATTTGGAAAAACAAATTAAACCAGTTTCCGAAAAAAAGAAGAAAATTCGCTCTGAGTTATTAAGAAACCTTTCTCAACAAAAATTCGAAGCATTTCTTGAAAAAATGATTAATCAAGAAGATAATGTTCTTATTTTAAATAAGAAAATTAACGACCACTATTACGAAGGATTATTATCTAATCAACTACCGATTATTGTGGAAGCAAAAAAAGAAGACGTCGGCGAGATTAAAAAAGTTAGAATAATTGAATTTAAAAAATCATCGTTGTTTGGTAAAATTATCAATTAAAGGACCCTTAGCTCAATGGCTAGAGCGTTCGCTTGACGTGCGAAAGGTTGGAGGTTCGACCCCTCCAGGGTCCACTAAAAATTGAACGTAGAACGCATAACTTAAAACGTAAAAGAGAATCGTTGTGATATAAAATTAAAAATTTTCTTCTCAAGAGGAGAGTAGATTCATTAGCTAAGAAAGTTAAAATTCCTAAAGAATCAAGTTTTATTAATAGCCTTTAATTTGATACTTCTTGACAATGGTCGTTATCAAGAAGTGGCTAAAGTTTTATTATAAAACTATTTTAGTAGTTGAGAGAAAATAATTGGAGATTAATATTAGTTATTACAATCCTCTAAATAATTTTACCTTTTAATAAATTTGAGACGATCGTCTCATTTTTATTAAATGATGGGAAAAAAGTATAAGGTGTAAAAGTGTAAATGTATAAATGTATAAAGGCGTAAAGGGTGAAATCCGTTAGCTAGTTGCTGGTTAGCGAGTTTGCTGGTTAATTTAAAATTAAAAATTGCTTTTAATTATTACTTTCTTTTGATTTTATATCCATCCACCATGTCCTCAATTGTGTATCCAAGTGATTCGATTTTTTTTCTTAATTCATCAGCTTTTTGATAATTTTTTTGTTTTCGTGCTACTAATCTTTCTTCTGCCAGTTGAATAAT
>JBBIRE010000062.1:0-5558 GCA_037441985.1 Candidatus Roizmanbacteria bacterium
TTAATTTTCAAAAGGGAAAATTCATGTTGCTGGAATAGAGTCTTTTTGGAGTTATACTAAAAGAAGACTAACGAAATTTAATGGAGTTAAAATTAATTTTCCTTACCATCTTAAAGAATGTGAAAGGTGATGGAAGAAAACACCGTAACAAATGAAAAAAGAATTATTGCAAATTTTAAAAAAAGACAATAAAATTTATTAGTTATCTTGTCTAGAGCCTTATTTTTTTATGTTTCGTGTTGAAAAAGCCAGGCAGGCATTTTTGAAAAGAAATGTTAGTGAACTTTATGCTTCTCATCAAAAAAAAGCCATTCATCAGTCGATTCATCACGATGAGGCACATTTAAAAAACTTTAGTCTGCCTGAGGTGATTTTAGGTTTTCAAGATGGTTTGGTTAATGTTTTGGGAATTGTTTTAGGAATGGCGGCAGCGACAGTTTCTTCAAAAATTGTCATTGTCGCCGGTTTGGCAGCCACTTTTGCTGAGTCAGTCGCTATGGCGGCCGTTGCCTATACCTCAACCTTGGCCGAAGCCGATTATTATCAATCAGAATTAGAGCGAGAAAAATGGGAAATTGACAATTACCCAGAAGGAGAAAAAGAGGAATTACGGGCGATGTATGAGAACTACGGCTTTAAGGGAAAAATTTTGGACGATATCGTTAATAAAATTACCCGGAATAAAGAAAATTGGTTGAAGGTGATGATGGAGCAGGAGTTAAAGCTTGAGGCGGTTGACCGAAACCAAGCATTACCAAAAGCGATGACGGTTGGCTTTTCCTCATTTTTCGGTTCTTTAGTCCCGGTTTTTCCTTTTTTCATCTTTTCTATTAAAAACGGAGTAATTGTTTCTGTGATAATTTCTTTTATTGGTCTGTTTATTCTCGGTTTTATCAAAGCAAAACAAACCTTAGGTCGGGGACTAATTAAAAATGGCTTAGAAATAGCCATTATTGGGGTGGCTTCAGCGGTAGTTGGTTATTTAATTGGCTTAATTCTTAAGGTATAATTAGTTTTTAAAAGTTTTTTTAGTTTTTTTATGGGAAACGGTAAGAAAAATGAGCTTTTATCTCTTTTGCCTTTTGTGGAAGTTAATTCAAAGTTAACTCCTCCTTTTTGTGTTGATGGGCGATCGGGTGAAAGAAAAACAAAAGGACCTTATCCTCAAATATTAGGCGGTAGTTTTCATTTTATTGCTTTGCGTTGGCTTTTGAATGGCGGAGATTTTAATCAGGTTTTTCAAAAAACAGTTTCTGATTTGAAAAATTTGCAATATCCCATTGGTTTTCATCGCGATACTCATGCTTATGGAGAAAGCGCTGGTTGTGGTTTTGTAGATAATCATAAAAAAATTATTACTACTTTAAAAGAAAAAAAAGATGAGATTTTGGGAATTTTAACTTCAGTCGATCCTGGTTTAGAGGAAGCAAAAAATATTTGGGCACAAGTAATGCAAGAAGTTGAAAAGAGAAATTTAGCAGAAATCCCTTCAGGTGAAAAAATTATATTTTTGGGAGGAAATTTGAGTGGTGAGATTCAGGTTTTAGAGGGCGAACATCAAGAACAGGCGGTTGTGATTAATTTAAAAGAAGGAACAACTTTAGATGTTGATAACAATCAATCTCATCAAGCATTCAATTTGGATTTATGGTATATCTTGAAGGTGGCGCAAGAATTAGGGATCGATCCAGAAAAAGCAAAATTGCTTTCTTTGGGATTGTATGTGGCAACCGAGATGGTTTTGGTTGAAGACAAAGGTAAACCAAGACTGCCAATTTTAGTTCGTCAATAAAATGGAAGAAGAAAGAAAACCAAGGCAAAAAACTGTTGGTCAGGCGTGGAAGGAATTGTTGCGAGGGTATGATGTGATTAATAATCTTAAGATTTTAGTCGTTGCTTTTTTTGGCTTGTTTGGTATTGGTAAGAAATAATTACTTTTTTCCGCAACAAGGCATAAAGTCATTAAGGGCTTCTTTGAGATGTTTTGGTGATAATCCTTCTTTAATAAATTCCTTTAATTTCTGCCAGAATGATTTGAGATTTTTTTTCATAAAAATAATTTATTATACAAAAATTTGTTTTTAATTTGATTTTTTATTTGGTTTAACTCCCTTTTGCAGACCTGCGAGGTCTGTATGGATTGATAGGACAAACTAAAATTTATTTCTGGAAGGCCTTTTTGCAGACCTGCGAGGTCTGCAAGTTGGTTAAAGATTTAGGAAGTTAGAAAAGTTTATAGGCGCGATTGAAAGTATCAAAATCAACTGGTTTTTTGCCTTCGAGCTGAACGCGTGTAAGGTGTAACGTAGAACGTGGAACGTAGAACGTAGAACGGAGAACGTTAGATTTTTTATTTTCTTCTATTTTTAGATCACAAATTTTTAATCTTTTACCATTAGGTAAAATCGTCCAAAGACCGGGCCAGGGAGAAAGACCGCGAAAGAGATGAAACATGAAACATGAAACATGAAACATTCGTCCATTTTTAAAAAATTTTTTAATGAATTTTTCTTTTTCTTTTGGATATTTGTTTAAATATTCCTTAACCAATAGCGGTAAGTCGTCAAAATTAAGCGGTTGGTTATTTAAAACTTTTTTCAAAACAAAAAGAGGGATAAAGCCATCATCTTTTTTTAACAAACGAGTGTAAGTAGCATGAGAGTGATTTTGAGGTTTGGTTGGGTACTTATACAAAACGATCGTCTCGTATGTGTTCCATATTTTTATCATAGTTTGTTTGTAAAGATTGAAGGCGAGATCAGTAATCTTTTTCTCTAAATCTGGCCTATAATCATCATTTTTGATTGTTAAACTTTTTTGAGCGATAATTGATCCATGGTCAATTTTTTCATCCATTTGAAAAATAGTGACACCGGTTTTTTCTTCACCGAGAATCAATGGGTAGACGATTGGAGAGGGTCCCCGAAAACGAGGAAGCAACGAGGGATGAATACACCAAAAGCCATACTTGGGTAAATTTAATAAATCTTTTGGAATTATTGCACTGAAAGAATAAACTAAGGCTAAATTGAGGTTTTTGAGTAAGCCCGAAGCACGAAGCACGAAATCCGAAACAACCTTAATGTTGTATTGATTAGCAATTTGTTTGACTGGGGTTGGGGTAAGGATTTGTTTTCGACCGACTGGGCGATCGGGTTGGGTGATAACAAAAGAAACTTCAAGGATTTTTTTTAGTTCCTTATCGATGAGAATTTTTTCTAAAAAGTAAGCAGAAAAATCTGGACTGCCAAAATAAGCGAGTTTAATCATCTAACAATCAAGACCTAACATCTAACTTCTAACATTTTAAAGTGGAACGTAGAACGTGGAACTTAGAACATCCAACATCAAATATTAAACATTAAACTTTAAACTTTAAACATTAACCTTTTAGAGATTTGCACTTTCGTGGGAATAACACATACTTACTACTCTCATGTCTAATCTAATCCGGAATCTCGATTTTCTTTATAGATAGATCCCCGCTGGAGTTTGTCCCGACTTTGTCGGGACCGGGATGACAATATAGGTAAATGTCATTCCCGTGTAAACGGGAATCTATATTCTCTGTCATCCCGACCGAGCGAAGGCCCGTCACGACTGGACGAAGCGAGTGGAGGGATCTCGGAAGATTCCTCGACTTCGCTCCCTTCGGTCGCTTCATCGGAATGACAGTGGAAACGACCTTATTGCTTCGCTTGTAATGACAAAAAGGAAAAACAACCTGTTAACCAACTAAATTAGCAACCAGTTAACTGATTTTACCGATTTAACTAATTACAACTGATTTTAACTAATTTCAATCTTTACCCTCTTTTACATCCCCCCGATTAGGAGGGTCCCTTCGGGACTTTATACCTTTACACTTTAAAACTTTTTATTTCTTAATCTCAATTACGGCTTCTTTGGTTGATTCATTAACTTTTAAACCTTTTGGAAAAATTAATTTTAGTTGATATTTCCTACTTTGATATTCTTGATAACTGATTGTTGGCGTTGGGGTTGGTGTTTTGGTTGGCGGCGGAGTCAGAGATAAAATAATTGAGTTGATCTTATTTTGTTTCTCAACGTATTGACCAGAGCGAAAACCAGCGAGAAAAAAGAAAATTAAGAGAAGCAAGACCAAAAAAAGATAAGTTTGAGGTTTCATAAGATTATTATAATTTAAAATTTCAAATTCCAAACACCAAATTCCAAAGGGAGTTTGTTGAGATTATAATAACCAAATTTTAAATTATAAATTTTAAAACAATTTCAAATTTTTAATTTTAAATTTTTAATTGCCCCCAACGGCGTCCCTTCGGGATTTTGTCCTCCGATTCGAAGGGCTGCTTTATTAAGTATTTCTATCGTGTTTCTACTGTATTTCAATGTATTTCCATCGTATTTCAACTGTGTTTCCATTGCATTTCTATTGTCTTTCTTCATTATTGATTATTCTTTATTCATTATTATTTTTTTAATAACATCCTCAATCGGTTCATCTTCGACGGTAATGTCGACATATTCAATTTCATCACTTAATTGAGAAATAATTTGATTAATTTGATCTCTTTTTACCTTTAAAATTAAACGAGGAAATTGATAATTAATAATATGATATTTTTTTAAGAAGTCTTCATTTGGTTGTTTTTCTAAGGTTAATCGAATCGTTTTTTCTTTGGAATATAATTTAATAATATTTTTTAAACTGCCGTCATAGATAATTTTTCCTTGATTAATGATGATTAGTCTTTTGGCTAATCGTTTAACATCTTCTAAATAATGGCTGGTTAAGATGATCGTTTTGTTAAACTCTTTTTGATAGGTTTTTAAGAAATTTCTTATTGCTTCTTGGGAAAAAATATCAAGACCAATGGTTGGTTCGTCTAAAAAAACGATTTTTGGATTATGAAGAAATGCAGCAATTAATTCCATTTTCATCCGCTCACCCAAGGAAAGCGATTTTATCGGCTTGTTAATCAATTTTGAACAGTTTAAGAGAGAGGTTAAGTCAGAGAGATTCTTTTTAAAATGAGTGTCATCAATCTCATAAATTTCTTTATTGAGAAGAAAACTGTCAATCGCCGGCAGATCCCAAATTAGTTGATTGCGTTGGCCCATAACAAAACTGATTTGTTTTAAGAACTTTGTTTTTTTATCAAAAGGAAAAAAACCCAAAACATTAATTTCACCACTGCTTGGATAGAGAATACCCGAAAGAATCTTCATCGTTGTTGTTTTGCCCGCACCATTTGGTCCGATAAAACCAACAAATTCATTATTTTCAATAGAAAAGCTAATTTCATCCAAAGCCAAAACTTCTTTATATCTCCGAAAGAAAATATCTTTAATAAGATTATTTTGTCGATGGTATACCTGATAGATTTTCTTTAAGTTTTTGACTTTAATCATTTTAATTACCACCAACTTGATATTTTTTTAAAGCGAAACGCCAAAACTTTAACGACAGGAATAATGATATTGATGATATCAAAAAAGCGATAGTTATGTTTTGGATGGAAAGTAAACCAAAAAGTGCCTTTGGCGGAAAAGCAAACATAATTCCAACAGGAATG
>JBBIRE010000063.1:0-5470 GCA_037441985.1 Candidatus Roizmanbacteria bacterium
ATAGATGGTCATAATTTGATATAATCAAGGAGAAACCCTACAGCAAGGAGAAACCCTGTTGCAGGGTTTCTCCTTATTGAAAAACTTTGATACACTTTTTTAATCCCTCAATCAATCTTTCAATATCTTTCTCATCGTTATAAATATAAAAACTAGCTCTAACAGTTCCTTTTTCAGAGTTGAGTCGTTGATGAAGGGGCATAGCGCAGTGGTGGCCAGCGCGGACGCAGACCCCTTCGTTAGCTAAAATTTGGGCGACATCATGAGGATGATAATCACAAAGATTAAAAGCTAAAATTGGCCCTTTTTGATTAAAATCGGTCGGTCCATAGAAAGTAATCTTTTGGCCAAAAACTGTTTTTAGGGACAAATAGGCTTTTTGAGAGAGATTTTTTAAATATTGGTGGATATTTTTTAAACCGATTTTTTGAAGATAGTTAACTGCTTCTTGAAGAGCAATTACTTCACCGATTGCTGGTGTGCCGGCCTCGAATTTATGAGGAGGTTTTTTAAAGACAGATTTTTCTAAAAAAACCCTTTCAATCATTTCACCGCCATACATAAAAGGGAAGATTTCTTCTAATAATTGATGCTTACCCCACAAAATACCAACACCAGTTGGTCCAAGCATTTTATGAGAAGAAAAAGCAAGAAAATCAACTCCCAATTCTTTGACATTAATTGAAAAATGAGCGATTGCCTGAGCGGCGTCAATAATGACAACAATCTTGGGATTAATTTTTTTGGCAGCGTTAACAATTTCCTTGATGGGATTAATGGTTCCCAAAACGTTGGAAACATAAGTTAAAGTTAAAATTTTAGTTTTTTTGGTAATAATTGATGCTAGATCGATCGACCCATTTTTTTCTCCCAATTCAAGATATCCTTGATCGTTAATGTCAATTACTTTTAATGTCACCCCCGTTTCTTGAGCAAGGATCTGCCAAGGGACAAAGTTTGAGTGATGTTCCATAATAGTTGTTGCGATTTCATCGCCTTTTTCAATAATTTTTCTTCCCAAAGAATAAGCAAGAAGATTTAATGATTCGGTGGTGTTTCTGGTAAAAACGATTTCTTCTGGTTTGGCGTTAATAAATTGAGCAACAACTTGTCTTGTCTTTTCAAATTCATCAGTCGCTTTTTCAGATAAAGGATAGATACCTCGAAAAACATTGGCGCTATATTGTTGGTAGTATTCAATTAATTTATCAATAACTGGTTTTGGTTTTAAAGTAGTGGCGGTTGAGTCAAGATAGACAAGATTTGGGTGATGAGAAAAAATAGGGAAGTCATTTTTAATTTGGGAAAAAGGATTATTCATGTAATAATTTTACTCCTAATTTCTGATAAAAAACCCTCAATGATCAATTTCTCCGCCTGTTTTTTGGTTAATCCCCGAGTTTGAAGATAATAAAGTTCTTCTTGATTGATGTAGCCAGTGGTTGATCCGTGAGTGCAAAAAACATCATTGGCTAAAATCTCAAGTTCTGGTTTTGAGTCGACAAAAACTGAAGGCGAGAGGAGAAGGTTTTGATTTTTTTGATAGGCGTGTGATTTTTGGGCCTCTTTTTCAATCCGAATCAAACCTCGGTAAAGAAATTGGCAGCGGTCATCAAAGATACCTTTAATAAGAAGATTAGAAGTCGATTGAGGAGCAAGATGGTGTTGAATAGTTTCAATTTGAAATCTCTCTTGATCTTTTCCCTGGTAAACGCCATAGATTTCTAAATTGACGTCTTTTTCTTTGATAATGAATTCAAATTTGCCAGAGAGGTTTTTGAAAAAAATTAGATAGTCACCCGATTGATTAAAGATCAGACGCCGTTCTTTTATTTGATTAAGATTGAAAAAAATTTTTTTGTTCATTTGATTTAATGTTAAGGAGAAACCCTGCAGCAGGGTTTCTCCTTGCTAAACTATTTGAGCTATCCAACGCTCCCACTCATTTCTAAATTGATTAGTCGATTTAATTCAATGGCGTATTCCAAAGGTATCTCTTTCGCCACCGGCTCGATAAAACCATTGACAAAAAGACTTTCAGCTTCAGATTTTTTAATTCCTCGTGACATAAGATAAAAAAGTTTTTCCTCGCCAATTTTTTCCACTGTCGCTTCGTGTTGAATAGATACTTGGTTATTTTTTATTCGCATATCTGGATAGGTGTCAGATCGAGAAAATTCATCTAAAATTAGAGCATCACAGCTGACATAAGAAGATGATAGTGAGGCTTCAGGCATAATTTGAATTAGTCCTCGATAGGAGGTGCGACCACCGGATTTAGAAATTGATTTAGAGATGATTCTTGATTTAGTTTCTTTATCAAAATGAATCATTTTTGCGCCCGCGTCTTGATGTTGATTCTTATTGGCATAGGCGATTGAAAGAACTTCTCCCTTTGATTTTTTACCAAAAAGATAGACAGACGGATATTTCATTGTTACTTTGCTATTATGAACAAGAATTCCATTGGCAAAAAAATTTTTTACTTGATCGATTTCGATGTCATAAACAGTTTTTTTAGCTATTTTTTTAATATCGATCACTTTTGAAAAAACAAGAATTTGAAAGTCAACTGGAGTTTTTTTTAAGCCTAAATCAAACATTATTTTGTTTTCTTTATAAGAGAGATGAAGATAATAAGACCGATATATTTTTTGTTTATTCTTATAAAGAGTTCTAAGCTTAATATAGGAGGAAATTTTCGTTGGATTGAGACCACAACTGATCATCAATAATTTTATTTCCTCTAGAAGAGCTTTATTAGAAGAGGCCAAAATAATCTGAGTTAATTCCCCTTTTTTATTTTTTCTAAAATATCCATCACTTTCAAGATAACCTCTAATAAAAGCTAATCTTTGAGATAAAGGAAGAGTCCATAACCATTGAGGAATTTTTTTATTTTTCGCTCTTCTTCCAAAGCCAAGTTGGTCGATAATATCGGTCAAAAGAGCGGAATTAATGGTAACACAAGTTCCTTTTTCAGAATACTTTGATTTGAGTTTGTTTTTTATAAAACTAATTAATTGATTTCTCGCCCTATCTCTTTCAGGAATAGCTAGATAAAGTCTTCGTGGTTTCCCCTTTTTGTCGTATTCCAAATAACCATCGCCGAGATAAATGCCTAAAAACCACATAAAATCATCGTCGAAATATTTAGGCAGTTTAATTTCATTTTTTAGACTTCTAAACTTTCTTCGTGGTTGAGGACAAGGTTTAAGTTGTCGGTACGGAATCGAAAAATTTTGAAGAGCGATGTAGTCGTTTTTTTTAATATCCGCTAAAGGCAGCCACCCACACAGATAATATTTTCCATTTGTTGGATTTTTTCTTAAAACAAAAAAAGGATGGTTGTCAGTCGCTTCAATCTGTCGAAAATTTTCTGTTGTTAATTCATAGACAGTTTTTTTTCCTTGATTGATTTTTCCTTTTACAAGGAAAAAGTCGTATTTTTTATTACTAAAGTCGTAAGATAACACCTTATCACCATCAGTAATTTCAGTAATATCTTTTATTCCTTTCTCAGTAAATATTTTACTACCTTTGGGAAGACAGCCAATATTACAATCAATCCACTCCATGATAGCTTCTTCATCGGTTCTGGCTCTTTTGGTGACAAGATTATAAACATTATGACTCCAGTTTTGAACTGTGGTATAGCGCACTCGAGCTCCTTTTTTGACAAAAATTTCCACTACCGCCGCGTGAAGCGAATCAGTAGTATAAATTGGGGCTGTGCAACCTTCAGTGTAATGAACAAAACTCCCTTCTTCAGCAATGATCAGAGTCCTTTCAAACTGACCAAAATTTTGAGCATTAATTCTAAAGTAAGCCTGAAGAGGCATCGAAACTGAAACATTCTTTGGAACATAAACAAAAGATCCCCCAGACCAAACAGCTGAGTTTAAAGCGGCAAATTTATTATCATAAGGAGGAATCAGTTGGCCAAAATATTGTCTGACAATTTCTGGATACTTTCTCACCGCGGTGTCCATATCACAGAAGATAACGCCTTTGCTTTGGAGATAGCGATTGATACTTTCATAAACCACCTCGGATTCGTACTGAGCCGAGACTCCGGCTAAAAATTTTTTTTCCGCTTCAGGAACACCAATTCTATCGTATGTTTCTTTAATTTCTTTAGGAAGATCGTCCCATGATTTTGCCTGTTTATCGGTTGGTTTAATGTAATAATAAATATCATCAAAATTAATCTGTGAAAGATCAGCACCCCAAGTGGGAAGTGGTTTTTTAATAAAAATTTGATAGCTTTTTAAACGAAAATCTCTCATCCATTTTGGCTCGTTTTTTAAGAATGAAATCTCTTCGACAATTTTCTCAGAGAGCCCCTTTTTGGCTTTGTAAACATAATTTTGGGGCATAAAGAAGCCAAAGCGATAATCGAAGTTTAAAGATTTCATCCAACATCTAACATCTAACTTCTAACATTTTAAAAGTGGAATATCGAACTTAGAACTTGGAACTTGGAACATTAAACTTTAAACATTAAACATAAAATATAAAACAATATAAATTTCTAATTTCAAATTAACCTAATTAATTTAAATTCTACCCTCCGAATCGGAGGGCTAAATTCTAAATAAATTCTAAATTCTAATTTCTCTAAATCCTAAACAAGTTAACTAGTAACTAGCAACAAGATAACTTTAGAAAATAATTAATAATTAATTTTTATTCAATATTGAATAAATTAATATTTAAATATTTATTTTTTTATTTTTATTAATTATTAAAATATTGATTAAAAATTTGTTATTGGTTATTAATTTTTAATTCCTATCTTGTCATCCCATATCACCTTACTGTTATCCCGACCAAAGCCCCGTCATGACGGGGCGAAGTGGAGGGATCTAAAGAGCTCCCCGCTTTCGCGGGGATGACAAGTAAAGTGTATGTCAATCCCGATCTAATCGGGAATCTCATTTCTTGTCATCCCGACCGAAGTGGAGGGATCTTTAAAATTATTAAAAGATTCCTCGATTCCGCTTCGCTCCACTCGGAATGACAAAGAAAAACAACCCGCTAACTAGCAAAACTAGCAACTAGTTAACTGATTTAACCGATTTTAACCAATTTCAACTAATTGCAACCAGTTTCAACTAATTTCAACCACTTAACCGATGAATTTATATCCTTTTCTATCTATTTCTTCAATCAACTTTCCATCTCCTTCTTTTTTTAGTTCGCCATTTTTCAAAATCAAGACACGATCAGGTTTTAAATATTTGACAATTCGATGATAATGGGTGATTAAAAGATAAGTTATGTTTTTTTTATTTCGATTAATCGTCTCACCGATGATTTTTAAACCATCGACATCAACGCCAGTGTCAATCTCATCAAAGATCATCAGTTTTGGATTAAGGATTAATCCCTGAATTAATTCCGCTTTTTTTCTTTCACCACCGGAGGCGCCTTCATTTAATGAGCGGTAAAGCAGATCTTGTTTAAA
>JBBIRE010000064.1:0-5191 GCA_037441985.1 Candidatus Roizmanbacteria bacterium
TGAAATCTTCAACAATTTCCAAAAAAGCTTTTTTTTGAGCGTTAGTTAATGAAAAGGGGAGAGAATTAATCATCTTATTAAGTTGATTTAATATTTGGTCATTAATTTGAAATTGATTTTTAGTAATCTGTCGCTGCCAGTCTTTTTTTATTAGTTCGTGAGAGAGAATAAGGAAAAAAAGTTCATCAAATGCTAGTCTTTTTCGGGCTAAAGAAAGAATTTTTTTATTGTCTGGATAATGAATCTGAAAATAGGCATTTCTTTCCGATAACAGTTGGTTATAAACAACTATCGATTCAGGAAGAATCTCTTTTAAAATTGATTGGTTGTTAGCAATATTTTTAAGGATAAAGTGAATTTTTTCTCTAATGACACGTGAAGATAAACCTTTTTTTTCAGAATAGTAAGGAATCAGTCTTCCGGTATGGATTTTTTCGTATTCCCCATTAATTATTTCATATTCTTCAACCATTAGACTTAATCGATAACCAAATCTTTTGATAATTCCTGAAACGGCAATGGATTGGTTTTTTTTAAAAAAATTGGCTAAATAAGGTTGGTTGAACCAGACACCATTAATTTTTCCTGTTTGATCAAAAATTACCAATTTTTGAAGTGAAAATTTTCTTTTAGTAAATTCATTTTTGAAATCTTCTACTCGACCAACAATGGTTAATCTTTCTCCTTCTTGACATCGATTAATTGGAGAGATAAGCGAATAATTTTCATGACGGATAGGAAAGTAATTGAGAAGGTCAAAGTAGGTATTTATCCCTAAATTTTTTAATCGTCTAATCGTTACAAAACTCGTTGATGGCAAAGACTCAATCGGTGTCTCTAAAAACATTTATATATTTTATTATAGATTTAGTTAATGATAAAGGTATATCAGTTAAATCGGTAATCAGTTAAATCGGTTAAATCGGTACAAAGTTTTAGCGGATAAAAAGAAGGGGGAAAAGTGAAGAAAGAATAAGAATGATGGAAGAAAAAAAGATAATTAGCCTAAGGACAGTTTCTTTATTAATTTTTTTGACAAATTTCTTAACTTTTTTCATCCAAGGAGAAACCTTGATACAAGGAGAAACCCTGCATCAGGGTTTCTCCTTATCAAACAACTTACTTTTTAACAAACTCCACTATTTTTTCAAATACTTTAGGATATTGAATGGCGATATTTGAAAGTACTTTGCGATCAAGTTCGATTTTTTTTTCTTTAAGAAGTTTAATAAACTGATTATATTTAAGGCCAAATTGAGAAACAGCAGCATTGAGGCGAATAATCCATAATCGACGAAAGTCTCTTTTTCTTTTTTTTCTTCCGGCAAATGCATATTCACCCGCATGAAGGACTGCCTCTTTCGCTTTTTTAAATTGTTTATGCCGACTCATCCAATATCCTTTTGCCAGTTTAAGAACCTTTTTATGTTTTTTTTTGGTTAAAATACCCGATTTTACTCTTGCCATAGATGGTTATTTTTTAGCTAGCATTTTTAATATTTTCTTTTTATATTGGCCGGTAAGTTGTTTTAATTTCTTTTTTCTTCTTAACCAACTTTTAGATTTTTTAGATCTTAAATGTCTGAAGCCTTGTTGTCTAAACAAAACCTTCCCGGTCTTTGTTACTTTAAATCTTTTGGCGACTGATTTTTTTGTTTTTGCCTTAGTTTTTGCCATATTATTTTGACTTTACAACAACTGTTCTTATCACTCGTCCTTCTAATTTCGGTGGTTTGCTAATTTTCACTTGACCCAAATCGCTGATAAAACGATTAATTATATCAAATCCCCGTTGTTTTTTAATAATCTCTCTCCCTTTAAGGGTGAGGTTGAGTCTTAATTGAAATCCTTCTTTGATGAAATCTTGTCCTTTCTTGATTAATCGTTGTAAATCATTTTCAGCAATAAATAATCCGAGATTAATATCCTTGGTTTTGCCTTTCTGACCGCTTTTATTCTTCCTTTCCTTTTTATTCTCCTGATATAAAAACTTTTTAAAATCAATAATTTTTGCTACTGGTGGTTTGGCTTGTGGGGCAATTAATACTAAATCTAAGTCTAAATCTTGGGCTTTTCTTAACGCTTCTTCTTTGGAGACGATGCCTAAATTTTTACCTTCGTTATCTATCACTCTTAGTTCCTGAGCTGATATTTGATAATTAATCAAATATTTTTTTTTTGAAATAGACTTGTTTTTAGGTAAAATTCTCAATTTGTTGTTTAAGTTGAGCTATGAACTGATAAAGATTGATCTGACCTAAATTTTTACCCTTATTGGTTCGAACACTGATAATCTTTTTCTCTTTTTCTTTTTGTTCCTTTTCACCTATTATAGCTAGATAAGGAATTTTTTGCAAGGTTGATTGGCGAATTTTGTATGAAAGAGTATTATTAGTGTCATCTAAAATTGTTCTTAAATTATTTGCTTGTAATTCGTCGTTGATTTTTTTGGCATAATTAATAAATTTATCAGAAATTGGAAGAACGGCAATTTGAATTGGGGAGAGCCAAAGAGGAAAATCACCACTATAATGTTCGATCAAAATCGCCACCCACCTTTCAATTGAACCAAGAGGTGCTCTATGAATAAGTACTGGTTGATCTTTTTCTCCTTTTTCATTAACATATTCTAGACCAAATCGTGCCGGGAGCATAAAATCAATTTGGATTGTCCCGCATTGCCATTCGCGTCCAATTGAATCACGGATGATAAGATCCAATTTAGGCCCATAAAAAGCGGCATCGCCCTCGCTTTTTATGTAATCGATATTCAATTTTTTAATCGCTTTTAAAATTTCTTCTTCAGCCTTTTTCCAGACCTGATCATTACCTAAATATTTTTCTTTAGGTGACCGTAGACCAAGGCGCAAATAATAATCTTTGATGTGAAAAATTTTCATATAGTAAAGCATAAGATCAAAAACATCTAGAAATTCATCAATCGTTTGATTCGGTCGGCAAAAAATATGAGCGTCGTCTTGGGTAATGTGGCGAACTCTTAACATCCCGCTTAACTCCCCGGGTTTTTCATAACGATAGACAGTAGCAATTTCGGCAATTTTCAATGGTAATTCTTTATAGGTTCGAGGATGAGATTTGTAAATCATCATATGAAAAGGACAGTTCATTGGTTTCACCAAATATTCATCTTCATCAATTTTCATCGACGAATACATTTTATCCCGGTAAAGATCCCAATGCCCCGATGTTTGCCAAAGCGATTTTCTGCCAATATGAGGAGTGTATACGTGCTGATATCCTCTTTTAGTTTGTTCATTAATAATTAAATTTTCAATTTGTCGTCGAATGATGGCTCCTTTTGGTGTCCAAAGAAGAAGTCCGCCGCCAACTTCAGGCGTTAACAGGAAAAGATCCATTCTTTTGCCTAAGATTCGGTGATCGCGTTTTTTCGCTTCTTCTAATTGGCGTAGATATTTTTCTAGGTCATCCTTAGAAAAAAAAGCTGTCCCATATATTCTTGTTAACATTGGATTTTTTTCGCTTCCTCGCCAATAAGCACCGGCAACAGAGAGAAGTTTGAAGTATTTAATTTTCTTATTTGGTTGGTCGATATGTCCGCCCCGACAAAGATCAACAAAATTTCCAGATTGATAAAGAGTAATTTTATCACCTTTTTTTATAATTTCATCGATTATTTCTCTTTTATATGGATTACTAGCAAATATTTCTTTTGCCTTTTTTTCATCAACTTCTATTTTCTTAAATCCTTGCCAATCTTTGATTATCTCTTTCATTTTCTGCTCAATTTTGGGTAAATCTTCTTGTGAAATTTTTATATCACCAAAATCGATATCGTAATAAAAACCATTTTCTATCGGTGGGCCTAAAGTAATTTTTGCCCTGGGGTATAACGATAATGTCGCCGCAGCTAACAAATGAGCACAAGAGTGTCTCAGTTTATCTAACTCTTCTTTTTGGTTTGTAAGGTTTTGCATAATTTTTAATTATACTAAAAATAGTCTAGAATTAGTTAAATAAGTTGAAATCAGTAGCAATCAGTTGTAATTAGTTGCAATTAGTTGATGGGGCAAAAATTAATTAGAATTTAAAATTAAAAATTAAAAATTGTTTTAAAATTTAAAATTCAAAATTGAATATTAAAAATTTTATAGTATTTAATTGATGCTCGTTTATCTTGAATTATAACTTATCTGATTACTTTTTGATGATTTTTAAATATTAAAAAATCCCTTGACGTTTTAATTTTAAATAGTTATAATATAATTCTTCATTTAAAATTAATTAATTTTTTGGCACTTTAACAATTAGATTGTTTTAAATTCAGTAACCGGGTTAGGATACTTTTTAAAATCCCTTTTTTAAGAGTTTGATCCTGGCTCAGGATGAACGTTGGCGGCGTGCCTGAGATATGCAAGTCGAGCGACCCCTCCGATTCGGAGGGGAGCGGCGGACGGCTGAGTAACACGTAGGTACCTGCCCCTATCTTGAGGATAGCCTTGAGAAATCGAGGGTAATACTCAATGGTCCCTCCGATTCGGAGGGTAAAGGGCGTAACTGCTTGGATAGGGAGGGGCCTGCGGCCTATCAGGTAGTTGGTAGGGTAACGGCCTACCAAGCCGATGACGGGTAGCTGGCCTGAGAGGGTGGTCAGCCAGAGAGGGACTGAGACACGGCCCTCACTCCTACGGGAGGCAGCAATCAGGAATAGTCGGCAATGGGCGAAAGCCTGACCGCGCGACGCCGCGTGCGGGAAGAAGCCCGCAAGGGTGTAAACCGCTGTGGTAGGGGAGGAAGTCCCGACAAGTCGGGATTGACAGTACCCTGCTAGAAAGGGGCCGCTAACTGCGTGCCAGAAGCGTCGGTAATACGTGGGCCCCAAACGTTATCCGGTTTTACTGGGTGTAAAAGGTCGCGTAGGCGTTCTGACAAGTTTTATCTTAAATCTTCCTGCCTAACAGGAAATAAGGATAAAATACTGTCAGAATTGAACTATCTTTAGGGGGATTGGAACTCATAGAGGAGCAGTGAAATGCGTTGATACTATGAGGAACACCAGTGGCGAAAGCGAATCCCTGGAAGGTAGTTGACGCTGAGGCACGAAAGCTAGGGGAGCGAAGCAGATTAGAGACCTGCGTAGTCCTAGCCGTAAACGAGTGCTTGCTAGCTGCATTTTTCCTCCAACTTGGAGAGTAAGGTGTGGCGAAGGTAA
>JBBIRE010000065.1:0-5097 GCA_037441985.1 Candidatus Roizmanbacteria bacterium
ATAGAGACTGATGAATACTTTGAAAGCTTATTAACTGAATCGAATCTAATTGAGGTTAACAAAAGATTAACAGACTGGTTAATCTTCTACAACTTCACTCGTCCCCATCAAGCTCTTGATTATTTAACTCCTTTTTTAAGTATTATCAGTTACAAGTTAAAAAGAAGATACTGTTACCTATGTACCCGGCTTTGACATTGACTTGACATATAAAAATATATTTGTTTTAATTTAACTATTACAAGTTTAGTATTAGTTATGAAAATTATCAAAATATCACCGAAAACTTTTCCAGAGAAAATTTTTCAAATGAGAGGAATTTCCAAAAAAACTATTGAAGAACATTTAAAACTTTATCAAGGTTATGTTAATAAATACAACGAAATTCAGGAAAACTTAAGTAGATTAACTGAAAATGATTTTACTTCAGCTAATCAAACTTATTCTTTAATAAGAGAATTAAAAGTTGAACTGACTTTTGCTTATGGAGGGATTGTTAATCATGAACTTTATTTTGGTCATTTAGGTGGATCTGGCGGATCGCCATCAGGAGATTTATTAAAACAAATTAACAAAGATTTTGGTTCCTTTGAGGCTTATAAAAAAGATGTTAAGGCAACAGGTATTGCTGCTCGGGGCTGGGTTTGGACCGCATGGAATGAAAAGGAGGAAAGACTGTTTAACTATCTTGGTGATACTCAAAATACTTTTCCAGTTTGGTATGCTAAACCGATTTTAGCTTTGGACACTTATGAACACGCTTATTTTATTGATTATGGAGCGAATCGTGGAGGATACATCGATTCTTTTTTTGACAATTTAGATTGGCAAGAGGTAGAGATCAATTTTCAAAAAATGATTGATAGTTGTTTGTGTGGTGGGGCTTGTGAAGAATGTTAACGACTTTTTTTATCGCTTTTCGGGAGTTTTTAGAAGCATTCCTTATCACTGGTGTCTTTTTAGGATTATCAAAAAAATTAAAAATAAAAAAAGAAAAAGAGATAATTTTTGCTGCCTTATTAGGGATTATTTTTAATCTTATTCTTGCTTTTGTTGTTTTTAACTTAGGGAGTAAAGCAGGGAAGGTTTTAACTCATAAAAACAGCGAACTTTTAGAAGGATATCTTTATCTTTTTTCCGGATTTTTCTTAGCCTATGTTGTTGTTAACCTTCATCAGCTATTTCATAAGAATCAATCAAAAGATATTCTTTTATCTCATGAAAAAATCAAGCAAACTATTTTTGACTTTTCATTATTTTTAACCATTTTCTTTTTAGTGGCAAGAGAAGGATTTGAGATCGTTTTTTTTACCGCTACCACCTCACTTTTTTCTAAATTTATAGAAAATCTGATTGGCTTAATGGCTGGTTTTTTGCTTTCTTTATCATTAAGCTTTTTGGTTTTTTTGGGTTTGCTTAAATTTTCTCTACAAAAAATTTTTAAGGCAACAGAATTTATTATTATCATTTTGGGAGGGGTATTTGTGAAAAATGGTATGAAAGAGTTGGTTAAGATTTATTTTGATATTAATTTAAGCAAAATTTTTCCCCTAACTCTTTCTTTTTTACCGTCAAAAGAAACATTTTTTGGTCATTTCTTGAATAGTTTTTTTGGATTAGAGAAGAATTTTAGCTTAATTTATTTTTTAATTATTGGTTTTTATATTTTTACCTTTAAATTTTTACTTTTTAAGGAAAATAAATAATAAATTCTATCTTGTATTTTTCTCAAATCTTTGCTATAAATTTTAATCTATGATTGTTGTTTCTTCACTATCAAAAATCTTCGAAAAAACAATCGCGGTTGATGGTGTTTCTTTTAAAACTAAAGAAGGTGAGATTATTGGATTTTTGGGACCAAATGGCGCTGGAAAAACAACGACAATGCGTCTTTTAACCGGCTATTTAAAATCAACTAGCGGGAAAGTTTCTATTAACAATCTAGATCCAATTAAAAATAGACTCGAGGTCTTAAAAAATATTGGTTATCTTCCAGAAAACAATCCATTGTATCTTGAAATGAAGGTGAGCGAATATTTAGAATTTGTTAGTCAAGTTAAAGGCGAAAAAAATATCGAGCAAATTACCAAAGAAGTTGGTTTGGACGAGGTGATTAATAAAAAAATTGAAGAGTTATCTCGTGGTTATAAACAACGGGTTGGATTGGCAGCCGCTCTTTGTGGCAATCCAAAAATTTTAATTTTAGACGAACCAACCTCTGGTCTTGACCCTTTAGAACAAGAGAAAATTCGCGATTTGATTAAAAAATTAGCCAAAAGAAAAACAATTATTTTTTCCACTCATATCTTATCTGAAGTTGAGGATATTGCCAGCCGATTAATTATTATCAACAAAGGAAAAATTGTTTATGATGGAGTCAAACCAAAAGGAAAAGGCGCGGTGGAAAAATTATTTAAAAAAGTTGTGAAAAACTAATTATGTTTAAAAAGCTTTATCAAAAAGAATTAAGTTATTATCTTAATAATCCTTTAGGTTATATCATTTTAATTCTTTTTTCTGTTTTTGCTAATTTTTGGTATGTGAAAGATGTTTTTGTTGTTGGAACGGCCTCAATGCGAGCATTTTTTGATTCAGTGCCCTGGTTTTTGATGATTTTTATTCCTGCTTTAACAATGAGAATTTTTGCCGAGGAAAAAAAAGTCAATACGATTGAAGTGTTATTAACTTTACCAGTTAAAGAATGGCAGATTGTTTTTGCCAAATTTTTTGCCTTATTAACTTTGATAATTATTGGTTTGTTATTGACTGTTAGTTTGCCACTATCCCTGTCAATTCTTTCAAAGATCTATCTACCAGAAGTTCTAGTTGGTTATCTAGGATTGATTTTATTTTCAGCGATGATGGTTGCTTTTTCAATGATTTTTTCTCTTTTAACCAAAAATCAGATCATCGCTTTTCTTGTTTCGCTTTTGGGAATTTTCTCTTTTCTTGTTTCAGGAAGCGATTTTTTTGCTGGTGTCGTTCCTCGATTGATTAATGATGTAATTATTTATTACACTCCTTTATATCATCTATCCTTTTTTAATCGAAGCATTTTAGAACTAAGATCAATAGTTTATTTTGTGAGTTTTACTTTGACATTTTTACTGGTTAATAAGTTTTTTTTAGAAAACCGTGACTAAAAAAATTTTTTTTATCATTTTGATTATTGGTCTTTTGGCAGTTAATATCGCTTTTTCTTTTTTTTCTCTAAGGCTTGATCTATCTAAAGGTCGAGTTTACAGTCTTTCAACTTCATCGAAAAAAATATTAAAAAGTTTAGATAAAAAGTTAACGATTAATTTTTATGCTTCATCAACCCTGCCAACAAGACTTTTGCCTTTAAAAAGAGATGTTTATGATCTTTTAAAAGAATATGAGCGTAATGGTCGAGGTAAGGTGGAAGTAAAGATTTTAGATCCAGAAAAAGATGAAAAAGTTAAAGAAAATGCTCAAAAAGACGGTTTACATCAACTTCAGTTTTCTCAACTGGAAAAAGACAAATATGCGATTACCAATGCCTATTTTGGAATTGTCTTAAACTATCAAGATAAAAAAGAGTTAATTCCACAACTTTCTAATTTGGCTGGATTAGAGTATAACCTTTCAGCAAAAATTTATAAGTTAACAAAAAAAGAGCTGCCCAAAGTTTTAATTTTGGGAAAAAATTATGATTTTAATTCCCAAAACGATGATCTTTATACTTTTAAGAAAATTATTAGAGATCAGGTGAATTTTGAACTTAAAGAAGAATTAGGAGATGATAATTTAAAAAATTATTCAACAATTATTTTATTTGATAATAATCAAAAAGAGTTTTCAAATGAGGAAAAAAATAAGCTTTTTGATTATTTAAATAATGGAGGTAAAATTTTAGCTTTTGTTGATGGTGTGTGGGTGAATGAATCTCTTTTTACCGAAGAAACAAAACATAATCTTTTTGATTTCTTTAAAAAAACCGGAATTACACTTAATAAAAACTTAATTCTTTCAACCAATGCTGAATTGGTTAATTTTGGCAACCAATCAGTTCAATTTATCGTGCCCTATCCATTTTGGTTAAAAACCAATGTTTTTAACGAAAAATCTTTTTATTTTAACAACGTTGAAACAGCGACTTTTCCTTGGGCGTCGTCTTTATCTTTAAAAAATAAAAAAGACTGGCAAACAAATCCTTTAGTTTGGTCAACACCTCGTTCATGGGAGGAGAAATATGCGACTGACTCGGGAGTCATCGTCTTAAATCCTCAACTAATCAGTCAACCCGATCCAAAAAAATTAAAACCATTTGTTTTAGTGGCTGAGGCGAAAAATAAAAATAGAGGGGAGATAGTATTAATCCCTTCAACCCGATTTATCCAAGAACGATATTTAAGCAATCGCAATAATAATTTAGATTTGGTTTTAAATATTTTAAACGAGATGGCATCTGCTGGAGCATTATCTGGTATTAGTCAAAGACAAGTCTCTTTTTTCATGCTGCCTGATTTACCCGAAACACAAAAAGATTTGTTTAAATACGCTAATATTATTCTTCTGCCTTTAGTCTTTGGAGTTGTTGGTGGGATAAAGTTGTATAGAAGAAGTAAGTTATCTAACAACTAACATCTAAAAGTGTAACGTATAACGTATAACGTAGAACGTAGAACTTATAACGTCTAACTTCTAATCCCAAAGAGATCCCTTTAGGACACCCAACCTCAACGGGATTCCTTCTGGACTTAAACGTTATTTTTATGCCTTCTAATCTAGAACTTTATTAATAATTAATACATTAATAAACTAATTTTTAATCAATAATAAATATTTAAATTTTTAATATATTAAAGAATTAATTTATTAAAAATTGATTAAAATTAAAAATTTATTATTAAAAATTGTTATTTATTATTGGTTATTTTCAACTGATTTTATTATCCTTGACAATTCCTATCCTATAGGGTAGGATATAGATTATGGGTGAAAAATTTTTTATTGGGGCGCTGATTTTTTTTAGTTTATTGATAGTCGTTATTGGCTATTTTTTCTTTAATAAAAGCTCCTCTTCCGCTCCGATTGTTTTTTATAAAATTGAGACAAAAGAAAGACCAAAAATTG
>JBBIRE010000066.1:0-5087 GCA_037441985.1 Candidatus Roizmanbacteria bacterium
AGGCGGGTTAACCGATTTAACCGATTTAACTGATTTAACCGATTTAACCGATTTAACTGATTTAACTGATTTAACTGATTTAACTGATTTAACCTTTACACTTTTACACCCCTCCGATTCGGAGGGTCCCTTCGGGACTTTACACTTTTATACTTTTATACCAACTCCAACCAATTCAACTAAATACTATTTTCTAAACACTCTTACTATTTTTCCATGGACTACTTTTAATTGAAGGTGAGCCATTTGAAGAAGATACAAAGCCAGTGTTGCCAACCAACGAAGCGAAGAGGTTACTGGAGCATGAAGGCCAGCAATAATTTTTTCATCAGAAAGAGGAAGTTTTATCGATTGAGACTGGGAAAATTGAGGTGTAGAAACTGCTTGAACACCGATTTTTTTTAAATCTGGAGGTAATTTAATTGTTTCTTTTCTCACCTTAAGATATGATTTCACTTCTTTCGCCGGTTCCAGTTCAACTTTTTCTTCAATAATAATTTCTTTCCTTAAGGGCGGTTCTTTTTCTTTACCGACAAAACCAATAAACTGAGTTTGTTTTTTTTCACGAAAAAATTCTGGTTTTAAGGGAGTGTAATTATTACTCATAAAAAAATTATATAAAATGTTATAATCAACAAAAATGCAAAAATTAATCCATATTTATCGAAAAATTGTTAGAAACGGTGTCGAAATAAAAATTGGCAAAAAAAGATATCAGATTTTATATGATTCTTTTATCTGGAAAAACTTTCCTAAATCCCTCCATCGCCTTTTTGCTGATAGCTTAACTTACATTACCACCTGGCATCTTCCTTTTGTCGAGGAAGGAAAACTAATCTATCACTTTCCTCACCCACCAATCGAACCTCTTTTTTTTAAACTTCTCTTATATTCGATTCCAATGAATATTTTTGAAAAAGAAAACAATCAATCGACTTCTAATTTATTAAAGAATTTTTATAACTTTACCTTTCAAACAAAATTTAATAGTCTTAATCATTTCTATTATGGCAAACAATTAAAAAAATCATTAAAAGAAAGAGCAATAATTCTTTTTTCGTTTGGTAAAGACAGTCTTCTTACCTATGGTTTGTTAAATGAACTAGGAATAAAAACAATTCTTATTTTTATGCGAGAACCTCAAAGTAATTTTGAGAATGCTCATAAAAGAAAATTGGCTGAAAAATTTTATAATAAAATTGGTGAAGAGGTGATTTTTTTTCCTCTTTCTATTGGAAGATTAAGACAGTCTGAAGGATTGTGTTGGGGTTGGGATATTATCCTTTCTCAATATACTTTTTTTCTTATTCCTTACTTTTTTTACTATAAAACTAAATATTTGTTTTTTGGTAATGAACAAAGTTGTAATTTTTATCTCACCGATCAAGAGGGATTTTTTGTTAATCCAGTCCTTGAACAAAGTGTTTTTGGCATGCAACACCTTAACGACATCCCCAAACAATTTTCTATTAACACCTATATTGGTAGTTTAGTTGAACCAATCCATGAAATTTTTATCACCTATATTCTCCACCATCGTTATCCCGAAATCGGTCGATTCCAAATGTCTTGTTTTTCTGAAAAAGAGGAGGCAAAAAAAAGACGTTGGTGCGGTGTCTGTGAAAAATGTGCTCGAATGTATGTCTTTCTTCGCGCTTTTAATTTTTCTCCAGAACGAGTCGGTTTTTATGAGAACATGCTTAGCATTAAAAAAGAAAAGTTTTTTGTTCTTTTCGATGAAAAAAGCGTTGACAGCACCTATGGTTCTAGTGGTTTAGGTCGTGATGAGCAACTTTTAGCTTTTTATTTGGCTTATAAAAACGGTACTAAAGGCGATTTAATCGAAAAATTTAAAAATCAATTTTTAGGTGAAGCCGAAAGAAGAAAAGAAGAATTAATTAAAGAATATTTTGGCATTCATTCATCATTTACCCTCCCTTCTTCTCTTCGAAAGAAAACTTTAAGAATTTTTGAAAAGGAAAGAGAAAGGGTTTTAGGTTATATTAAAAGATTGATAAAAAATTAATTATCTTTTTTCAATGTTATATAAAGGACCAACAATTTGAATATTGGCGGGAGCTCTTAAATTAAACCAGTTTTTAAACTCGCTCCCATCAAAAGAAACTGATCCCCCATCCCCAGAAAAACTGATACCGGTTGTTTTTCCATATCCAAAATCGACACTAACTGACCCATTATCAATTCGGTTAAAAACTTTTTCCCCTCTTTTTTTCAACTCTTCTTTTACTCTCTCTATCCCCCAGGTTTCTTTTCCCGCTGGATTAGGTTTGTCTATTTGATAAAGATGTTCCTTATCATCAGCAGAAAGGTATCGAGCGAGTAAAATCACATTAACGATATCAGCTAATTCTTCTGGTTTTAACCAAGCGGTTTTGTTGTATTCATTCCTTGATCCCCAATCACAATAAAACCAAGGTGATTCTTTATCATAAGCTAAATTATTGAGATCAGAAAAATTATTATAAGAACCCCGACCATCAATCGCTCTTTTCGTCCAATCGGTTGCTGACCAACCAATATCAGCTGATGAAAAAATATAACCACCATGGGTTGAAGAATACCAAGCTTTAATCGGTGATCCGTTTTTAAACATCGCTTTACCTGCTGTCTCATTAACTGCTTGTTCCCAAAAACCACCTTTTGGTTCAGCTCTTACCACTTGACAATTCTCTGTGGAGCATATCGATCTTTCTCCATTGTTGGTGTAAGCAAGAACATAAGATCGAGCAGCGATTGCCTGCGCTTTTAAGGAAGAAAAACCATCGACCCCCCAGCCATCCGGAATTTCATAAATTCTTTTCATATATTCTTCTAAAGAATATTCACCCAAACCATCAACTCTGATTTTAATATTGGTATCAACAGTTCTAATCTCATCAAAATTATAATAGGCGCGGAGAATTTCTTCTTCATTTTGCCCGGCCTTTGCTCTTCCATAGGCTCCGTATTGATTCATCCCGACTCGATTAGGGACACCATAGGTAAAAAAAGCGAATTTTGGTGAAAAACCAGGATCGCGACCATTGGTTAAATCACTATCACAACGACCCAAAGAAGCGGCTGATCGAGAAATATTTAACGAGGCTAATTTTTGAGCGATCAACTGCTGTTGTCTAACGGTTAATTGAGCAATTTTTTGCCTTGTTTCAACAATCTCTCCCTCTAATAATTTCGCTTGTTTGTCAACTTCTTGCTTTAAAATGGCTAACTGACTTTTTTCAATTTCTAAATTCTTTTTTGTCTCTTCTAAATTTTTAATATACAAAACGATCTTAATAATCATATTTTTATCCTGATCAACGATAGTTTTTTGGTAAAAAAAATTATCAATGGAACTTGAAAGATTGTCACGAACAAAAAGATTAATCAAGGAAAAACTGGCTTTTTTGACATTTTTATAAAAACTTCTCGCTCTTTCCTGTAGAAGTTTTTCTTGATAAGCTAATGCCTCTTCGCCTTTTTTCACTTCAATTTCTTTTTTTTTAATCTCTTCACCTAAATAATTGATTCGAATAACGATGTTATCCAATCTTTGTTTTAAAGTTTGATAATTAGCCTCTTTTTGAGAAAGTGCTTGTTTTAAGTCATCTAATTGTTTGTTTAAAGAAGCAATCTCATCGTCAATACTGGCAAAAGCCGGAATAATAAACCAGATGAGAAAAAGAAAAAAAACCAATAAAAAAATAGTTGACCATCGCTTCATAAATTTATTATAGTAATAATAATGAAAAGATTTTTCTTTGTCTTAATCTTAATTTTCTTCTTTTTTTTATTTATTAATAAACAGTTTAATTTGACTCTTGCTCAAAATCGTTATGCTACCTGTGATCAGTGTGGATTTTGCCCTGTTAATCTAACGCCGCCAGTAGCTCCTTCTCCACCAAGCAATTGGCCACAATGTGTTCAATGTCTTTATCCAAATGCATCAACTGATCCAAACGCACTTGATACCTTAAAAATTGATCCTAACACCAATCTTCCACCAACGCCTTTCCCTGGAGTTGTATATACTATGATTGGTTGTGTTCAAACTAATTTAGGCTCTTTTCAAAGAGAAGGAGCGGCCGCGAGCGTGGTTCAAGTTCTTCTTGATTTATTATTTAAAATAATTGGTGGTATCGCTTTAGTTTATTTTATCTATGGACTTTTTGTAATTATGACCTCTCAAGCTAACCCAGAAAGATTGAATTACGGTAAAAGAATTGCTTTTGGGGCGATAGTTGGTCTAATTTTTTCCTTATCTTCAGTTTTTCTTGTTAACCTTCTGGCAAACGGTATTCTTAAAATTCCAGGTTTTGAAGGACAAATCACACCAACACCAACACCGTAAAAAAGACCTAAAAAATTTCAAAAATAGAAATACGATTGAAATATTTTACTTAATTCAAAATTCAAAATGCAAAGTTCAAAATCTCAAAGAGATCCCTTCGGGATTACAATTAAAAATTTAAAATTTGGTTATCGGTTGTTGGTTATTGTAATTTGGAATTTGGTTATTGTTTATTATTGTTTGGTTATTGGTAATTGGTTATTGGTAATTGATTAAAAATTAGGTTAATTAGAAATTAAACTTATCTTTTCCTTCTTAACTTCATCCCCACAAAAAATGAAGACAAAAACATTGGTAAAAGAATTGTAGGGGAACCAGTTGAAGGAATCGTTGATGGTGTTTTGGTTGATTGATATTGATTCACCTGATAGTTATTTGTTGTTGACTGATCGCTAACTTCTGGTTGACCAACAACTACCTCACTGATTACTCTTCCGGTTGGTGTTGGGGTAACGCTCACTCTGGCTGAAGAAGAAAAAGGAAGAAGTTTTTTGGTAAAATCGTATCTTCGAGCAATAACTACTAAAGCAACAACGACGACAATTAAGCCTAAAATAAAAGATAAAATCTTATTAAAATCTTCCATATATTGTATATTTTATCACTATAGGATAGAAATATCAAGTCAATGTATAGGTCACATACATTTGAGACTCTCGAGGTAAAATTTTTAACAGGTAATTGATAGGTGAAATATTGTCTAGACTTTTATGAACACGTTTTGTCTCCTCTGATT
>JBBIRE010000067.1:0-4948 GCA_037441985.1 Candidatus Roizmanbacteria bacterium
GTGAATGAGATTGTATTTTAAAGTAATTCTTTTTTGATTCGGCAAAGTTATCAGAAACAAAGGCTTTAATTTTTTTTCTTAAACTATTGGGTATTGATTGAAATACTTTTACCCAACTTTGATAGTTTTCTTTTCCTTTTTCCAGTAAGAAATCAATCAAATATACTTTATCATTATTGCTTTCTTTTACGCCAACAAGATAAAGAGTATATCTTTTTTTTAAAAACAAAAACCATAAACCATCAATAATGACAATAAGATCGTTTTTAAAAACTTTTATTGTTCTTTTCTTTTTTTTATCTATTAAATAATTTAAAACTTTTGAAAATCTTTTTCTTAAAGCATCATAAGAATATCCTCTTCTTTTTATTTAAGATAAATTCTTTTTCTTAACAAATACTTCAATCAATAATCTTTTATCAACTATCAACTCTTTTTTTATCTCTTTCTCTTTTTCTCCTCCATACTCTCCAAGTTCTACCACAAAGACGATATTGTCTTCTTCGATTGTTATAGGTATATATTTTTTCTCCACAACAGGGAGATTTCTCGTGTATTTCTTTCATACACGAGAATTATCTAAAAAAAGATAAAGATTTTATTGTTAAAAAGCGATAATTAAAAAATACTTTCTACCAAATTTTTTCCGTGATCCCATACTTAATACTTAATATTTAATACTTTATACTATCTACTCTAAATATGTTCTACTTTAGTTGATTTATTATTTCGCAAAAGCAATCATTAAACCAAAAATGGCAAAAAGAATCTGAAAAAGCCAAAATCTCATAACAATTTTTGGCTCTTCCCAACCGTTTAATTGAAGCCAAAGATGGAGTGGAGCTGCTGGGAAAATTTTTTTTCTAAAAAATTTTTTCCAACTTAGTTGAAGAGTTGATGAAAGAATTTCAACGATAAAAATTCCCCCAATAATTACTAAAGCAAATATTTTACCCAAAATAAGGCCGATTACCGCCAAAGTGGCGCCGAAGGATAGGGCACCGGTATCTCCAAGAAAAACTCTGGCCGGATAAATATTAAAGTAAAGAAAAGCAAGAATGCCGCCCAGCCAAGCAGTAAGAAAAAGACTGGTAGGAATATCAATTATTGATCTGGCAATTATTAAAAAAGTGGCAATAGCAATCATCAAACACCCACCGGCTAAGCCATCAAGTCCATCTGTAATGTTAACAGCATTGGCAAAAGCAACAATGACTAAAGTCGTAAAAAAGGGATATAGTAGGTACAAATTATAAACTCCAAAAAATGGGACGTAAATAAAATTAATTTTTAAATCAACATAGAGCCAATAACTGATGATTGAGGCAAGAATAATTTCTAAAATTAACTTATACCTTAGTTTTAAACCAAAAAAATGAGATTTTTGCCAAAAAAAAATTTTGGCTAAATCATCGTAAAGGCCAAGAAGCCCAAAAGAGATGAAAGTAAAAAGAAGGATTCTTATCTCGCTAAAAATTGATGGATAAAGAACAGTGATTTTTTTTCTGATTGTCAGTAAGGTTAAGAGGTAAAGTAGAAAAAGAATGGTGGTTGTTAAAATAATTAGAATACCGCCACCAACTGGGGTGCCCTCCTTGCCTTTATGAAAACGATCAAAGATTGGTGTTGGTTTATTAAAAGGATCTTTAGTCTTTTGTTTTTTTCTTTGCATTTTTTTTTGATAGAGAAAGTTAATAAAGGGAATAATTAAAACAATATTGAATAAAAAAGAAGTTAGAATAGAGAATAAATTTAACGGCATATTAAAAAATCTTCGGCAGAAAAATTAACAAAGCAACAATACTTGAACCAATAGCAAAGATGAGCATCGCCGCCGCTGAGACATCTTTGGCGACTTTAATATCTGGTCGATATCGAGTATCGATGGCGTCTGTTGAGGCCTCAATCGCCGTATTGACTGATTCAACCACTAATCCGACCGTAATGAGAATAATAATCAATAGCCATTCAATTTTTGAGATTTTTAAAATAATTCCTCCAACAATTGAAAGAAGGGAAAAGAAAAAGTGAATAAAAAAATTCGGTTGGGTTTTTAGCTCGTAAAAAAGGCCATTAAACGCATTTTTAAAAGAAATCGTATGCCTTTTAATTATAAATTTAATCATTGATAATTTTTTTAAAAACTTTTCTCAATTTTAAATGGCTATGTCTTAATAAGCTTCGAAATAAGACGTCTTGTTTTTCTTTACGAAATATTTTGTTATCGACAACATCCTTAATATAAAGTGTGATATCTTTTTCTTTTTTGAGGTCGTTGACAACTACTCTTTCTCCATTTCTTAAATACCATTTTAAAATATTTTTTGGAATTTTTCCATTGTTAATGATAATTAAATCAGGTTTTCTTCCTAAATATTTTAAAAGTTCTTGGAGATGATCGTGAGCGGTAAAGTCGTTTGTTTGCCCTCTTTTTGTCATTAGATTTAAAATATAAATAATTTTTGCTGAGGTTTTTTTAATGTTTTCTTTTATGTTGTTGACTAAAAGAGGCGGGATGAGACTGGTATAAAGATCGCCAGGGCCGATAACAAGATAGTGAGAATTTAAAATAGTTTTAATTGCCAGCGGGTTAGCCTTAACTTGAGGATCTAAAAAAATCTTAGTAATCTTTGCCGTTTTTGAACGTAATGAATCAATTTTTCCTTCACTGATTACAATTTTTCCACTTGTGAGTTTGGCAACTAAGTGAGTTTTTTCAAAAGTTACCGGGATAACCTCGCCCTTAGTTTTTAAGATATGAGAAGCGGCGTCAATCACTTCTTGATAGTTTGGAGTAATCTTTTCAAGAGCAGAAAGAAAGATATTGCCAAAGTTATGACCTTTTAAATCGCCATTTTCAAAACGATACAGGAATAATTTTCTCCATAATAAAGGCGCGTCTGATAGGGCGACTAAACATTGACGCAGGTCGCCTGGCGGTAGGACACCCAGCTGGTTTCTTAGTCGACCGGTTGAGCCACCAGAATCCATCATTGAGACGATCGCTTTAATGTTAACATCTAGTTTTTTCAAGCTTTGCAAAACAACAAAAGTTCCTGTTCCTCCACCAATGACGGTGACTGTTTTTTTCATTTATTAGTTGAATTGATAACGATAAACGTTAGTTTTTCTTTTTTTAAAACCAAATTTTTGATAGAGATAGTTAGCAGTTTTTCTTTCCGGTCTTGAGGTTAAATCGATGTGAGTGGCTTTTAGTCTTTTCGCCAATATGATGGCTTTTTTTAATAAACGTTGACCAAAGCCACGGTTTCTTTCTTTTTCATCAACGATGAAATCTTCGATGCGAAAATGATTGCCGGACACTGTTTGAAAATTAACTAAGATGATTATACCAACGATTTTTGATTGATTGTTTCTAATAATAATAAAATGAATATTTTTTTGATTGATAATTTTTTTAATATCGGTTAAAGTTATCTTCGAACAAGTTGGATCTAATTGCTTAAGAAGATGGTTGATTTGGTTAATCTCCTCAATGTTTATTTTTTTTAAAATTTGTATTTGATAATTACTCATATTTTATTTTTTTAATATTCCCTCCTAACGAATTAATTTTTTTCTCAAAATCTTCATAACCCCTTTCTAATATTTTAATATCATAGATAATTGATTCTCCTTGAGCTACAAGAGCGGCTAATGCTAGACTGGCACCAGCTCTCAGATCAGCAATGTTTATCACCCCTCCATGAAGTTTTTGAGGCCCGGTGATCTTTATCGCTTGAAAATATTGAATTGATGATTGATAGTTAAAATAATAAAATTTTTCTGGATGGATTACCTTTGGTTGAAAAAGAGTTATTTTGGCTCCAAGTTTGCGCATTTCTTCAACATAACTGAACCGGTTTTCAAAAACTCTTTCATGAATAATTGATGTTCCCTCAGCTTGTGTCATTAAAACTGTCCAATTAGGCTGCCAATCAGTCATAAAACCAGGATGAGGTTGGGTTTCGACACTGACGGCTTTAAATTTGTTCTCTGCTTTAAAGTAAAGGCGATCATTTTTTAATTTTTTAAAAGTATTGCCGGTGGCTTTGATTTTTTTATTAAAACTCTCAATGAGATTGGCAGAAAAATTATTGATATAAATTTCACCTTTGGTTGCCAAGGCTAATGCCACATAGGTAATAACTTCATTTCTATCTTTGATAATAGCATAAGGATGATTTAATTTAAGTTTTTCTACGCCTTCAACAATGATTTTTCTACCGATTCTTTTTACTTTTCCACCAGCTAGATTAAGAAAGTTAATTAAATCATCGATTTCTGGCTCTAAAGCGGCATTATCTATCACTACTTGATTTCCAGCGGAAAGAACGGAAATTAAAATTAATAGTTCAGTCCCGGTATGAGATGGTTTTGGGAAGCGATAGTAACCTTTAGGTTTTTTAATCATTTTTGCGTGATAATAACCTGTTTCCGATGAATAAGCGACTTTAATTCCTAATGATTTCATCCCTTCAATAATCCGATCAATTGGTCGAGCGCCGATCCGACAGCCGCCAGGATTGGGAATATAACATTCACCAAAACGAAAGAGAAGTGGAGCAAAAAGAAGAAAAGAGACTCTTACTTTTGAACCAAAAAATAGATCAACCTTATTTTTTTTTAAGGATGAACCGTTAACTCGAAGGATATTTTTTTCAAAAAAATCAATCAAACAGCCTAAATCTTTAATTAAATCAATTAAAGTTCTAACATCGCCAATGTGGGGAATATTTTTTAGGACGACTGGTTGATCAAACAAAAGCCCGGCAATCATTAATTTTAAAGCGGCGTTTTTTGCTCCCGATGGCTCAATCTCGCCTTTAATTTTTCTGCCACCAATAATATGATAAGCATTATTCATAAACAATCACCTCTTGTTTTAATGATAAGCCAAATTTTTTTTTCACCGTTTTTTTAATTAGCTGAATCAAAGCTTTTAGAT
>JBBIRE010000068.1:0-4839 GCA_037441985.1 Candidatus Roizmanbacteria bacterium
ATTAATGAAAATGTTAAAGAGGAATTAGTAAAAGTTATCCGGGTGATTGACGGTGATACGATTGTTTTGGAAACTGGAAAAAACAGTTTGTTATATTGGCATTGATACACCGGAATTAAACCTTAAAAAAGGAAAACCAGAATGTTACGCCCTTGAGGCAAAAAAGAAGAACGAAGAATTGGTTTTAGGAAAAAAAGTAAGATTAGAAAAAGATGTTTTCTAAACCGATAAATATGGACGACTGCTGCGATATGTCTACGTTGATGATATATTTGTTAACGAGTTTTTAGTTAGAGAAGGCTATGCGACTATCTTAACCTATCCGCCGGATGTAAAATATGCTGATTTATTTTTAAAATTTCAAAAAGAAGTAAGAGGAAATCAAAAAGGTTTATAGAATACAGAAAAGTGTAAGTTAAATTAATAATTTAAATCATTTTATTCTTTAATTATTTTATTTATTTTTTGAATATATTCCTGGGTTACTTGATAGATTTTTTCAGAGAAATCTTTTTCTTTTGTTGGATAAAGAATGCTGCGCGAGGCGCTGACAACAAAATTTTTTGTTTTTTGAAAAACCTTTAAATCATTGATATTGCCGCCTTGAGTTCCCAGTCCGACAATCAGGTGAAATTGAGTTTGTTTTTTATCTAAAGCAATAATTTTATTTAATTGTTTTGGATAAGTTAAAGCAGACTCGAGGAAAACATTACCCGATTTATTCCAGTATTTAATCACTCTTTTTGCTAAATAAAGATAAAGAGGTTGATTATTTTTTAAAACTAGATCTTGAAGTTCAACTGCCGAAGGATTGCTATCATGACAGATAACAAAAATCGCTTTCCCTTTATCAACATAATTGCAAATAGGTTCGACAGCTTCATGTCCATACCAAGGCATAATATTATAAGCATCAAAATAATAATACTCTAAAAGCTCCTTGGCTGAAAGATGACCAATTTGAAATATTTCTGTTCTTTTGCATTCAGCGATAATTTTAATATTTTCATCTTTCTTTTTAATATATTCATTAATTTTTTTTAAAGCATGCCAACCATCGGGGCCGTAATAAGAATAACAACTAAGATTTGGCTTATAGCAAGGGACATAATTAATAGTTATATTAACAACTTCTTTTAAAAAATTAAAGATTGACTCAAGGCGATTGGTTTTTTGAAAAATTAAGGGAAGAAGATTATAGAAAGGATCAAGGCCGACACAGAGATATGATTTCTTTTTTTCGATTTCCTGTAAAATTTCTTTTTTAAACTCACTCATAAATTTTATTTTATTATAAATAAAGACCTGAATTTTGATGCTTGTCTTCTATATGTTGGTGACAGTGTAGATTATAAGCACGTGACAAAGTTGGAGAAACTTCAATAGGTAATCCAAAAACATTTTCTAATGCTTGTTTTTTAACACCATTATCAGATAAAAGGGTAATAGACTTAAATTTTATATTATGTTTCAATAGAAATTCATAAAAAGGTGTTAATACTTGACAATAATATTCTAAAGTTCTTCGATCTATTTCTAAATTAAAAGGTCGATATAAACTTTGAGCTGCTTGCCATGCAAGAAAAGGAGTGCTTGTTTCAGGAATATAATAATTTCTTGGATCTCTATCAGCATTTTTCCAAAGTTCTGTAATCGCTTTTGGTAATGTTCCCCAAGCGCGTCCATCGCCTAAAGCATCGTGTAAAACAATAAAACCATTGTCCAAAGCATTAAGAAATTGCCAGCGACAATCACACCCCTGATCATTATAAAAATGACCAATATGACAGGCACTATCGATTCTAAAATTTAACACTCCGTTGTTTTTGTTAATCTTGTTTTGAATAATTTCAGTTAATAAACTTTTGTCAACGCTATTTACTAAAAATTGAGTAGGTAAATAGAGAATTAATCCTTCTCTTAAAGGATAGGCGATAACTCTTGATTGGGAGAAATTTTTGTAACCCAAAATAGGATTACTTTTTGTATCAATAACAGATACCGGTTGTTGTTCTGTAAACACCAGCCATGGATAAAACAAATTGACATTTTGACAGATTCTAATCTCTGGTTTTACAATTCCAAGAACTCTTAAAGCATTTTCATCAGATGGTGAATCTTCTGGAATATTTGGTCGAATTTCTTCAATTCTAAGAATTGGGTTTCTAGAAGCGATTTCAACAACTTGTCCCCCTTTGACTAGAAAGTAGAGGTATAAAGGGTTATCGCCTATTGGATGGATTATTCCTGCTTGGAACAAAGATCCTCTTCCATGTCCCTCGAGACACATCTTTGAAAGAATTTCATCAAAAAATTTAAAAGACCCAGAAATTTTACTTTCTAATCCATTCATTAAAAATAAAGTGTATCATGTCAAAACTTTTTTGGTAAAAAAAATTTGACAAAATACAAAAAATGAAATACTATTTATAATAGTAGATTTATGAAAAGAATAATTTATCAAATAAAACCTGTTTTGGGCGATTTAGAAATGAAGGTTTTGGAAAAGGTATCCGATTATTCTTCACCGAGAGAGGTTTTAGAGAGATTAAAAGATGAGAAAAACTATGCTTATACAACAATAATGACCGTTTTGGATAAACTTTACAAAAAAGGTTATTTGAGAAGAGAAAAGAAAGGAAAAACTTATTATTATTCATTGATAGAAAATTACCAGGTATTAAAAAACAACAGCCTTAGACAAATTGTCAATGATGGATTTGTTTATTTTGGTGTTTTTAATTTTATTAATGCAGAAACAGATTTGACATTTTCTTATCTTTTAGATCGGTTTATGAGCTTTTTTCAGAGACCAGTATTAAAAACAGCGATGGTTTTTTCATCAGTCTTGTTAATGGTTAACTTTGTTTTTCACATATATCTTGAAGGTTTTTTTGATTATTTTATTTTTTTGTTTATTAATCCAACTCTTCTTTTAAGATTTAATCTAGTTAGCGAATCTATTTCTATTATTGAATTTTTATTCGTCACCATTTTTTTATTTATTACATTTAAAGTTGTTTTTTTTCGTAAGAAATTACCCAATCGTTATCAGTTTAAATTTTTTTAACTATGACAAAAGAAAATCATCAAGAAAATAAAAACCAATCAGCTGATAATCAAAAATTTTATTCAGGAGTTCTTTTGGGGATAGGGATTGTTCTTTTAATTTTGCTTGCTTTTTTTCTTGGACTAAAGATGGGAAGAAAAGAGTTTTATTATCGTTATCCGCCGATGTTTCATCCATTTTTTAAAGAAAAAGGGAGAGGATATGTCCCGCCAAAGTTTCGTGGTCATGGATTAGTGGGGACGGTTGATTCAGTTGGCAAAGAGAGTTTTGTTGTTAAAAATCGCTGGGGAGAGTTGATAACGGTTTTAGTTGATAAAAACACCCGATATTATCTCAATGGTCAAACCGGTAAATTTTCAGATGTTAAAAAAGATAAATTGGTGACCGTTGTTGGTTATCCGAAAGAAGATGAAGTGGCGATTCAGGCGACGGTGGTGAGAATTTTAAAATAATCTATGAGATTTGATTTTCAAAAAATTATAAAAAACAAAAAAATCATTTTCCCCGTAATTATTTGCTTAGTAGTTATTGGTTATTTTATTTTTAAAAATAATGTCAAAAAGACCCAACAATATCAAACAACTAAAGTTTCTCGGGAAACGATTATTGAAACAGTCTCCGCTTCAGGAAAAATAATTAGTTCAAGTAATTTTTCGGTCTTTACCCAAGCTTCAGGTGTAATAAAAAACGTTTTCGTTGTTAATGGTCAATGGGTAAAAAAAGGCGACAAGATTTTAGAGATAGAGCTTGATCAATTGGGGACAAAAAGACAAGCCGAAGCCTGGGCGAGCTATCTTCAAGCAAAAAATAGCTTAGACAGCGCTCAAACTACTTTATACACTCTTCATAGCGAGATGATTAACAAATGGGACAAATTTTATCAATTGGCAATCAATTCTACTTATCAAAACCCTGATGGCAGTCCCAATATAGAAAACAGAAAGCTACCGGAATTTATTATCGCTCAAGATGAGTGGTTAGCGGCTGAGGGAAAATATAAAAACCAAGATAATCAAGTGAAACAAGCCCAAGCCGCTTTACAAAATGCTTGGTTAAATTATCAATTAAATTCTTCAATCATCACCGCCCCAGCTGATGGTTATCTTACCGATTTAATCTATGCTCCAGGAATGGTGATTGGTTCTTCTGATTCAACAACAAGTACTACTCAAACAAAAATTGCCACCATTAAAACTCAAGTAAAAATTTTTGGTCAGTTTAATGTTTCTGAGATTGATGTCTCAAAAATCAAGTCTGGGCAAAAAGCGACCATTATTATCGATGCTTTATCAGGAAAAACTTTTACAGGCAAAGTGATTGCTATTGATAAAACCGGCATAGTTTCCTCATCGGTGGTTAATTATCCATTGACGATTGAGTTTGATGAAGAAAATGATGAGATTTTACCCAATATGTCAGCGAGCGCTAATATTGTTATTGCGAGGAAAAACAATGTTTTAACGGTTCCGTCATCAGCGGTTGTCAATCAAAATGGAGGATATTATGTCAGGGTTTTAAAAAATAAACAAATTATTTTGATGCCGGTAGAAGTTGGGATTTCTTCTGGAACAAAAACTGAGATCATTTCTGGTTTGGAAGAAGGAGAGGAAATCATCAGTTCGATTTTGACAACCGATAGTCAAAGAAAAAGACAAACTCAATCACCGTTTTCTAGTTTTGGTGGTGGAGCGGTTTTTAGAATGCGTTAATTTTAATTTATGGGCTTAATTCGATTAGCTAATATCACTAAAATTTATAAAAATCATTTT
>JBBIRE010000069.1:0-4749 GCA_037441985.1 Candidatus Roizmanbacteria bacterium
CAAAACGAGGAATAATTCGCATATACCAATTTTCTTGCGGATAAATATAATAGTTATAGCCAAAACTTTCTAAAGAAGTTAGTTTCTGTGTATCAAAAATCAAATGAAGTTTTCTAATAATTTTTTTAATTAACAGAGACAAATTCATTATTTGTTCCTCGGTAATATCGCCAAAAACTCCTTTTTCCTCTTTTGGCGCAATCCAGACTTCATATGGCCATTGAGAAAAGTCAGGACAATAAACATTGAAAAAACGGTTATCTTCTACTAAGTTAGAAATCGGCTCTCGAGAAAGCGTATCTAAATTAATTTGAAAAGGGATGACTACTAATTGAGAATGGGGATGAGTTAAAGAGGCGCCCGAATGCTGACCGTGATTGTCAAAAATTAATACTTGACCTTTTTTTCGATAAAAATTAAACCTTTCCTTATAGGCTTTAATAATTAAACCGACGTGTTCTGTTGACAAATCCTCAATGTCTTTATCGTGATAGGGGGAATGAATAATTACCTCATGAAAATCTGTTATTGGATATTTATTAGGAATCACTTTTACCTTCCAACCGGGTTTATTGGCTTCGCCCTCACCAATTCGAAAGACTTCACTCGGTGTCATTGACTCATTTCCTTCACAAAAAGGACATTTTTTTTCTTTAGAAACAACAACATCTTCGGGGCGAGATATTCGCTGAGGTGATAATATCACCCAACGGCGTGACAAAACATCCGGGACATAACGAGCCATAGATTGATTATATCTTAAAACATTTAAAAATTTTTTTTAACATATTTTAAAACTTCTTTTTTTAGAAAATTTTTTATTTCGTCTTGATAATAAAATTCATTAATAAAATTAATCGGCGTCATTTCTAAGTCGCCATAATAACTTAGTTGTTCCAAAAATTGAAATTCGACAAACTCTTTTTTAAATTTTTTCTTAGCGAAATCAATTATTCTTTTCAGATCAAAAATTCTGTTTTTTAAAACGTAAAACAAATCAACATAATCTCGCCAAACAGCCCTTCGTCCAATGGTCATTGCTTTATCAGCAATAATATCTTCAATTGACGCTAAACTAATTGATTGAGTTTTTACTAATGGTTTCAAAGGATCAAAATAATACCAAAGAAAAGTTATTTTTACTTCATCTTGAGTGATAAAATTAATTTGATCACTCGTATTAAGAAAAAAATTAACCTCACCGAAAATTTTTTTAATCATTAATCGAAGATGGTTATCTATCTCATTTTTGAGAAAAATATCAAAATCCTCTGATTGGCGGTGATTGATCTGAAGAGCTAAAGCAGTTCGTCCTGCCAAATAACCATAAGGCTTAAAAAAAGAAAGGCTTTTAAATATTTTTTTCCTCTTTTCATCTAATAAGTCGGAGTGTATTTTTGACATAGTTTTTCTCTTCGAGAGGAAAACTTTCTAATCCCAAAAGAATATTTTTAACAAAATAAAATCTTGCCGGCCGATAATCTTTAAATGATTTTTTAAAAATTTCAATAATCTTTCTTTTAGAATAATTTTTAAACAACCATTTAATTTCTTTAATATCGCCATAAGCAAGAATTTGATGAACGATATAATAAGCGTCTTTTTCAAAATCCAGGCTGTCAAAATTTGCTGACCACAAAATTGGTTTTAATCTTTTTGGTAAGTTCATTAATTAAATTATAGTAAAAAAATGATAACTTTTATAGATCTTTAATCCGCCTTATCTCATCAGACAAAAACATTATCACTTCTTGTTTTAAAACCTTTTTTATCTTTAAAAATTTTTCTTTTGGCAATAAAAAGTTTAAATCTTCAGCAATCATTTTCTCGTTTACCTTTTTTTCGACAAAATCTTTTAATTTTTTAAAATAATCAATCGGTTTTTTTCCAGTCCTTTCTATGATTATTTCTGGTAAATACTGATATCCCTTAATAAAAAAGTGGTCAATATCATAAAGATCTCGTCCGGCGATCATCTTTCTTTTTTGATATCGATCAATAATCGCTACCAGTTTATTGGCAAACATTGTTTCCACTGTCTGACAAAAAGCAAAACGATTAATTTCCGGTAAAAGATAAGGTTGATATTGATTTGATTTTAATTGAATATCAATCAGGCTCAATTTAAGTGAACTTCTGTGAGACGATGAAGAAGAATATTTTAAAACGTAAAACAGGGTATTTTTACTTTTTTTTTCGATTGTTAGGTCAAGATTTTGAAAGATTTTTCTTAACTCTTGATCGATTTTATTTATATCAGCGGTTTTTTTAATATCAAAATCAAGATCGATTGAGTACCGATCAAGCCAACCAAGCATTGCCGCCGCCGTTCCACCTTTAAAATAAACGTTATGAGAGATAAAAGGATTGTCTAAAATCTCAACTAATAAACGATACATCATCGCCTTATGAAAAGCCTCTTTTGGATCAGGTAAAATCATATTTTAACATCAAAATGATAATGAGGATTAAAATACAACATATCTCTAATTGCTCGATTGCGGTCTGCCACTAAAACACCATTTTCTTTTCTTATTCCGGTTGAATCATATAACAAACTATCTTTCATTTTTCTTACCAAATATGAATATCCGCCAACTTCAAATTTTAAAGAAATATTAGATACTAAAGTAATCGCCTCCCCTTTTTGAAAAATTAATCCTTCCAAAAAAAGAATAGTCTCACAACTAACATAAGCGTATCGATGAAGAGAAGCAATACCAAGTAACCATGGATGAACCTTATCAAGAGGAATCGTCGAATAAAAACCTTTTTGAATAGGAATTAAAATACCTTTATCTACATACCTTTTGATAGTGGTATAAAGAGTGTTTCTATTTTCTATGCCCCAAATTAAACTTAAATCCTGGATATGAAAAAGTTTTTGATCTGATTTTAATAATGCGTTTATCCTGTACATATATGTACAGGATAACAAATTATTATCGGTCAGTCAAGATAAATAATTTTTATCAAAGACTGTCTTTGAGCAAAGACAGTCTTTTCACAAAGACCGCCCCAAAAACCAAATACCCCATATCGGACCATAAATTTAGTATAGCAATGTAGGAAAAAATTACAAGAGATTCATCTCCATCACTCAACAATTTTTTGTATTTCAAAATTATTTCAATCATGTTTAATAATAAAAGAAATCTTGCTATAAAATAACTCTTTTTATAATAAATATTAAAATATTATGGTCTTTTTTTATTTATTCGACGATCCACCCATTGCTGAAAAGACTGAGCGGATTTATTAATAATATCTTCTGGTGTAACTCCGATCTCCTCTAATCTTTTCAAAACCGCCTATATTGGTCTAAAGATTTTTGTCAAATTTTTTGGCAAACCAAAAGCGCCTCGTCCTTCTATAAAAACTTCTGTCAATTGACCTCTGACACTTTCTTCAAATAGCCTTAATTCCTCTGAATTGGTATAAAATAAGTCTCCTTGACTAATTTCTTGTAATTTTTTTCTTGAATTTTCATCTAATGGAGTCTGAGTTCTTTTATCTGCTAAATTTTCTGTAATATATTGTTCTATCCGATGAAAATCAAAACCCAAAACAAACTGACACCCTTTTTCTTTTGCCCACCGATAAAATTCAAACATCACCTCCAAATCTTCAAAATTTTTACTATTAGCCGCTCGAATCAGCTCACACAAGTTAATTCAAGTCCTTTTTCATTTTGAACCATTAATGATAAAAAATTATCTATTTTTCTCACTAATTCCAATTATTTTTTTCTTCTTCAGTTCCTTGCTTTTCTATGCGCTCTTGTTGTGGTAATAACTCTTTTCGTTTTAAAACAAGGCTTGTAAATTTTTCTCTTGCTTGAACAGAAACTTCTCTAAAAGGATGATTAATAACATCAATCACTCGATTTTTAGCAAGTTCAGTATAAGCATTGATAATCTCTATTAATGTTGGATCTTTTCCCTGAGTATCCCTATATTCATCCGCATGATAAGAAACGCCGACATAATCTAATTGTTGACAAGCTTCTTGACTAATGTTTACTTCTCCATTTGGACTAATAATATCCACCTCAACACCGGTGTATATTTTTCCTCTTAACTCTGGAGTTTCACCAACTAATCTTCTAATTATTTCTGCCCGAGCAAAGATGTTTTTAGATAATGTTTCTATAGTTAATGGAAGCTTAGCAGACAAATAAAGTGTTTTTCTTTTCTCTCTTATTATTCGCGAATCCTCTTCTGGAAAACGTTCCGGATGATAGAAGGGATGTGAATGGCCTACAAGTTCGGTATCTACCAAAACAACACTGCCTCTTTTTTTATCGACCTTCCTTAAAAAATCAACCAAAACTCTGGTTGGTAATTGTCCATCTTGCCAATTTTGTAAAATATCATTTGCTCCGGAAAGATTAACTAATCTAGTATGAGAATGAACTAATACTCCAATCCAGTCTCGCAACTTTATGGGAGGTTTTCTTTCTATAGAGGTATTTTTTTCTATCTCCTGAGGTATCGAAAGGCTTATGCTCTGGAAATGTATCTCCTATCTAGAATTATGATAAAAACTGATCTTTTATGCTAGTATATACAAATATCACACATTTTAATCATTAACAATTTAATCATTGACAATTGGACATTATGCGCAAGTTAAGAAACATAGATAACACTTCTGTATCACAATATATCAATAGATATGAACTCAGGAAAATTAAGTAATGTAAGAACATATTCCATAACATATAATCTCCCATATTGGTTTATTAAG
>JBBIRE010000070.1:0-4672 GCA_037441985.1 Candidatus Roizmanbacteria bacterium
CGTATATTCTATCATCTTTCTCACTCTTTATTGCATACACAGAGTAAATCATATCTCATTAACAGCCGGTTGCTCCCTGCCTTTACCTGTTAAAAACAGGTGCCGGCAGGCAGGTACCAATTGAGCTACAGGGGAAATAGAATAATTATATCAAATCCTAAAAAATATCGAAATTAAAACCCGAAGGATATTTTTAAGACTATATCAATTTCTAATTTCTAATTAACCTAATTTTTAAACATTGTATAATGTTCAATTGTTTCACGGCTATTTTACTCCTTTACACCTTTACACACTTTTACAATTTTTTACACCTTGAAACCAATTTCAACCGATTGCAACCAATTTTAACTGATTTTAAACTATCTTCACTTATTTTTTCTCGCTGCCAACATATAAGGATAAAAATATTTTTCCCATCCTTCATCGGTTGAGTGATAAATGTTCTCTCCGATAAAATAATCGGCTAAAATCTCCCTGATTCTTAGTATCTCTTTTAAAAATTTTTGGTTTTTCTTATCATTTATTGTAAAATCTATCAATTCTAAAGCGCGATAAAAAGCATTAAGAAACATTTTCTGATTATTCTTTTTTCTCCAAGCAATCGCTCGGCCAACCTCAATCCCAATATTGGCCATCTGCTCAAAAATTGAGTATTGATGCCATTTTTCAGCCGTTTCCTGATGAAATGGTCTCATTTTTTCACTAATTTATTAACGATTTTCACAATTTCTTTTCTTATTTTTTTATCCTCAATATAACGAGAAAAATTCTTTAAAGAAGGACGAATATTAATGACTGAATCAAACTCAATAAAATTTTCTCCTTCAAGTTCTGGATAAAGATTAATCCCCCACAAATTTTCTTGATTTGACCCTAAATCAATCAGATATCTCTCCTCATCAGCATGCATCTCACCGTCAACTACCATAACCTCTTTTTTAACATCCACTACCGCTTTCACCAATCCCCCAAACATCCTCCTGGCTATTGTTTTCAATTCATCTAAGTTAATTTCTTTATCGACTAATTTCATAAAAGGATTATAGCACGATTTTAATTAGGACACTCTTTTTTTAAAGACTGTCTTTGCACAAAGACAGTCTTTGTCATTTTAAAACGGCAGGGTTAAATGAGTATCATTATCGTTTTGCTCCTCTAAATATTTTTTCCAATCAACCTTAATCGCTTGCTTGCTTGAGGAGGTAAGATAAAAAATTTCCCCGTTTTTCACTCCATAATCAAAGATTTTTTTTGTTAGCATGACATCATCTAAACAATATTTTTTTAATTCGTTAATCTTGCCTTCTTTATAATAATCAATCGCCATTAATCCATGACCGGTTTTTTTTAGTCCTAAGGTCGCTTGCAAAATATCGTTTAATGCTAGTCTTTTGCCAACTTTTTCTTTAATATCTTCTAAAATATCAAAAACCGGCATTTTAGAAAAATCGCCCGGATAATAAGGCTGAAGAACCGGTAAATCAAAAGCACGGATGTTATAACCGATAAGATATGAACTTTTTTCGATTAAGGGAAAAAGCTGATTCAACTCTTCCTCTAAAAAAACAAAACTTTGATCTTGTCGATAATCAAAAACCGCCACCACGGTTACCCCTAATTTTTCTGGTTGAAGAAAATCGCGAAAGGTATACTTTGTCTCCAAATCTAAAATTAGAGGAAATTTTTTCATAAAATTAATTAATGTCTTTGTTGGTATTTCTTCTTCTCGTAACCTCAAGTAACAAGTAGGAAGAAACGTCACCTTTAATCTCACCGGTAAAATACGGATTAAGCTCGGCAATTAATTTTTCTTTTATATTTTCAAAGGAGTTAAAAATAAACTGTTGTTGTTTTTTATCTAAGAGATGAAAATTTTTCTCTAACAACATATCAATCTTTCCTAACTTCCATAATACTTCAATTATTTTATCTTCTCTTATTTTCTTAATCACCATCGGATCCCCCTCAACGGAACGCATATAAAGTCCCATCTCCTTAACATCTTCTTTCATTTGCTCTAAAGAAGGAGCTTTCTCGAGAATCTCTTTTAATTGAAGAAGAAGTTTTAAAAAAATGTCTTTTTTTTCTCCCTTTTTCATAGAAAAAATATTATAATCAATTTAACTATGTCTATCAAGGAGAAGATTCAAAAAAAATTGATTGAAGCGATGAAACAAGCTGAAAAAGAGACTGTTGAAACCCTGCGTTTCTTAATGGCAAGAATCAAAAATTTTGAAATCGATAAAAAAGCAAAAACGAATCAAGAAGTAACTGATGATGACCTTGTTAATCTTATTCAAAAAATTATTAAAGAGTTAGATGAATCGATCGGTATCTTTGAAAAAGGACAAAGAGAAGATCTCGCTCAAGCCTCAAAAAAACAAAAAGAGATTCTTTCTCTATTTTTACCTCCAGAGCTTTCAGATGATGATCTCGAAAAAGAAATAAATAAAATTATTAAAGAAAATCAAGAACTTTATCAAAAAAATAAAAAGGCGATTATTGGGGTTGTGATGAAAAAGCTTCGCGGCAAAGCTGATAGTCAAAGAATTATTAAAATCCTTCAAGAGTTTCTCAATGACTAAATGTATATATTATGTTTCAAAGATATAATAGATTAATCTTATCTCTTATTCTCTCTTTCTGGACTTCATCTTTGATTTATCACCATATTTATCTAAAAAAACCATTTCCTTTATCGGGTATTTTTTCTTTTTATCAAAAGTTTTTTTTATCGCGGGTCGATAAAAACGTTACGCCAACTCCATTAAAACAAAGGGTGATAAACGAAAGGCTTATCTTTTCTCCTACATTATCACCTTCTTATCATCCGTCTCTTTCTCCTACTAAGAAACTTTCCCCAACAACCCACGTTAACCCCACAATAGAAAAAATCCCTACACCAACACTAAAAAAATATTTTCCACCAACCTTAACTTTTTCCCCCCCAACTCTAACTTTTACCCCCACTCCATCACCCACTCAAATTTTTACCAAAAAGATTTCATCAAGTAAATTAAGTATTTTTATAATCAACACGGTTACTGCTGGTGCTGACAAAATTATAAAAAGTTGTCCCAGAATCGTCAAGGTGATCGACCCCCAAGGTAATGATAAAATGATTCAGGCAATAAAAAATTATAAAAATAATTGTCCTGGTGGAGTAACCGTTGTTCGTTTTTATCCTGGAACATCGGGAATAAAATATAATCTTGTTGACAATCCTGAATCTTCTGCTGAAAATTTTTTTAATCAGGCCATTGCTCCCAATCTTAATATACTAGGTCCAGATTCGCATTTATTTGATTATTTGCAGATGCCTAATGAGTTTGAAAACACGCCGGAATGGTGGGGTGAGGAAAAAATGCGCTGGAATGGTCGTTTTTGGCTGAGATTAACTACTTTAAATAAAAATGCCGGAATTAAAACCTGTGTTGGTAGCATTCCTGTAGGAAATACTACGGGAAATGATTTATCTTATATTATTAATGAGTTAAGAGAAATGAAAAATATGGGGGCAGCTCTTTGTTATCATAGCTATACTTTTCATTACTCAACTGATGTTAATGAAGAAATCAATCTTTCTCTTCGATATCGTCAGTATTATTCCTTTTTCGCACAATCCGCTCCTGATCTTTTATCGATGCCTGTTATTCTTTCTGAAGGAGGAGTCGCTGAAAATGGAGACCCATATGCTGGTTATTTGATATCAAATAGCATTGAAAGATATCAATCGTGGCTTAGATGGTTTGATCAAGAAATAAAAAAAGATAGTTATGTTATCGGTGTTACTTTATTTCAAATCGGAAACAACAGCGACTGGAGGTATTTTAATCTTGAACCTATTTCAGACTGGTTAGCAAATTATATTGGTCAAAAATAAAAATGATAAAAAAAATCATTTTAATCTCTGTTATCTTCATTCTTATTAATAGCGTCATAAAAAGTCTTTCTTCTTTCCGAGAGAAATATAAATTTTATCTCAATTTTAAAAATGAGTATGAAAAACTAAAAAAAAGAAATATCGAGCTAAAAACCGATCTTCTTCGAAAAAGTGATCCGGCTGAGATCGAAAAAAAAGCGCGAGAAAAATTAAACCTAGGAAAAAAAGACGAAACGGTGGTCATTCTTTCTTATCCAACGCCAACCCCAACAATTATCACTCCTACTCCTAAACCGAATTGGCAGCAATGGGTAGATTTATATTTTCATTAAAAATTCTAATAAATTAACTGATTGGCTGGTAACTGGCTATCTTGTTAATTAACAATGTTGGTGTCATTTCGACCCGCTCAAGACGAAGTCTCTGAGCGGGGAGAAATCCAGTGAGCGAAGCAAACGCAGTATTAATAAAAATAACCAATAACCAATAATCAATAACCAATAACCAATTTTTAATCAAAATTTTAATAATTAATAAAAATATTTTAATAATTAACTGTCAACTAACGATACATTGTAAACATTTTATTAACTGTTGCTAAAGTGTTTCCTTAAATATTTAAACAGGTGATTTTCTATTTAACTGTTGTAATTTTAACTCAAAATTAACAGCAATTAACATATGGAATTAATTTTGTTTTTAGTTCTTTGATATCATCAAACAGATAACGGCGAATAACGTTTTGTTTAATTCTTTGATTAAAGCGTTCAACCATTCCATTTAACC
>JBBIRE010000071.1:0-4639 GCA_037441985.1 Candidatus Roizmanbacteria bacterium
TTAAATGATTTACAAACAACAGAAACACTTTTAATTTGATAATAAAACTCAAGTAGATAACCGCAGTTGGGCAATAGGCGATATTTCTCCCATAGGATGCTTTTTTACCAACTTGTAAAACCAATATGGGAGATTATATGTTAAAGAATATGTTCTTGCATTACTTAATTTTCCTGAGCTCATATCTATTGATATATTCTGATACAGAAGTGTTATCTATGTTTCTCAACTTGCGCATACTTATAAAATACTAAAAATAACGAGTAAAAAGCTTGAAATAGTTTTCTAAATGATTAATTTTGTCAATAACCACTTGTGAGTGATTGGTAATTATTCTTTTTAACCGCTGATTTTTTAATTTTGGTACCCTATATCGAATTAATTTTTTATATTCTCTTAACAAAGGTAAAAAGAAGTCTTGATACCAAATAATCTTATTGTTTCTCACGACAAAAAATGATTTACTGACATTGTCTTCAATATCGGCTAGTTTTATCAGAAAAACCTCCTCTGCGATTGAGTAAAGCGGTTTAACACCTTTTTTAATCCCTTGGTCAAAAGAGATCGTCATCTGGCGAGTATAATCCAAAACTCTTTTCCCAAAAAAAAGTATCTCTTTTTCCTTAACCGCGGTATCTTCTAAAAGATCATGAAATAGTCCAGCAATAACAATATCTTCTTTTTCATCTTTTGATAAGCTTGAATTAGAAAGCCAATGATTCAAGTTAAAAGCGACTCGAAAACAATGATCAAGGATTAGAAATGATGAACCATCTTTTTTATCTTGATAATAAGAAGAAGCTAAACGAACCGCTTTCTGAAATTTGACTGATTGAAAAATCATCTCGAATTATATTTTACATTTTTTGAGCTAATAATTCTATTAATCTTAAATCTTCTTCATCTTGTTTCGGCAATGGCCTGTGCTCAAATTTTTTAATATCCTTTATCAAAGAAAGCCCCATCAATGGAATGGTCGTTCCGTTCATCTCAACTACAGTTAAACTTTGCTCAACTTCGGCCGCCGTCACTTTTTTTCTCCTCTCCCCTTTTTTCATAATCGATCGTGCTATCACATCAACTTTTATTCCTTGACCATTAGGAAGTAATAACCGACCACGAAGCTGTGGTGCTTGATAGTCTATTCCATGGACTTTAATAGAATCCTCGATTTTTTTAACTCTACCGAAACCGGTGTAAAAAAATAGTACTTCTGGTTTTAATAATCTATCTTCATCGAGAAAAAAAATGTCGATATCAGTTGGCCATCTCATCTTACCAGCTTCATGGGGCAATAAACTATAAAAAAATAAGGCCGTCCCATTAGAAAAACACCATCGTCTTTCACCTAAAGCTTCATTAAGCGTGTTAGTTAATCCTTGGAAAAATCCTATTAAAGAGTCTAAAGGCAACAGTGGTCTTTCTAATTCTAAATAAGAGTAATTACTGCCAAGAAGCTCATTTAGTCGCTCAATAATTTGTCGTCTTAACTGATCATCTCCATAAGTAAGAATATTTAACTCTCTGTTAAGATCTTCGTTATTGAATAAACCCCACCGATGTAATCTTTCCATATCTTTTCCATCCTGCTTTACACTTCCATTATCGCTTTCTCCTTCTCTCATTTGAATAATTTTATAAAACATAATTAACGTCGGTGAAGCGACAGTATATGTCCTACCATTAATCTCTACAGCCCTTACCAAATTATTTCTTCTTGGATCAGGAAAAGTATATATCTCATTACCAAAGAAAGGCACATTGTGAGGAAACTCTGTATTAAGACAAAACATAACATCAGTCGGCAGAAAACCACTTCCTTCTAAAATTGGATTATGATAAACAAAACCCCATTTAGTTCTTCTTGATTCATTATTTAAAATTAAACCTAAATCTTGTTGAGCCTCAACCGCTTTATGCCAATCTTGGGCTGAAACCAATAAGTCTAAATCAGTTGGTAATCTTAGGTTTTCTTGATGTTTGCCAGCTAATTGATAAAGAAAAACGGCCGCTCCAGAAGAGATAGTTGGATCCTCGATGCCAATTGCACGGAATTGAAACAGTCGTTGATCAAATAAGGATAATAAAATTTCGACCCGAGACTTCTCTTGTCCAACCCTTCTTTCCATAAACTATAAAAAAGAAAAAAATTTATTCTGTTTAAAAATTGTTTAAAAATAATAAAAAAACCGCTCTTTGTCTAAGAGCGGTATTTGAAAATTATCTTAAATTAATCCCATATTATATTATATGCCCTTTATCAAAAAATTCAATCTCCAATTCATTCTTTATTTAATTTATTTTTTTATGATATAAAATTTTGGCGTAGGACTCATCTGATAAAAATCTCTTGTATAATTTTTATTGATGAAAAAAATAAAAATTATCTTTAAAACAACCTTAAAAGAATATTTTGTTTATCGATTAAATTTTCTCCTTTGGCGGCTTCGAACTTTTTTAAATCTTTTAATTATTTTATTTCTCTGGGAGGCCGGATTAAACAGCACTCCTTCTTCTTTAGAAAAACAAGCTTTTTTCTCTTATCTCATTTATGCCATTACCATCTCTTATTTGGTTTTGGGAACAAGAACAACTGACATTGCTGCTGAAATCAACTCTGGTACCATCATTAATCTTCTTCTAAAGCCGATCTCTTTTTTTCGTTTCTATTTTTTTAAAGACTTAGCCGATAAGATGATTAATCTTTCTTTTGCTCTTTTTGAGGCTTTTATCGCTTTGCAAATTTTTCAAATTAAATTAATCCCTCCTCAACAAATTGTTCCGGGAACAATTCTTCTTATTAATGGAATTATGATTTCTTTTTTTATTAATCTCCTTCTTTCTTTTATCGGTTTTTGGTCAAGAGAAACCTGGGGACCGAGGTTTATTTTTTTTATCTTGGTTTCTTTTCTCTCTGGTGCTTATTTCCCACTTCATCTCTTGCCAAAAACAATTTATTCTCTTTTACTTCTTACTCCTTTTCCTTATCTTTACTACCTACCAACAAAAATCTTTTTGGGCGAAAAATTTCCTTTTTTTATCATCTTGTCATCTTTTTTCTGGTGTTTTTTAAGTTATTTAATAGCAAAAAAGGTTTGGCAGTTAGGTAATAAAAATTTTTCTTTTTGGGGAAGATGAAAAGAATTTATCACAGTTTAAAAATATTTTTCTTATTTTCAAGATATTCTTTTCGCTCAACCCTTGATCATCGCACCGGCGTTGTCTTTTTTCTTTTTGGAAAAATGCTTCGTTTTTTCTTTTTCTTTTTTTTAATCTTTTTGATTTTTTCAAAAAATCGGCTGCTGAATGGTTATAATTTTGATCAAGCAATAATTATTTTTTTAACCTTTAATCTTATTGATACTGTAACCCAAATGGTTTTTCGAGAAGTCTATCGTTTTCGACCATTAGTTGTTTCTGGTGAGTTCGATTTTATTCTTCTAAAACCATATTCCCCACTTATTCGCTTACTTTTTGGGGGTTTTGATTTTCTTGATCTTGTCATCCTTATTCCTTTATCTCTTTTCTTTTTATATTTTCTTGTTCAATTGCCGCCCATTAATTTTTTCTCCGTCATTGTTTTTTTTCTTCTTCTTATTAATGCTTTTTTAATTGCTACCGCTTTTCATATTTTAGTCTTAACAATGGGTATTTTGTTTACAACAGTTGATCATGCGATTATGATCTATCGTGATTTGACTTCTTTTGGTCGTTTTCCTTTTGATATTTACCGCAAAAGTCTGCGGGATTTTTTAACCTTTATCATTCCTGTTGGAATTATGTTTGCTTTTCCGCCAAAGGCACTTTTTGGTTTACTTTCCATCCAAAACATAACTATCGCTTTTTTGATATCATTAATATCATTATTCCTGTCGTTAAAGTTTTGGTGTTTCGCTTTAAAAAAATATCAAGTTGGTGGCAATTAAAATGATTAAAGTCAAAAACTTAACAAAAATTTATCAGGTTTATTATCGGCAAAACAATCTCATTAAAGACATATTTTTTAGAAAGTATAAAGAAATTTTAGCTTTGGATCGAATAACCTTTTTAATCGAAGAAAATGAATTTGTTGGTTTTATCGGACCAAATGGTGCGGGCAAAACAACAACGATGAAGATTCTTTCGGGTATTCTCTATCCAAGCAGTGGTGAAATTAATGTTTTGGGTTTTTTTCCTTTTGATAAAAAAACAAAGTTCTTAAAACAAATCAGTTTTGTTATGGGCCAACGCAATCAACTAATTTGGGATTTGCCGGCGATTGACAGTTTTCTTCTCAATAAAGAAATTTATGAGATTGATGACTCTCGTTTTAAAAAAAATCTCTCTGATTTAACCTCTCTCTTAAACTGTTCAAAATTGATTAATAAGCCGGTAAAATCTCTTTCTTTAGGTGAGCGAATGAAAATGGAATTAATTACTGCTTTTCTTCATAATCCAAAAATCGTTTTTTTAGACGAACCAACCATCGGTCTTGATATTTTTTCCCAAGAAGCAATAAGAAATTTCTTAAAAACCTATCAAAAAGAGTTTAACAAAACGATCATCTTAACTAGCCATTATTTAGAAGATGTTAAACGATTAGCCAAAAGACTAATCATCATTAATCAAGGAAAAATTATCTATGACGGCAGTTTAAAAA
>JBBIRE010000072.1:0-4623 GCA_037441985.1 Candidatus Roizmanbacteria bacterium
AAAAACAATTAATAATTTTTTTTATTTTATAATTTGAGAGTTTAGATTTATATATCATTAAAAAATAATATAGAGAAGATATCTATTCTTGTTGAGAGACTTCTAAATTTTAAATCTTTACTTAATTTAATATAAAAAATAAAAAAATCAATAGAATATGAAGGTCGACTCGAACAATAAAACTCCTTTAATCCAACCTCGCAGGTCTGCAAAAGGCGTGTCTAAGAGTGTTAAAATCTGCTAAAATTTCTTTATCATGAATTTTTGCTTATCAATTTCTCCCAAAAATAGGGGAGAGGGGATAATATTTTCATTGCCAAAATCTAATCACTATCATCAAATAAAAAATCTTCAAATTGCTCCAGGACCGAACCTTCAAATTCTTGACGAATGGGGGAATGAGATATTTATCTTTAACGACGTCTTAAAAGTTAATATTCATTTCAAAACTCAATTAAAGGAAATAAAAATCGAGAGGAAACTGATTAAAAAATTTTCACTTAATGATTATCAAAAACTGCCAAAAAATCAATTGATTTTTTACACCCAACCCAATCGCTTTATCAACGGTGATGACAAACAAATAAAACAAATGGCGAAAAAAATTGTCGTTAAAGAAACCAATCTTTATCAGATTATTAAAAAAATTTATTCTTATACTCTTAACTATCTCACTTACGCTAATCCAATCGAAGGACTTTATTCATATCATCAAGCATTAAAAGAAAAAAAAACCGACTGTGGCGGCTTTTCCACCTTTTTTATCTCTTTATGCCACTCCTTAAATATTCCCTCTCGATTAGTGGTCGGATTTCTTGTTAAAGAAAATCTGCTAAAAAAATTTTTAAGTACGTTCTACGTTTTACGTTCTACGTTCCACTCTCTCACTATCCACGCCTGGCCAGAAATTCTTTTACCTGACGGCACCTGGCTTCCTCTTGATCCCTCAATTGAATGGCGAAGAAAAAAAGGACTGACAAAAAGAGAAGGAGAATTGGGTTATCTCCCGGCTGATCGCTTGGTCGTTTCTTTTGGTTGTGATTTTAAGATTAAAATGGGGAAATTAAATTATCAGTTTGATATCTTGCAAAAACCGATTTCAGTGAAAAATCAGTTAATAATCAATGACTAATAATAAATTTTTAATCAATATTTTAATAAAAAAGTTGAGATTCCGGGTCGGTCAAGTCGAAAATGACACACGCTATACTTGTCATTCCCGCGGCTATGCTTGTCATTCCCGCGAAAGCGGGAATCTCTTAGAAATTATAAGTTTTAACTGGACACCTTCGGGATTTTATGCCCAAAGAATTTCCCTTTGTGAAACTTAATATTTAACGTTTAAAGTTTAACGTTTAATGTTTAATGTTTAATGTTTTTGTTTTATGTTATACGTTCCACGTTATACGTTATACTTTAAAATGTTAAGCGTTAGAAGTTAAAAGTCCCGAAGGGACCTACACGTTGGAATTAGACGATCTTATGATCTCATGCGACTTAGCGCCAAACGAAAATTTGGATGATGCCTTGGCATCGATAAAAATTTTGTGTCAACCGTGGCGTTGGTACGGGAAAAATGAGATTTTAACCGCTAAAAAATATATCCTAGAGTATTTAAAAACACCTCACGCTAAAATCCATTTTTTTCTCACCGGCCGTTTTGCTCTTTATCATCTTCTCAAATCATTAAATCTCAAAAAAGGAAGTGAAGTAATCATTCCTGCCTTTACTTGTGAAGCAGTTGTCTTACCAATTTTGGCGTTAGGACTAAAACCAGTCTTTGTTGACATCGAAAAAAATACCTTTTCAATTGATTACGACAATCTAAAATCTCATATTAGCAAAAAGACTTCATGTTTGCTAATTCAACATACATTTGGTTTTAGACCGTCAAATCAAGAAAAAATCATAAAACTGGCATTAAAATATAATTTAGCCGTTATTGAAGACCTCGCTCATGGTTTTTTCAATTATCAAATACCAACGTCAATTAAGGAAAAAATTCAGAAAAAAAATTTTAATTATTTTCTTCTTTTATCTTTTGGTCGATCAAAAAGTCTTTCATCAGTTTTTGGAGGAGCAGTTGTTAGTTTTAACAAAAAAGTTAATAAAAATCTAAAAACAGGCCAAAAAGAAGTTTCTCAAATAACCTATAGCCATTTAATAAAACTCCTAATTTATAAGCCTATAGTTTTCTTAGCAAAAAATACCTATAATATATTCGGACTGGGTAAATTAATTCACTTCTTATATCGAAATTCCTTTCTTTTTCCTTTAGAAATCACTCAAAAGGAAAAAAATGGCCAGCTAGATCAATCTCTCCATTATCAGTACCCCAATGCCTTAGCTTATCTTCTTCTTAATCAAATTAAGAAAAGTGAGAAAACTAATCGAAAAAGGCTTGAAACTACTCATTTTTATCAAAAGGAACTTTCCTTTCCAAAAACAAATGATGTTCTTATTCGTTTTCCTTATTTTGTCAAAAATCCTAAAAAATTTATTGAAATAATGAAAAAAAAAGATATTTATCTTGGTCGCTGGTATGAACAAGTAGTCGCCCCTAAGGATTTTCCTTTAAATGTTACCGGATATCAAAAAGGCTCTTGTCCAACCGCTGAAAAAGTTTGTCACTCAATTGTTAATTTACCCACGAATATTGATCTTGCTGACGCCAAAAAAATTGTTAAGATATTAAAAGAGAATCTCGATTCGAGTTAGGAGTAAACGAGATTCCCGTTTAAATGGAAATAGCATTTAACCACATTGTCATTCAGGCTATTTCCTGTTATTCCCACGCAAGCGGGAAGCGCACGTTACCAGTAAAAGTTCCTGATTAGATCGGGAATGACAGACGATGAGATTGCTCATCCCCGTCCCGACAAAGTCGGAATAAACTCCAGCGGGAATCCCAATTTCTATAAACTTATGTTAATCAAGGAAATTAAAAATCAATCAATCTGGGATGATTTCTTTAATCAAAACGGCTCACCATCCTTTTTACATTCATGGGAATGGGGAGAGTTTCAAAAAAGTCTAGATCAATTAATTTGGCGTTTAGGGGTTTATGAAGGAAACAATCTCTTAGCGATTGCTTTAGTCATTAAAATTTCTGCCAAACGTGGTCAGTTCTTTTTTATCCCTCATGGACCAATTTTTAATAAAGAAGTTATCAACAATCACCAACGAATAAAAAATATTCTCAATCTTCTTATTAAGACGCTCAAAGAACAAGCAAAAAAAGAAAATTTCTCCTTTATCAGAATTGCTCCTCTTTTGATAAAAAGTGAAGAAAACAAAAAAATTTTTCAAAGTTTAGGTTTTCGTATTGCCCCAATCTATATGCACGCCGAAACCATCTGGCAATTACCGCTCAACTTATCAGAAGAACAACTTCTATCTCAAATGAGAAAAACCACTCGTTATCTTATCAGAAAAGCCCAAAAAGAAAACGTTATTATTGAAAAACAAACTGATAAGCAAGCAGTTGAAGATTTTTACCAAATTTATCAGGAAACCGCCAAACGAGAAAAATTTGTCCCTTTTTCAAAAGAGTTTATTAGAAAAGAATTTGAAGCCTTTGATAAAACCGGTAGGGCAATATTTTTATTTGCTAAAGTAAACAATAAAGCGAAGATGCCTGTTTCAAACGACTTGGGAGGTGCACAATCCCGACTTGTCGGGACAAGCACGCCCGCCGGAGTAAGAAACACGGCATTGAGCGATTATTTAGCCTCTGCCCTGATTATTTTTACCCCCTCAACCGCCTTTTACCATCAGGGGGCTTCAATTCATACCAAAGTTCCAGCCACTTACTTACTTCAATGGGAAGCAATTAAAGAAGCCAAAAAACGTGGTTGTTGCTATTACAACTTTTGGGGAATTTATGATGAGGATTCAAAAAGAGCCCCAAAATCATGGCAAGGACTGACTTTATTTAAAACCGGCTTTAGCGGAGAAAAGATTAGTTATTTAGAAACGATGGACTATCCGCTTTCATCAAAATATTGGATTACTTTTTTATGGGAGAAAGTGCTTTTTTTAAAACGTAATCTCAATCAATAATCAATCTTTTTAATTCATCAATCATTTGAAAAAGGTTTGATCCATAATGTGATAAAAAATATTACCGAAGATTTTAATAAGCAATCACTTTTTTCGCTTTTTGACACAACCCTTCAGTGCTAATCCCTGTCCCAACCCCAATTTCAATCACTAAATCATTTTTGCTAATTTCTCCCGCGTTAACCAAATCAGAGATAACCTGATTATCAATTGTTAAATGCTGACCAATATCGGTTTTTAATTGCCAATAATTACTATTAAAAAATTTAAACATAACAAATTAATTATAACTGATTGCACAAGTTGAGAAACATAGATAACACTTCTGTATCAGAATATATCAATAAATATGAGCTCAGGAAAATTAAGTAATGCAAGAACATATTCTTTAACGTATAATCTCCCATATTGGTTTATTAAGTTTGTCAAAAAACATTCTATGATAGATATCTCATCAACCGCTCAAACAAGACTAGCGATGATTGAGTTTTATTATCAAATTAAAAGTGTTTCTGTTGTTTGTAAATCATTTAAGATATCAAGAAAAACATTCTATAAATG
>JBBIRE010000073.1:0-4540 GCA_037441985.1 Candidatus Roizmanbacteria bacterium
CTTTTATTAATATCCGGTCCCAAAACTTTAATCCCTAATTGACGACATTCCTCTAATGCTTGAGTCATTTTTAACTCTCTTTGCGGACCGGCAACTCCTAGAAGCTCAGCCGAAAGTAAAGATGTCATATACTCAACCGGATAATTTGCCTTAACATAAGCAGTCCAGTAAGCGATTAGTCCATATGAAGCGGAATGTGGTTTATTAAAACCATAGGAGGCGAATTTTTCAATAAAGTTAAAAATTTTTTCAGCAATACTTTTTTTTAAACCTTTTTCAACTGATTTTTTAATAAATTTTTCTTTTTCCTTTTTCATCAATTCCTTTTTCTTTTTTCCCATTGCCATTCTTAAATTATCGGCTTCACTCATCGTATAACCAGCAATTTGGTGAGCAATCTCCATCACTTGCTCTTGATATACTAATACTCCATAAGTTTCGGCTAAAATTGGTTTTAAAGACGGATGAAAATAGGTAATTTTTTTTGGATTTTTTTTACCTTCGATGAATAAAGGTATTAGTTCCATCGGACCTGGTCGATAAAGGGCAACCATTGCTGCGATATCACTCAATTTTTCCGGCTTTAACTCTTTTCCCAACTTTTGCATTCCGCCTGACTCTAATTGAAAAACTCCATAGGTTTTTCCTTGAGAAATTAAATCAAATGTTTTTTTATCACTAAGAGGAATTTTATTAACACTCATTTCTATCCCTTTCAAAGCCTTAATATATTTAAAGGCGTTTTCAAGAATGGTCAAGTTTCTTAGACCCAAAAAATCCATTTTTAAAAGACCAATCGCTTTCCCGTCAGAAACAGCGTTTAAATCCAAACAATACATATCATATTGAGTGATAATTCTTCCTTCTTTTGTTTCTCGCTGAAGGGGAACATAATCGGTTAAATCAGAAGATCCTATCACCACTCCGGCTGCATGAACTGAAGCATGACGAGGCAAGCCCTCAACCTGACGAGCAATATCAATAACTTTTTTTGTCTCCGGTTCGCTATTATAAGCAAATTTTAGGGTAGAGGACTCTTCTAATGCCTGGGCGATCGTCATTGGAAAACCCTGCTTTGGTGGAGGAATCATCTTGGCAATCCGATCTCCTTGAGAATATGTTAAACCCAATGCTCTGGCGACATCTCTTACTGCTAATCTCGATTCCATTGTTCCAAAGGTTATAATCTGAGCCACTTTTTCTTCCCCATATTTATTAACCACATACTTAAGAACTTCATCCCGACGAACATCGGAAAAATCGATATCGATATCTGGCGGAGTCGGTCTTTCAGGGTTTAGAAAACGCTCAAATGGTAAATTGTAATCTAAAGGATTAATCTCAGTAATCCCCAATAAATAAGCAACCAAAGAACCAGCCGCTGAACCCCTTCCAGGTCCAACAGCAATTCCATTTTTTTTTGCCCAGTTAACAATATCAGAAACGATTAGAAAATAAGCCGCGTACCCTTTTTTAACAATAATTTCTGTTTCATATTTAATTCGTTTATCAACTTGATCGATGGAATAATTTTCTATTTTTGATTTATTTTGATTGATTAGATATTTTAAATAATCAATTTCTAAAAAATTATTAGGCGTCGGAAATTTTGGTAAAATCCATTGGCCAAATGGAATTTTAACTTGACACTCATCGGCAATTTTTAAAGTATTATCGATCGCCTGAGGGATATCAAGATAAAGACCTTTCATCTCTTCCGGTGATTTAAAATAAAATTCAGGAATATCAATCATTGATAAAGGGCGATTTTTTTCAAAAATAACACGCTGAGTTTGAATACAAAGAAGAACTTCATGGGCATAAGCATCTTCTTTATTTAAATAATGAACATCATTTGTTGCCACAAAAGGAACTCCGTATTTCTTTGATAAAGAGATGATTCCTAAATTTACTTTTTCTTCTTCCTTCAATTTCTGATGCCTTTGAAGTTCTAAGTAAAAATTATGCCCGAAGATTTCGAGATATTTTTTCAAAAGACTTTCCGCCTCTGTTTCTTGATTATTAAGAATTGCTTGAGCGATTTCCCCTTGAAGACAACCTGATAAAACAATTAATCCTTCATGGTATTTTTCCAAAAGATCAAAATCAATTCTCGGTTTATAATAATATCCCTCCAAATGAGCCTTGCTGATTATTTTTAAAAGATTTCGATACCCTTGATAGTTTTTTGCGATAAGGACTAAATGATATTGATCACGATCGATACCAGACTGTTTATCAAAACGGGAATTTTTAGCCTTGTAAGCCTCAACCCCAATGATCGGCTTCACTTCATATTTTAAGCTTTTCAAATAAAATTTAAAAGCACCATACAGCGCCCCATGGTCAGTTAAAGCAACAGCCGGCATATTAAATTGTTTTGCCTTTTCAAACAATTGATCCAAACGACACATCCCATCAAGTAAAGAATACTCAGAATGAACATGAAGATGAACAAAGGACATATTTTTTATTTATTAGATAAAATTGTCTTTAACTTTTCAATGACTTGATTGGCTTTTACTTTGCCTTTCATCTCTTTCATCACCTGGCCGGTTAAAAACATAAGGGCATTTTCTTTTCCGGAATGATAATCAGATACTGCTTTTGAATTATTACTAATTACCTTTTTAATCACTTTATCTAACAACTCTTCATCAATAGGAGAAACAATAAAGGCATCTTTTATCTTATCGATAATTTGATTAAAATTCGGGTCGATGTTAATTTTTTTATTAATGATTAAATTGGCGATTCTTTGATAGAAATCTTTCATTGCGATTAGTTCCTTAATTCTTCTTATTTTTATCTCTCTGATTAAATTAAGAAAATAATTTAATAAATTGAACTCTCTCGTTAAAATGAAAGCATCGTTATATCTGATATTAAAATTTTTAACAAGATTGATCAAATTTTTAAAAGGTAATTCAGGAACTTTAATTAAATCAATATCCTCTTTTGCAAAAATAATTGGTGGGATATCAGGATCAGGAAAATAACGATAATCTTGAGCTTCTTCTTTCAGTCTTTGAGAGTAAGTAATCCCTTTTTTTTCATCAAATCCTCGAGTTTCTTGTCTTGGATTCTCTCCTTTTTCTAATATTTCAATCTGCCTTTCAACCTCATAATCAATCGCTTGTTTAACAAATCTGAAAGAATTAATGTTTTTCACTTCTACTTTATACGAAGGCAATCTATTTGGAATTTGGTGCTTGGAATTTGGAATTTCTTTAATAGAAATATTCGGTTCCAGTCTCATTGTTCCTTTTTCCATATCACAATCAGAAACATTAAGGCAACGTAAAATTATCTGAAGTTCTTCAAGAAATCTTTTTACCTCCATTGATGATGTAAAATCAGGCTCTGTCACAATTTCAACAAGGGGAACGCCAGATCGATTAAAATCAATCAAGGTTTCATGCCCTTGATGAATCAATTTTCCTGTATCTTCTTCAAGATGAACTCTACGGATGCGAAATCTCTTTTTTTCTTTTAAAGCCGTTTCTAAATTCTCAGCTTTCTCAGGGTAAATTTCTAAAAAACCATTTTGACAAAAAGGTTGATCGTATTGAGATATCTGATAACCCTTGGGCAAATCGGGATAAAAGTAATGCTTCCGATCAAATTTTGACACTAGATTAATCTCACAGTTTAATGCCTTACCTATCAAAATTGTCCATTCAATCGCTTTTTTATTTGGAACTGGTAAAGCGCCAGGTAATCCTAAACACACTGGACAAATATTAGTATTTGATTCTTTATGAAAATAGTCAGCTGAGCACTGACAAAACATCTTTGAATTAGTCTTTAACTCAACATGAATTTCTAAGCCAATTATTGGTTGATATTTTTTAAAAACATCTGTTACAGCCATTTTTTTAACCCTTGATTAATAATATTAAAAAATTGTGTTTCTCTCTCAAAAAGATATCCAAGATTTAAAATATCAATTTCTTTTAGCCAAGGACCGATAATTTGAGCGCCAATTGGAAGATTTTGACTATCAATTCCTACAGGCAAGTTAATGGCTGGTAAGCCAGCAATGGCCGCCGGCTCATTAAGAACATCCATTATTTCACCAAAAAAAGGATATTTTTCGAACTCTCCTAATTTTAACGCCGTGATTGGAGTCGTAGGAGCAATAATCAAATCGACTTCTTTAAATACTTTTTTAAAATCATTAATAATTAACTGTCTAACTTTAACGGCCTTTTTATAATAGGCATCATAATAGCCATATGAAAGAGTAAATGTCCCAAGCATAATTCTCCTTTTTGCCTCTGAGCCAAATAAATCTCGATTATTGCCGTAGCGTATTCCATCGTATCTTGAAAGATTAGATGAAACCTCGGCTCTTTGAATAATGGTATAAACAGAAATGGCATATTTTGGAGATATTAATTTAATTTTTTTAATTTTATGGCCTAACTTTCTAAAAACTTTTATCATTCGATTAACAGCTTCGGATACTTCTTTATTAACACCTTCAAAATATTCATCAGCAATCCCAAGAGTAAAATTTTTCTTTTGTTTAATTTTT
>JBBIRE010000074.1:0-4509 GCA_037441985.1 Candidatus Roizmanbacteria bacterium
TTTTTTTATATAAAGGGGTACCAAAGAATATATCCTGATATGTGGTTGAGACTCCAATTGATCCCTTCATTAATCTAATTTTTTATCCCTAAAGAGTCTCATATGTTTCGTAACTTTTTCAGATAAAATCACTCTACTAACATCAATCCAAGAAAAAAAGTTAGAATTGAAGAGCCGCCGGCTGAAATAAGCGGAAGAGCGACACCAACGACTGGCAACAGACCTAAATTCATACCAATATTGACAAAAATTTGAAAAAATAGATAAGCGCTGAAGCCAATTAAGTAATAAAACTGCTGACGACTTAAAAAATCTTTCTTATCAATCAAAAAAATAATTTTCCTAAACAAAAAATAAAAAATAAATAAATAAATAATAAGGGTTAAAAAACCAGCAAAAAAACCAAACTGCTCTACCATCGAAGCGAAAGCAAAATCAGTCGTATTCTCTGGCAAAAATGAAAGCTTTGATTGAGTTCCATATCCCAATCCCCGACCAAAAAACATTCCTGAACCAATGGTAATTTTTGATTGAATCATATTATAAGCGGTTCCTTGATAATCTAAATGAGGATTAAAAAAACTAGTTATTCTCGCTTTTTGATAAGGCCTTAATAATTGCCAAAATAAAGGAACAAAAATTAAAATAACCAAAAGAATTTTTAAAAGATCTTTTTTAGGAAAGGATGAAAATAAGATCAGAATAATAAAAATAAATAAATAAGCTAAACTATTGCCTAAGTCCGGTTGACGAAAAATGATCAAAAATGGGATAAAAAAGACCATCAACGTTTTTAAAAAGTTAACATAATAGTTTATTGTTTCTTCTTCTAATTGAGTCAATAAGGTTGAAAGATAAAGAATATAAAAAATCTTCAAAATTTCTGACGGTTGAAAATTAAAAAAATAAAAACTTAACCAACGCCTTGACCCTTTTACTTCTAAACCAATAATATAAGTGATCAAAAGAGTCAAGATAAAAAACCAATAAAAAAAATGACTGTTGTCAAAAAAAATTTTTTTATTAATCTTTTTTAGAAAAAAAAAGACAATAAGGCTTAAAAAAATATATATAAATTGATTTTTTGCCAATTCAGGGTTAATGCCCAAAAGATTAAAAAATCCGAATAGGGATAAAAGTAGAGATAAGATAATAGTCATTCATTTATTATTAATTCTTCACCTAAAGTGATGGTTTTTGCCAAAACTTTTTTTTTAATGTAAAGCATATCTTTCTCGAATTCTTTGGGAACGACTAAATCAATCTCTTGGTCTATCTTAATTCTTTCTTCTTTTCGTCTTTGTTGAATCCTTCTTATTAATTCTCTTAATCTTCCTTCATAAATTAATTCGGGGTTCAGCTGAGTATCAAATTCCACTTGTATTAAGTCTTTATTTGTTTTAATAAAAAAAACTTTTTTGATGTTTAATTCTTTTTTAATTATCTCATTGGCAAAAGTTTGAAAATTTTTACCCTGAAAAAAATTGCCTTCTGGCAAATTGATTTTAATCGATGCTAAAGGTTGACGGGTTTTAATCTTTATTTCTTTTCTTTTTGCTCTCCCAACCTCAATTATTTGACGAAGGAAGCTCATATCGTTTTCTAAAATTCGGTTTTCTATCTCTAATTTTTCTAAATATTCTGGCCAAGAAGAAATAAAAACCGATTTCTCATTAGTTAAATTGGTATAAATTTCTTCGCTGATAAATGGAAGAATTGGAGAAATAACAATTGATAAATTCTTTAAAATAAACCATAGAGTAAAATAAAAGTTTTTTTTATCCATTTCGTCTTGAGAATTAACCCAGACTCGATTCCGAGATAGACGAATATACCAAGTTGACAAATCATCAATAAATTTTTCTATTTCTTGAGTGGCGGCTCGGACATCGTATCGAAGAAGGGATATTTTCACTTTTTTTATTACCGAAATGAGCCTTAAAATTATCCATTGATCTAAATAATTTAACTTCACAAAAATTTTTTTCAGATCTTTCTCTAATTCAAAAAAATCAATTTCAGGTTTATCTAAATTAACATAGTCGATAAAATACCGATAACTATTCCAAAGAATTAAATAAAACAATCTTCTTACCTCATCGGCTTTTTTATAACCAAAAAGCATATTGTCGGCTGGATTTTGTCTGGCATACATCCAACGCATGACGTCAACGCCAATTTTATCAGCTCCTTCATTAAACTCAATAGCGTTCCCCCAACTTTTATGCATCGGTCGACCATCTTCTCCTAAAAGTGTTCCAAATCCTAAAACTGTTTTAAAAGGATTAACGTTCTCCAAAACAGTTGACATCGCGATTAATGCGTAAAACCAGTTTTTAAACTGCCCTGGGAAAGACTCGGTAATAAAATCGGCTGGAAACCAATTTCGCCATTCATCTTTATCAATCCAATACAATGGTTCTCCCTGATTGTCTTTTTTAATCGTTGAAAAAGGAACAATACCGGCGTCAAGCCAGGGATTCCCCACATCATCAATTCTTGAAACTAAAGAATCGCATTTTTGGCAACGAATTTTAACTTCGTCGATATACGGTTTGTGAGGCGTATGACCGTCAAATTTTTCCCAACCTTCAACAGCCTTTTCCTTAAGCTCTTCTTTTGAGCCAATAACTTCAAAAAATCCACACTTTTGGCATTCATAGATTGGCAAGGCTAAACCCCAATAACGATTCTTTTTTGAAATCAACCAATCATGCATATTCTTTAACCAGTCAAGTTCTCGATCCAAACCAAATTCAGGAATCCAACGAATCTTCTTCGCCACCTCAATCATCATCGCTCTTAAGGTTTTATTTTCTGAATTTTTTATTTTTGAATTGTTTCGAATTTTGTCCTTAGTAGTTCGTATTTGCGATGGTTTATCCATCGCGATATACCATTCATCCGCTACTTTCCACACTAGTTCTGTTTTGCATCGCCAACATCGAGGATATCGATGGGTATAATCTTCGATCTTAAGAGCAAAACCATTTTTTTCTAAATAATCCAAAATAATCTCAGGGTGTTTTTTGGCATTTTTGCCTGCTAAAAATCCCATTGTTAATAAATAGTTCGCTTCATCATCAATTACCGGAATCATTGGTAAGCCAATCTTTTTTCCCATCTTATAATCCTCTGTTCCTGCAGAAACTGCGGTATGCACGATACCGGTACCTTCTTCTTTGTTTATTGGTAAAATCTTATCATCAGTTAAAAAAACGATATGGAAATTTTTAGATTCGCTTGCTACTTTTTTTACTGCAGGGATTTTATCAAAGGGTCCTTCATATTTTAAACCGGCTAATTTCTTGCCTTTTACTTCTTTAATTATTTGATATTCGCCTTTTCTAAAAACTCTATCAACTGCTTCTTTCAATAACCAATACAATTCATCTTTGTAATCGATCAAAACATAATCATATGTTTTTTCTACCGCCAAGGCAATATTAGCCGGAATCGTCCAAGGAGTCGTCGTCCAAACCAAAAAGTATTGGGGTTTTTTAAAAGAAAAAGGTTTGTCAATAAGCTTTAATCTAAAATAAACCGCTTGGTGGGTAACAACCGCATAATCTTCGGTTAAGATTTCGTGTTCAGAGATCGCTGTCTGACAACGAGGGCACCAAGGGACTGACTCTTGTCCTTTGTAAATCCAACCATTTTCATAACATTTTTTTAAAAAATGCCAGATTGTATAATTATTTTCTTCGCTCATCGTATAATAAGAATGTTCCCAGTCTGAAAAATAACCTAATCTTTTTGACTGTTCTGTTTGAATTTTAGAAAAGTGATAGACTCGTTTTTTGCAAAGATCAACGAATTTAGCAATAGAAGCTTTTTTATCACCAGGCACCAAATTCTCAATTTCTTTTTTCGATTTTAATCCTAGCTCTTTTTCTACTTCCACTTCTACCCATAATCCTTGACAATCAAAACCTTGATGAAATCTTTCTTGATATCCAAGGAGATTGTAAAACTTTTGCCATAAATCTTTGTAGGTTCTTCCCCAAGCATGATGAACACCCATTGGATTATTGGCAGTTATCGGACCATCGAGGAAAGAAAAATATTTTTTACTTTTATTATTCTTTTTTCGATACTTATCAACGATTCCCTCTTCATACCAATACTTTAACCATCGATGTTCCATCTGAATAAAATCGTGATTTGACTCAATTGGTTTAAATGTCATAAAAAATATTATACCACCTATGAAAATGTTTCTCTATACCGTATATTATACACCCCTTATTCTGGGTAAACCTACATTTAGGCACCTATTCGCGGCCAGTTCATCTTAATTTAAGATGAATTGTTCCTGCATGATGTCGAATTCAAACGCCATCAACTGCCTTTTCAGGTCTTACCCATTTAGATCAAACGAAGCTCCCGATATTTAATCAGGACCTCAGGTATAATAACGGGACGACCTATTTAGGACTTATTGTGATAAACTTTTAATATACTCTCTTTTTTCTTTTAAAATATGATAGATAATCACTGCAAGCTTTC
>JBBIRE010000075.1:0-4453 GCA_037441985.1 Candidatus Roizmanbacteria bacterium
AAAGATTATATTGTTCCAGTGCTAAAAAAAATTAATATCAGAGAAGATCATATTTTTGCCAACGAGTTCATTTTTGACAAAAAAGGCAATTATCTCGGCTTTGACAAGAATAATCCTTTATCTTCCGATGGCGGTAAACCAAAAGTTATTGCGCGATTAAAATCTAAGGATGTTAAATTGATTGTTATTGGTGATGGTATGACCGACTATCAAATCAGAAAAGAAGGATTAGCTGACGAATTTGTTGCTTTTACAGAAAATGTTCGAAGAGAAAGTGTCGTCAGGTTCGCTGATAAAGTTGTCAATTCGTTTGATGATATTTTCCGTCGCTACTCATACCCAAAAAATAAAATTAAGGCGCTTCTCTTAGAAAATATAGATAAAAATGCCGTCGAGTTATTTCAAAAAGAAGGATATGAGGTGGAATATTATGACAGAAGTCTTTCTGAGGGGATATTGTTAGAAAAATTAAAAGAAGTTCATATCCTTGGAATTCGTTCGCAAACAAAAATCAACCCTTTTGTTTTAGAAAAAGCAAAAAAACTTTTGACAATTGGCGCTTATTGCGTGGGAGTTGATCAGATAGATTTGACAGAAGCAGCAAAAAAAGGAATCGTAGTTTTTAATGCCCCTTTTTCCAACACAAGGAGTGTTGCTGAATTGATTATTGGCGAAATTATTATTCTTTTTCGGAATATTTTTCAAAAAAGCAATCTGCTTCATCGAGGCATTTGGGATAAATCTTCAAAAGACGCCCATGAGATTAGAGGAAAAAAATTGGGAATTATTGGTTATGGAAAAATTGGCTCTCAAGTAGGAATTCTTGCTGAAGCTTTGGGTATGGAAGTTTATTTTTATAATACTTCAGATGTTTTATCTTTAGGTAATGCGAAAAAATGTAAAACAATGAAAGAGTTACTAAAAACGGCTGATGTGATTACTCTTCATGTTGATGGACGATCAGAAAATAAAAATTTGATAAGCAAAAAAGAATTTTCTCAGATGAAAGATGGCGTAATTTTTCTTAATGCCAGTCGCGGTTTTGTTGTTGATATTAACGCTTTATATGAAGCGATAAAAAGCGGTAAGATAAAAGCCGCGGCAATTGATGTTTTTCCCAACGAACCAAAAAGCAAAGAAGAAAAATTTTTTTCACCTCTTTGTCAGATGCCGAATGTAATTCTTACTCCTCACATTGGTGGGTCAACAATTGAATCACAAAAAAACATTAGTCAATTTGTTACTAAAAGAATTATTGAATTTATTAACACTGGTTCAACCGATCTTTCAGTTAATTTTCCACAGATTAAAACAAGTGAGATGAAAAAAAATACTCATCGTCTTTTACATGTTCACAAAAACATTCCTGGAATTTTGGCATCAATAAACGGTATTTTAACCCGATATCAAGCCAATATTGAATATCAATACTTAAAAACAAATGAGTTGATAGGTTATGTCATTATAGATATTAATAAAAGATGCAATAAAAAAATGTTCGAAGAATTAAAACGAGTCGATCATACAATTAAATGCAGGATTTTATATTAATTATGAGAAAAAAAATCTTTTTTACTCCTGGACCGACTCAATTAGCTCCCAAAGTTTCTTTTTTTATTAAAAAAGCTATTGAAAGCGATATTGCTTCAATTTCTCACAGAGGGAAAATTTTTACAAAGATTTTTAAGGAAGCTATTTTTAATCTCAGAAAAATTTTAAATCTTCCCAAAACTCATGAAATAGCTTTTTTGTCTTCCTCTATTGAAGCAATGGAGGTTACGATTTTATCAATGGTGAAGAAAAAAAGCTTTCATTTCGTTAATGGCGATTTTTCAAAAAAATGGTATTTAATGGCAAAACGTCTTGGAAAAGAATCTGATTATTTTGAGTTTACTCAATCAAATTCAATTTTAAATGCGAAAATAACAAAAAAGCCCGAATTATTATGTCTTACTCATAATGAAACTTCAATAGGGATGATGGTGCCACTAGATGAAATTTATCAAATTAAAAAAAAATATTACGATATTCCTTTAGCGTTAGATATTGTTTCCTCCTTCCCTTATCCAAAAATAGATTTTAATTTTGTTGATATTTTATTTTTTTCTGTTCAAAAAGGGTTAGGTTTGCCAGCTGGTTTAAGTGTTATTGTCGTGAATAAAAAATACAGCGAAAAAACAAGTGGTGGTTTTCATGATTTTAAAAGTTTGTTCTCAAAGGCAAGAAATTTTCAGACTCCGGAAACACCAAATGTTTTGGGAATTTATTTGTTAGCAAAAATTACCAAAGAAATTATTAAAAAAAAAGTTGAACAAATAAGAAAAGAGATCGATGTAAAATCAAATTTACTTTACAATTATTTTTCTTCTTCTTTAATAGGAAAACCTTTTATAAAAGAATTTGGTTACCGGTCAAAAACAACAATTGTTATTGATGTAGGCAATCGAACTGATTTTATTGTTAAAAAACTTGAAAAAGAAGGTTTTATTATTGGTAGAGGTTATGGTCAATATAAAGAAAATCATATTCGAATTGCTAATTTTCCTCAACATACAATTTCGATGATAAAAAAATTAATTGGAAGAATTAATAAAATAGAAAAAAGCTTTTAAACAAATTTCGTCCTTTTTCTATTATATATGGTATCATTATGTTTGATTTTGATGATTTAGCGACCAATGATAAGACAATGGTAACTTTTCTATTGGATTATTAAAGATATTTTATGACCAGATGACCAGGAGAAAATTTGAAGCTTAGGAAATTGTTTCCGAATCGAGGAATTGGATAGGATTCGTAAAATTTTGATTCAAAAAATTGATAACTAATAATTCGATCTTAGTCTACCCGCTTTTTCGTTTTACATTAATTTCTAAATTAATGAATAAATAACAATGAATAATGAATAAAGAAAGACATTGAAATACAATAGAAATATAATTGAAATAGTGTAGAAATACCGTTGAGGGCTGTACCCCCTATACTAAGATTATATTCTTAGAAAATTATTAGTTAAAATATCAGAATATGTTTAAACGAATACCTGCTGAAACAAAACTTGAGGTCTTAGAAAAAATTAAAAATGGGACGACTGTTTTTCAAGCCTCTCAAATTTATGCTGTCTTAACAAAAACAATTTATACCTGGCTTTCAAATCAAGCAAGAAAAGAGATTCGGTTTTAGAATATAACCGGCTAAAAAGGGAAAATGAGGAATTAAAACGAATAATTGGATTAATTACTTTAGAGCTTGAGCGAGGAAAAAAAATAAGAATCGTTAATCAGTTTAATAACAAAAAATTAATCGCCGAATGTATGAATATTAACCATAAAAACATCTACTATCAAAGTAAAAAAGATATTAAAGATATTTTTGTAAAGACAGCTATTGAGAAAGTATTTGAAAATAAATCCAAGTTATGGCTACCGAAGGTTAGCTCTACAGCTTAAGACAAACAAGAAAAAGATACTTTAAATCATGCATAAATACAACCTTAAACCACCCTCTGACTTTGGTATCTGAAAAAGTTTACAACAAAATCTGATCCAACCTCATATATTAAATACACAAATTTACTGAAAAACAGGGATTTGAAAGCTAACGATATTGGAGGATATTTGAAGCAGTGATTTAACCTACATAAAATATCAGGATAAATTCTTTTATTTAGTGATAATTGAAGATATTATCTCAAAAGAGATTGTTGGATTTAAGCTGTCTGATAAGCACGATTCAAACATGGTTTTAAAAACATTAAAAGAGGCAATCATTAATACAAAAATTGTCCCTCTAAGATATTCCACTGCGACAGAGGACGGGAATACTTATCTAAAAACTGTACAGATTTTCTTGAAAACTTAAAAGTTAAAATATCAGTTTCTGATCCAGATAGTCCTTGGCAAAATAGCTGGAGTGAATCTTTTTTTAGTAGATTTAAGTGCGAATTGGCTCTTTCTCAAGATTTGATACTTTAGGAGAGCTTGGCGAAAATATTTATCAATATTTAAATTACTATAATAGTAAAAGAATCCAATTAAAACTCAAAATGTCGCTGTATCAATTCAAACAAAAAATCTCAGAAAGTGTTCTTGAAAAATGGGGTACTTGACAATGAGATTATTCAAAAAAGGGCGGTTTGTAAAAGTGTCAAAGTGGCGTTGGTATGGTATTTATTAATGCCATCCCAAACTAAGTGTTGGAGTTGTTTCGTGTTATTCCGAGCGAAGCGACCAAAGGGAGTGAGGTTGAGGAATCTTTAAGATTCCTGCACTTCGTCCCGACAAAGTTCAGGCTTCGGTCGGATTGTGCATGTCAACTATTTCGTTAACACTTTTTTAAGTAAATCAACTACTGGTTTTTTACCTATTGCTTGATGGTGTCTTAAATGATGGTAGTATATCATATAGTTAAAGATGTCTTCTTGAAATTCACTGATATCTTTATAGATCTTATC
>JBBIRE010000076.1:0-4405 GCA_037441985.1 Candidatus Roizmanbacteria bacterium
AAAAACATATGTTCCAACTAGAAAAAAATTTAATAGAAAAACCAACAATTGATGGACTGATTAATCTTGGCTGGCAATATCTTTCGGCTGATAAACTCCCACGTCAAGGAGATGAAGAAACGATTATTATCACTATTCTTAAAGAGAAAATTCAAAAAATCAATCATCACATTGATTTAACCGAAGATGATATAAACCAAGTGATTCGAGTTCTTTTAAACACAACCACCGATCAAAATGGTCATCGAGAAATGCTTTACTTTTTAAAATATGGAGTGACAATAAAAACCGAAAAAGAAAAGTTGACTCGTACTATCAAACTTTTTGATTATGACGATATCTCAAAAAACGACTTTCTTGCTACCAATCAGTTTGTTTTTTATGAGCGTGATCAAATCAGATTAGATCTCCTTCTTTTTGTCAATGGGATTCCTCTTGTAAATATCGAGTTTAAAAATCCTTACTCAAGTAAAGCTGATTATCTTTCTTGTTTTAAGCAGATTAAAAGATACGAAGAAAGCGCGCCCTCACTATATAAATTTGTTCAGATTGGTATTGGTTGGGCTGAGATAATTCGTTATTTTCCCATTGTCCCTTGGGGAGATGAGGTTTATCAGATGGAGTGGCATAAAGAAAACGCCAATCAAGAGGAGGCAATTTTCGAATTTCTTTCTCCGCCGGTTTTACTTGATCTTGTCAGAAACTTTCTTTTCATCAAAGAAATTAAAGGAGAAAAGACAAAGATTATTGGCCGATATATGCAGTATCGAGCCGCCAATAAAATCTATCAAAGAGTGATTGATAATTTAGAGGGAAAAACGAAAAAAAATAAAGGACTGATTTGGCATTGGCAGGGGTCAGGAAAGACGCTGACAATGATTTTTGCCGCTCATAAACTTTTTCATCACCCAATGCTTCAAAAACCAACAATTTTCTTTATTGTCGATCGGCAAGATTTAGAGAGGCAGTTTGAGGAAGAATTAGGGAAGATTGATCTTAATTTTGTTTTTGAAAAGATAGACACAATCGCCAAATTAGAGGAAATTTTAGAATATGATCAATTTGCGGGAAAAAGAGGGGTATTTCTCACCTTAATTCACAAATTTAATTTAGAAGATTCAAAATTGGTGGAGATAATCAGTCAAAAGAAAAATAGTATTTCTTTCCGAAAAAACGTTGTCTGTTTCATCGATGAGGTCCACCGCAGCAACTACGGTTTACTTTCTTCAAAAATGAAATTAGCTCTTAAAAATGCTTTTTATTTTGGTTTTACCGGAACACCAATCGCTGAAAATGAAAGAAACACCTATCTTAAATTTGGTTATCCTTTTGATGAAGAACGGTACTTAGATCGTTATTTTATTGACGAAGCAGAAAAAGATGGATTTGTTGTCCCAATTGTTTATCAACAAAAAAAAGAAAAGGATGTTCAACTAATAAGAGAAGATTTAGAGTGGTTTTTAGAAAAAATCGATGAAGATGATCTTGAAGAAGAGGTTGATAAAAAAAGACTTAATGCCAGTCTTCGAAGAAAAATCAATGAAATCACTGTTTTTTTAGAAAATCCAAAGAGAATTGAAAAAATCGCTCAAGATGTCTTTGATGATTTTTCAAATAATTATCAAGGGAAGCTTAAAGGACTGATTGTCACTGCCAGTCGGCTTGCCTGTGTTCGGTATAAAAAAATTTTAGATCAGTATTTTCCATCTTCTTATTCAGAGGTTGTGATGACTTTTTCTAAAAATGATCATCGGGAAATCGTTTCTTATCAAAAAGAATTAACTGAAAGATGGGGAAAGAAAAATATCGATGAAATAATCAAGGAAATCATTAATAAATTTAAAACAGAAGATGAACCCCATCTTCTAATTGTTACAGATATGTTAATCACCGGTTTTGATGAGCCAAAACTGGGAGTGATTTATTTGGATAAACCATTAAAAAAACACCGATTGCTTCAGACAGTTGCCAGAGTCAATCGACCGATGAGAGGTAAACCGATTGGAATCGTTGTTGATTATATTGGTCTTTTTGAAAATCTAAACAAGGCGCTTAAATTTTATAGTAATGAAGAAAAACAGACAATTGTCAAAAAAGGAATCGTTGAAAAAGGACAATTATTCAAAAAATTCAACGAGATCAAAAAAGAGTTTGAGGTGATGTTTTCTTCTTTAATCGGCCGCTTTGATAATGAGAGTTTTTCTTTGGCGCTTGAGATTATTAGAGATGAGGAAAAAGAAAAAAAATTTAAAGAACTTTATCGAGAGTTAAGAGAATTATATGAATATCTTGATGATCAAAGAAGGATTGAGATTAATCAATTTTATCGTTGGTTGACTTTTCTTTATGAAAGAATAAAAAAAGTAATTATCATACTTGATCCTAATTTTGAGTTGAAGATTGAGAAATATTTTCAAAAGACATTGAATTTAATCCGCGAATCAATCGATATTGGTAATTTTAAAGACTTCATTGCACCGATTAAAGTTGATGTTAATATTTTTAAAAAAATTGATCGCTTACCACTGACAAAGAACGAGAAAATTGTTGCTAAGATGACTGGGCTTTATTCGTTGGTCGCTCTTTTAGAAGATAGAAATCCAATTTATCGATCAATCGCTAAAAAAATTAAAAATCTGGTACAGCTTTGGAGAGAGAGGGGGATTGAATATCAACAATTATTTTCTGAAATTGAAAAATTGGAAGGTTATATCTTTACTAAAGCAAACGAACAAAAAAAGATTAATTTTAACGACCTTCAATATTCAATTTATATCAATTTAGAAAATAAAATTAATAGAGATAAAAAAGTTGAAAAAAGGAGATTGATAGAGGTTACCCAAGAGATTTATTCTCAAATCAAAGATCACTTATTTCCAAACTGGCAAAAAAACAAAGCTTTGAAAAATTTAGTCGCTTCAAAAATTAGAGATTATTTAGCGATTTTAAAACCAGAATTTAATCTCAATTATCAAGAATTTGATGAACTTCACCGGGAAATTTTTGAGTTTATTGTTAATTATCAACAAAAATGAAAAAGATAGTTGTTTTAAAAAGAAAAGTTAAAAATCCAAGGCTTGAGTTTCAAAATTTTAAAATTAAACTTATTGTGCCAAAGAAATGCGCTGATCAAAAATCGATAAAAGAAATTTTAAAACAAAAAGCAAAATGGATTGAAGAAAAAAATCAATTAATAAATAAAATAAAAGAAGAGAGCAAAAAGATTCAGTTAAAAGAGAGAAAAGATTATCAGCAAGCAGTTTTCAATTTAGTTAGCTATTATGGCAAAATTCTTAGGAAAGCGCCGAAAAAAATTATCTTTAAGTCTTTTAAAAATAATTGGGGAAAATGTTTCTCTGATGGAGTGGTGATTTTTAATAAAAAAATTAGTTTTTTACCTTTATCATTGATTAGGTTGATTGTGATTCATGAAATGTGTCATTTAGTTGTCCCTAAACACAATGATGAATTTAAGAATCTTTTATCCAAATTTTTCCCGTTTAAAACTTATAAACAAAAAATAGAAAAATTAAGGCACTATGAATACCTTATTTTTAATTGAGATTTTTTAATATCAACACTAGTTAAAAATTTGTTTCAGCTTTAAAATATCTCTTTTTGAACTACGATTGTGGCTTAAAAGAAGACATCGGAAATTTATTTTTTATTGATATAAAAAGACAAACACTGATTTAAATTTTTTTATTTATTTTCGCTAAAATAAAATTAATGAACAAAAAATATTTTTTTTATCTTCTTTTTCTTTTTTTAATTATATGGCTTTTTTTGTTTTTAAGAGAGATTAATAAAATTTTTATAGAAAAGAAAGAAGCGATCAATTTATCTTTACAATCAAAACCTACACTTACTCCAATATCAATCTTAACACCAACATCAGTTATTAATGAAAATGTCAAAGAGGAATTAGTAAAAGTTATCCGGGTGATTGACGGCGATACGATTGTTTTAGAAAACGGTAAAACAGTTCGTTATATTGGCATTGATGCACCGGAATTAAACCTCAAAAAAGGAAAACCAGAATGTTATGGGCTTGAGGCGAAAAAGAAAAATGAAGAATTGGTTTTAGGAAAAAAAGTAAGATTAGAGAAGGATGTTTCTGAAACCGATAAATATGGACGACTGTTGCGATATGTTTACGTTGATGATATATTTGTCAATGAGTTTTTAGTTAGAGAAGGCTATGCGACAATTTTAACCTATCCACCGGATGTGAAATACGCCGATCTGTTTTTAGAATCTCAAAAAGAAGCAAGAGAAAATAATCGTGGTTTATGGAATAAAAAAGGATGTCAATAAGGGTCAAATCGTTGGACAGAAACAACATTAATTAAAAATTAAAAAATCAAAACTTAAAAGTCAAAACTACAATTTAAAATTCAAAATT
>JBBIRE010000077.1:0-4387 GCA_037441985.1 Candidatus Roizmanbacteria bacterium
CTTAGAATCAGAGGAGACAAAACGTGTTCATAAAAGTCTAGGCAATATTTCACCTCTTAACTATCTGTTAAAAATTTTACCTCGAGAGTCTCAAATGTAGGTGACCTATACATATGTTTAATATTTAGGAAAAAATATGGTATAATTAATTTACTATGATGATAATAAAAAATATTATTGATATATTCCTATTGTTTTCCTCTCGCTTGAGGTGACTCTTTTTATACCCCTTTTTTATTTATTAGTTTCTTTTAACCATTATGTCAGAAACATTAGATAATTTAAATTTATTAACAATATATGGATTAAAATTGGTTACCGGTGGTTTAGATGGTTTTAATCCAGATTTAGTTGTCTCATCAATTAACGTCGATCCTCATATGCTTCCCTTAACGACAGAGGAGTTAAACCAAGCATTTCGATTTCAATTAGCAGTTGGTTTGTGTCAAAGGCGAAAATTTAGTGGGATTGGGCAAACTTTATCCTTGGCAAATTGATAACCAAATTTATTGTTTTGAATTAGGGAGCTTATTTGTTATTCATGAATTACGAAAAAAGGGATTGGGAAAATTTTTAGTTGAGCGTTTAATTGAAAATTATAGAAATATTGGTCTTATCAATACACCTTTAATTGCTGTTGTTGCTACTGACAATGAAGACTCATTGCAATTATTTAGACGAAAAAATTGGATTGAGGTTAATTTATTGCCGAAACAAACTGGTAATTTTAGTTATCTAACAATTAACAATGGTCCAAATATTTTTAAAGATTGGGGAAAGTCATCAGTTGTCTTTGTTTATCATAAGATATTTGATGGTCAACAATTTGTTTCCCCAGATATTGTTTTTGAGACAAATTCAGTCGGTGCCAATTTAAAAGTTCTTCCAAAACAGGCTTTATGAAAAAAAGCCTAATTGAAAAATTTTTTCAATTAGTAAGGATTGATAGTCCTTCAGGAAAAGAAGGCGAGTTAAAAGATTATTTAATCGCCTTCTTTAACAAATTAAACCTGCCGACCAAAGTTGATCGAGTGGGAAACTTATTAGTAGTTGTTAAAGGAAAAACCAAACCGTTATTATTATCGGCTCATATGGATACGGTTGAGCCAGGTCGAGGGATAAAACCAAAAATTAAAGACGGTTTTATTACTTCTTTAGGCAATACAATTCTTGGCGCCGATAACAAAGCATCATTAGCGGCAATTTTACAGACAGTCGAGGAATTGGTTAAAGAGAAGAATCACGTGAGTTTAGAGTTGCTTTTTACTATTAAAGAAGAAACAGGTGGCGGAATTGAATTTTTCCCTTTTTCTTGGCTAAAGGCAAAAAAAGGACTAGTTTTTGATGCCGCTTTTCCTTTGGGTGGAATTGTTTTGCGCTCCCCATTCATTGAAAACTTTGCAATTTCGGTAGTTGGAAAAGCGGCACATTCTTCTTCTCCTGAAGAAGGAATAAATAGTCTTTTCTTTGCCCAAAAACTTTTAAAGAAAATAAGATTGGGCTACCTTGATAGAAAAGAGACCACTATTAATATAGGGCTTCTTCATTCAGGCACAGCTATTAACACTATTCCTGAAAGAACAGAAATAAAAGGTGAGATTCGAAGTTACAAAAAAGAAAAATTTAATCATTGGAAAAATTATTTAAAAAAGATATCTCAATCATGTCAAAGTAACCAAATTAAATTAAAAACAAAATTAAATTTTTCGGGTTTTTGTCCGGGGTATGTTTACCAAAAAAGCAATCTATTTATTGTTGAAGTTAAAAACATCATAGAAAAGTTGATTGGTAAAAGTTATTTTTTAGAAAGATCAGGCGTGAGTGATGCTAATATTTTTTTTCAAAAAGGATTGAAGGTGATTAATTTAACCGATGGGGTTATTGATCCTCATACAACTCAAGAAAGAATTAAAATTAATGATTTGATTCTATTGCAGAAAATGATGAAAAATTTAATTTTAAATCTTTCAAATTAACCAACGATTACCGTTGACAACCGACAAAGGTTTTAAAAAAATCTCAACACTTAGATCCACGATCGTGGCATAAAACGTTTAGATTTTTAAAGGAAATTTTTTAGGTTTTGGAGTATTCTAAAAATCTGAAAGTAAGTTCTCCTTCTTGGCCGATTTCTTCTTTAATTTTTTTTGGAAAAAGTTTTTCAAAAGGAGGAAAAAAAACATCAGCATCTGGAAATTCCTTTTCAACAAGAGTTAAATAAAGTTTGTCTGCCAACGGAAGAGTTTGTTCATAAATTGAGGCACCACCAGCGATAAAAATCTCCTTCTTAAATTCTTTCGCCTTTTTAATCGCTTCTTCAATTGATTGAGCAATGATGATCGGATCATTTACGAAATCTTTTTGTTTAGAAACAACGATATTGATTCGTTGGGGTAGAGGGCGAAATTTTTCAGGAAGAGATTGATAGGTCTTTCTTCCCATAATTACCACATTGCCAAGAGTTAATTTTTTAAATCGCTCCAAATCAGCTTTTATGTGCCACAACAGTTGATTGTTTTTTCCAAGTTCGCGATTTTTTCCAATGGCGGCAATAATGGTGATCATATTATTTAAATTGATGAATATTTTTCTTTTTACCGATATAACCACCGGAAACGCTTAAAGGGGCTTTTAGTGCTGGATGATATTGATAATTAACTAATTCAACATATTCTGGTTTAAAATCACCAATGGTTTTAAACTCAGCAGTGAAGCGAATTTTTGGAAGAGGATAAGGCTTTCTTTTAATCTGTTCTTTTGCTTGTTGGATATGCATTTCATAAAGATGGACATCACCAAAAGTATGGACAAACTCTCCTGGTCGATAACCAGTAATCTTAGCAATGATTAAAGTTAAAAGAGCATAAGAAGCAATATTGAAAGGAACTCCAAGAAAGACATCGGCACTTCTTTGATAAAGTTGGAGCGAAAGTCGTCCGTCGTTCACATTTAATTGATAAAGATTATGACAGATGGGGAAGTGAGAAGTGTCTTTGTAGCGAGCCATCGTGTAAAGATATTCCGGATTCCAAGAAGTAACCAAAGCATTGTGAGCGTTTGGATCTTTTTTAATTTCATTAATCGCCCATCGAAGTTGATCGATCGTTTTTCCATAACGAGTTGGCCAGCGTCGCCAGAGTTCGCCATAAATTTTTGGTAGTTCACCCCATTTTTGAGCAAATTTTTCATCGGTTTTTATTCTTTCGATAAATTCTTCCTTTGAAATTTTTGATTTTGGATGGCGCATTTTATATATCCTGTAAGGATAATCATCCCAAATATGAACATCGTGATCAACTAAATATTTAATATTTGATTGTCCTGATAAAAACCAATAAAGTTCATACAAAACCCCTTTCCAATAGACCTTTTTTGTCGTTAAAAGAGGAAAATCTTTGGATAAATCAAAACGAATTTGTCGACCAAAAAGGGAATAGGAAATATCACCTGTCCCCAAGTCTTTTTTCTTCACCCCTTTTTCTAAAATTTCTTTGATTAGATTAAGATATTGATATTCTGGATGCATAGATTTAAACTTTAAACGTTAAACATTAAACGTTAAATCCTTAAAGGTTCGTTGGGACAAGAAAAATTTCTCATTGAACCAATTAATTCCTAAATCCTAAATTCTAAATCCTAAACAAATTCAAATTTTTAATTTTAAATTTTTAATTAACAAAAAAAACAAAATAACCAGCAACTAACAAACTGATTTTACTTTTATACGTTTACACCTTTACACATTTACACTTTTTAACCAATTTTAACTAATTGCAACTAATTGCAACTAATTTTAACTAAACTTATCAAACTTGTTTTTCTCTCTTTTCTGTTGTTATTCTTCCACCTTGCCATTGGCCGCGATAGGAAGTGGCGCCTGAGACTTCGTGAAAAACCGCAAAGACAAATCTTGCCCCTAAATCAATTTTTACTTCAATGGGTCCTTCATTTTTTATGCCAAAAGTTAACTTTCCTTGATAACCAGGTTGAGCAATGCCGGTTCTTAAAAATAGACCCGATCGAAAAGTGGTTGTTCTTGGAATAAAGGTAGCGCAGATATTTAGAGGAAGATTGATTTTCTCAATAGTGGTGACCAAATAATAATTACCCGGTTTAATAATAATTGATGATGGTTTGTTGGGATCGTATTTAGCGATTAGTTTTATCTTTGGTGTTTCTCTTTCAATAATACCAAGATAGGCTTTTCCTTCGATTTGATAAACCTCACCCAATCGTAAATCAAAACCGGCGCCTTCTGGGTTGGTTAATTCTCTTTGGTCGAGATTTTCAACGAGATTATTTTTTTTAACTAAAGAAAGAAGTTTTTTTGGGCCAATAATCATATTTATTTTTTAAGTAAAAATTTAAAGCATCACTTTTTCTTCCA
>JBBIRE010000078.1:0-4263 GCA_037441985.1 Candidatus Roizmanbacteria bacterium
TCATTAAAGCGCCGATAAAAACCGCTGGGGTAATTTTTTCTTTTAGAATTATCGCCGCCAAAATAATTGTTAAAACCAAACTTAACTTATCGATTGGAACCACTTTTGATGCCTCACCAATTTTTAAAGCATAAAAATAAAAAAGCCAAGAAAGACCAGTGGCAATTCCAGAAAGGATAAGAAATATCAGAGAGAATTTTGAAATTTTTGAAATTTCATTTACTGTCCCTTGAAACAAAACTATTCCCCAGGCGAAGAAAAGAATAACAACCGTCCTAATGGCTGTTGCTAAATTTGAATTAACATCCTTCACGCCAATCTTTGCTAAAATTGAGGTTAAAGCGGCAAATAAAGCTGATAAAAAAGCAAATAATAACCAAGACATAGATATATTTTACATCAAACATTAAACTTTAAACATCAAACAATTAAATTAATTTCTCATCTCTAATTGACGTAGTTACTGATTAATAACCAATAACCAAATTTTCAATAACCAATTTTAAATTAATAACTCACTAACTAGCCAACCTTCTAATCTTTCCACTTTTATACCAACTCACTAATTTCAACCAGACAACCAGTTAACCAGTCAACTAGTCAGCCCTCAAAAATTTAAACTTTTGTACATTTACACCTTTACACTTTTTTACACCTTTATACTTTCAAACCAATTTCAACTGATTGCAACCGATTTTAACTAATCTCAACTATTATTCTATATACCATCTTCGCCACTTTGTAAGATTTTTGAAGATTATTTGTATTAATAATTAGAAAGGAGGTGAGAAAAAATGAAAAAAGGGATAATTTTAGGATTAACAGCAATTGTTTTGGGAAGTTTTATTTTTGCCCAAAATACCTTTGCCTATCGAGGAGATCCTAATGTCAAAGGTCCAAATTATAGTCCTGAAAGGCATGAAGCAATGACGAAAGCTTTTGCCAATAAAGACTATAACACTTGGAAAAATTTAATGGGTGATCGACCAATCACTCAAAGAATAAACGCCTCAAATTTTTCCAAATTCGCTCAGGCTCATCAATTGATGCTTCAAGGCAAAATTGATGAAGCAAATAAAATTAGAGCTGAGTTAGGTTTAGGTCAAGGTATTGGTTACGGAAGAGGTGGTCAATTTAGAAACAGTTATAATAAATAAATATCAAATTGCTGCCGGCAGCAGAAAATGAAAAATAAAAGTATTTTGAAAAATTTCAGCGACGAACAAATTGTTGATTTAGTGATAAAAGATAAAGAAATGTTTGGCGTGATTATCGACCGATATGAAAAAAGATTGAAAAATTATCTTTTATATCTAACAAAAGACAAAGAAAAAATTAATGATATCGTCCAAAATACTTTTATTAAAGCATATGTTAATTTAAATAGTTTCAATAAAAAAATGAAATTTTCTAGTTGGATATTCCGCATTGCCCATAATGAAGCCATTAATTTATTAAAAAAAGAAAGTTTTTTCAAACCGCTAAACTTTAATCTTTTTATTAATTTAAAAGATAATAAAAATGATGCGGAGGAAATTTTAAATGAAGAAACAAAAATTATGGTAAAGAAATGTCTTGATCAATTAACTTTTGATTACAGAGAAATTGTTGTTCTCTATTATTTTGAAGAAAAATCTTATGAGGAAATCAGCGATATTTTAAGAATTTCTGTCAGTAATGTCGGAGTGAAATTAAATCGAGCGAAAAAAAAGTTAAAAAAAATCTGCCAAAATATTAGTTAATTTTTTTATGAAAAAACAAACGGTGAAAAAGGAAGTTTTAAGGAAAATTAAAACCGGTGAAATTAAAATGAAACCAAAATGGTTTTTTGTCTTAGGATCTATCTTATCAATTTTTGGCTTAATTGGTTCTTTTGTTTTTACTGCTTTTATTATTAACTTAATTATTTTTATCTTAAAACCCCATTATGGACCAAATTACCCCCTCCGTCTAAATTTAATTTTAAATAACTTTCCTTGGTGGATATTAATTCTTTCTTTTATTTCGTTAATAAGCGGAATTTTTTTCTTGAAAAAATTTGATTTTTCATATAAAAAAAATTCGTCTTTTGTATTTCTAGTTATTATTGTTAGCATTATAATTAGCGCAATCTTTTTTAATCAACTCGGTATTAATGAATTATTTATGAAAAAAGGTCCTAGATTTATGAGACGATTTTATAGAGAAATGCAATTAAAAAATATCCCCAACTTTCGAAAACAGAAATTCAATCAATTTTAATTTTTATTTCAAAAAAGACTGTCTTTGTTAAAAGACAGTCTTTAAACACGATCTCAATAATTTGCACAATTTTCAAACCTGCGAGGTCTTCGCATACCTACGAGGTTGATTTATCTCGGAATGTTTTAAGCCGATTTTTCAAACCTGCGAGGTTTGAAGATTTTGATGAATCATATTTTGGCGCAAAAAGAATAAGAGGAAGAAGAAAAAGAGGAGCTAAAGGTAAAATACCAGTTATAGGTCTTTTAAAACAAAAAGGGAAGGTGCTTGTTCAAAATTAATAGGAATTGTAAAAAAACGAACTTATGCCTATTATTAAAGGAAAAATACTTGAAAAATAACAATCTATACTGATGGTTGGAGAAGCTATGATGGATTAGTATTAAGATGATATAAGCGTTATAGAATTAATCATCTAAAAGAATCTTAATTTAGATGGAACAACCGAAAAAATATTTACAAATTATTACTGAAAAACTTTAGAGAAAAACCTCCCTAAAGTATCCTGGACCCTAATTTAATATCCCTTTTTTTGAAAAACATTAGGAGAGAAAGTCAATGAATATTTATTTCAAATTTTCATCTACCTCAAGAATAACTACATCAGAAACTTTTTTATTAATTTTTTTAAAACCGCATTGTTGTTCATTAAGAAAAAGAATCAGGTCGGTAATATTTTGTTTCTCATCAAAAGTAAGAATTAATTTTCCTTTCGTTGGCTTTTGGCCGCTAGGTAAATTTGGATCGGTTAACAAAAGCTCTTTAATAATAACATGCTTTAAGCCCCCGGTATTTTCATCGTAAATATACTGAATGCTATCAGGTCGATACAACTCATTATTAATAACAAAAAGATTTTTTTCCGGAGTAATAGGTGCATCCGTGTATCCAAAATTTCGTTCAACACCATTAAAATATTCGTAAACAAACTCAGCGAGTATAATATCTGGATAATTACAAATTTTCTTTTTCTCATTGTCTTTTTTTAAAGTTTGCAAATCCGCCTCTTCAGTTCCTTCTGCTTCGGATGTGCTTTGAAAGCTAGGATTATTTATTAATTCGGGATTAATTTCTGGAGGGGAAATATTAATTTCTGGTGTCTGTTCTAAATTGGATTGATCGACGATTGGGACTTCTGAATCACTCAGTCTTTTTTCATTTAACTTATCTTTCTGTTCATCAATAATAGCCGTTTGGTCTGATTGGTTAGGTAATTGATCAACAATAAAAATATCAGAAAAAAAAAGCTTTTTGATTAGCATCGATTTGTTCCTGTGTAAGATCTTGAAGGTTAATTAAATATCCATTAACTAATTTTACCATTTTAACATCTTTTAAATAATCTTCAGATAAAATCTTAGCTAATGTCTTTGACCCAAAAAAAGTGAAAACTCCAATGATAAAAATAAAAAATATTTTTTTCATTGCTCTTTAAAAATTTTTATCAGTTGATTTTTGATATCAACATAAAGATAGTTGCTCTCTTTTTTAGGAACAACAATTTTTTCTATTCTTGGTTTTAGTTGAATTGTAGGACTAATAATAGATGTTTTTAACTGTGTTTTGAATTCCTCCTTTTTTATTAAATCGAATTTCGATATAAAAAAGAAAGTAGTTAGTAAAGTAACGAATACTAAAATCAGACCTATTAAAATAAATTTCCGTTTCTTTTTATCAGCGGTATTAGAGTTATTCAAAAAAACTTCTTTTTTGCTTTCTAAATCTGCATTAATCTCGTTAAAATTTGGCATTGGTTGAGTAATATCCATTTCTTATATATAATAAAGAAAATCTTGCTTAAGTGTCAATATTAATTAAATGAAGGCTAAATTTTTATATTATCGGTTATTCTTTTTATTTTAAATAAATTTCTTAAAAAAACCTAAAAATATTATTTTCTTTCACCCTCGAAGGAAAAAAATATCGCTTATTAGTCGCCAAAGACACAATCAGTTGGCAAAAAGGATTAATGTTTTATAAAAGTAAAAGGGAATTAAACGGCGCGGATGGGATGATTTTTAT
>JBBIRE010000079.1:0-4218 GCA_037441985.1 Candidatus Roizmanbacteria bacterium
GGAGTGGGAGTAATTTTTCTGTTAAGGAGAAACCCTGTGACAGGGTTTCTCCTTAATGCAAGGTTTCTCCTTAATGCAAGGTTTCTCCTTGATGTTATAATTTTCTTATGTGCTTTCTTCAACCTTTAAAAATCAAAAAAATTCTTGGTAAAAAAATTATCCTTGAAAACGGGCTTAGCGCTTATTATGATAAATCTATCGGCAAATTGAAAAAGAATGATCAGGTTTTAGTTTATGGTAATTTAGTCGTTGCTAAAAAATGAAAACTCAAACGCAAATTAAAAAAGGGGTTATTTTAGCTTTTTTCTCGGCGACAATTTCCGGTATCGCCATTTTTTATTCAAAAATTGCAGTTGGGAAAATCCCTCCTCTTATCTTAACCACGAGTCGCAATTTTTATGTGGGCTTAATCTTTTTTCTATATTTCATTCTAACGAAAAAAATTAATCAATTAAGAACCCTAAAAAGAGATCAATTAGCTCTTCTTTTATCAATCGGATTAATTGGCGGAGCTCTACCATTCTATCTTTTTTTTACTGGTTTAACAATGATTAATCCCCAAACCGCCAACTTAATTCATAAAACTCTTTTTATCTGGGTGACTTTTTTAGCAATAATCTTTTTAAAAGAAAAATTTAGCCCAATATTTTTAATTAGTTTTTCATTAATTTTTATTAGTCAATTCTTATTGACTAAAATTCCTTTCACTTTTAGTCAAGGAGAATTTCTTGTCTTATTGGCAACTTGGCTTTGGGCGATAGAAAACGTTATTGCTAAAAAAGTGTTAAAAAAAGTTGAATCAGAGATTGTTGGCCTTTTTCGGATGGGGATTGGCTCGATTATTTTGTTATCAGCCACTTTCATCAACGGACAACAAAAACAACTTTTTAGCCTCAATCAAAACCAATTAATCACTATTTTTATTGGTGGCACGATTCTTTTCTTTTATGTTTTTTATTGGTATAGAGCCTTAAAATATGCCCCTGCCTCTTTGGTGACTTTAATTTTAACTTTTTCTACCGTCGTTGGTAATTTTCTTTCTGGTGCTTTTTTAAAAGTTCGGTTTGCCTCATCTGAAATTACTGCTTCAATTTTAATCTCATTGGCAGTAATCTTTATCTTTTTTCAATTTATCTTTTTGCCAAAAATTCATGAGAAAAAATTATTTTTTTCAAAATGATTAATGAGAAAAAAGGTCTCCTTTTATGCGCTCGCTATGCCTTAGCCCCTAATTTTTTTGGCTATTGTGGTCCAAGAAAATCAGCTAGCCTCATTGATCACCTTGAAGAAGAAATCGTTGATGAGGAAGTAAATGAAATTCTTTCAGATTTTGAGACGATGTCTCCATATTTACAACTAATTGCCCGAAAAAATCATCTTCCATCACCTTTTTTGTATCCTGTAGTTGAGGCCTATTGGATAGGTAATCAACTATTAAAACCACTTACGCCTCTGGAATTTTCCGCCTTCTCAAGGGAGAAATTGCTTCTCAATAAAAAACTGACTAAGAATAATCTTTTTAATTTAAAATTTAAAATTGAAAATTTAAAATTTTCCTTCTTCCCTCATCATGCCTTCCATGTTTTTAATATCTTTAAGCGCACCGGAAAAACCAATGATTGGCACACTTTAGAGACAATGGATCAGTGTCGGATTGGATGGGGAAAAATTATAAAAGTTCAAAGTTCAAAGTTCAAAGTTCAAAGTGAAATAATAGTTGAAACAAACTCTCTTATTAAAGAAAATGGGCGGTTAAAATTAAGTCAACCAATAACAAAACAAATTAAATTTGATTATCGGGGAAAGAAAATAGCCAAAGAAATAAAAATTGGTGAATGGGTAAGTTTTCACTGGGGTTTTTTCTGTGATTTCTTAACCGAAAAACAACGAAAAAACCTTGCCTCTTTTACACAAAAAGCGATTGAGTTTTATAATCAATAAAATTCTTCTAATATTTATATATATGTTATTATCAGGGTATTCGCACTAGCAGAAAAACTAGGAAGCACGGTAAAAACTCTAATATTATCGCTATTAATAGATAAACCTAAAACTTTGGCTAGACTAATTAAAGCTTGTTTGTATTTTTCTACCTGTTCTTTATTTAGAGATCGATTAATATCAAAAATAAAAATTTTTCCATCTGAGCCAATGGTTATTAAACCAACATTTCCTAATTCGCCGAGATTGACATTAGAGAAAACATGAAATGGCTGATTTCTTTGTCCTTCTTGAGAAAATTCTTTTTGAGAATAAAAAACTTGCCACAATCTATCCCAGTTAGCGGCTAAAAAATCTTGCGTTTTTTGGCGATTTTCTTCTGGTTTGGTTTTAGGTTGAGGAAAAGTTTGCCGTACTTCAAATTCTTGACACAATTTTTCTAAAGAAGGACTAATCTCTTGTAAAGATCTCGATCCTTTGGGATAAGAATTTGCCATTTACCTCCATTAATATCTGAAAAATTATACTTTAATCCCCTGTTACCTTTGTCTTCTCCCAATAATCTCGATTCTTGACTTATTTTTAAGCCCCTTCTTCTTTGATTTTGTTATTCAAGTTGTTGAGCATTATCTCCTCGCCGTTTCTCTAAAACTCTAGGAATTAAAAAGGGTGGAAGATTGGTTTGCGCTTCTATTTTTTGACCTTCTTCTATATATTTAATTATATTAATTATATCTCGGTTTATAAGATAATTAAAAAAAACTAATTTTAAAAAATTAAGGCTCGGCACCGAACGCAAGTCCTAAAACTGACAATTGATTTGTCTTATCAAAACTTAATTCTCCCCAAGTGGTTTGTTTCGGTTTTTCTCGTGTAAAAGAGGGATTTAATGAAGTTGAGGGTATTTCCGAATAATCTCTTATGATCCATGAAATTTTTTTACCTATTGGCGGAATAATAATTTCATAGTCAATCGCTTTTAGCCAACTCATACCTCCAGCAATGTGAGGGCTATTATTAATAATTCTTCTTAAAACTTCCGGATTTAAATTTGGATTAATCACTCCTAATTCTAGGTTAATCTCTCTTGGTTGAATCAAAAATAGTCCATTATCTCCTAATCTAACAAAAGACACGCCAGCAACACCCCAGATTGGAGATCCCCTTCTTCTCAAATACAATTCAAAAAGTTGTTCTTGCGACTCGATCGAATATGGTTTATTAAGAAAACCGTCTTCCTCCAACATCCAAACGCTATCAGTAACCGCGTAAATATTAGAATCTTGTCTTAGGCTTCTTCTTAATACTTCTATCAACCCAAGTGCTTTAGCAATCGAAATATTAACCGGATAAGAGAAACCAAAACTACCTTTTCGATCATGTGAAACAATAATGCTGTTATTCATTGCTTTATCATAATTTTTTTCAGCTTCACTAATTGCGGCGATCAAATCTTTATCATCGGAAACCGAATATCCTAAAGAACGATAAATTTCTTGCTTTGAATTGCCACTAGAAGTTACAAAAATTGTCCTTTGAGGATATGACTCATTATTCATCCCTTAATAAAATTATTAGAAAGGTGTTAAAAAGTTTTTTAAATTTTATTAAATTTATCCAATAAATCAATCGATATAAACTGTATCAAAATAAAAAAATTCGCTAAAATAATCAAAATGATAAAAAATAAAAAAACAACAATCTTTGTTTTCGGTAATCTTCTTTTGAAAAAGGATTCTTTACCGTTAACTCTACTTCCTTATTTAAAAGAAAAATTTCCTGAGATAAACTTTCAAATCGCTGATCCCAACGAAAACTTTCCGCCAGAAAATGAAAAAAACTTAATTATTATCGACACCGTGATTGGAATTAAAGAACCAATAATGATAAATCTTGACGATCTCCAAAAAATTAAAACCTCTCCCCTATCGCCACATGATTATGATCTTCTCTTTCATCTGCTTTTATTAAAAAAACTCAAGAAAATTAATACAGTCAAAATTATTGGAATTCCAATAAAAAAATTCAAAACAAAAAAAATATTAGAAACAGTAAGACAACTAATAAAAAAACAAGAGAATAATATTCTCTATTAAATTGTTTCACTGCTTAATTGTTCATTTGTTTGATTGTTTTTAATTTAATTATTCCTGTTCTAACAAAACAATCTTTTTTTATCATTGAAAAAAAATAAGACGATCGTCTTTAAAAATAACAAAATAAATAATTGAGAAAATATAAATAACTAATATTAATTTCAAAATACTTTTATAATAA
>JBBIRE010000080.1:0-4175 GCA_037441985.1 Candidatus Roizmanbacteria bacterium
GAAAATTTTTTTTAAACTCAGTCAACCAACATGAACGATTTTTCTTTTTAACTAAAGGCGTAAGTTTTTGTAAGGTTCTTCTAACATCAGCAACAATTGGAATCGTTGCTTTAACATTTTTATTAAGCTCGGCTGGATCAATATCAACGTGAATTACTTTTGCTAAAGGAGCATATTTTTTTAAATTCCCGGTCACTCGATCATCAAATCTCATTCCTAAAGCGATCAAAAGATCACTTTGATTAGTTAAAATATTTGGGGCATAATTTCCATGCATGCCTAAAAAACCAACATAATTAGGATGGGATTTGGGCAAAACCGAAAGTCCATGTAAAGTGCAAGCAAAAGGCAGATAGGCTTTTTCAACAAATTCTTTTAATTCTTTTTCTGCTTTTGAGATAACCACTCCATGACCAACAAGAACAAGAGGTTTTTCTGAAGAATTAATCAAATCAGCCGCCTGTTTTATCTGATAATAATTAGGGTAATAAACAGGTTGATAACTTTTAAGCTCTTTAGGATTAAATTTTTTTAGTTGACTATCATCAACTTTTGTAAATTGAATGTCTTTTGGAATATCAATTACTACTGGCCCAGGTCTACCGCTAACCGCCAAATAAAAAGCTTTTTCAACAATATAAGGAATTTCTTTCACATCGGTAATTTGATAGTTCCATTTAGTGATTGGCGCGGTAATCCCAATCACGTCGGTTTCTTGAAAAGCATCAGTTCCAATAAAAGAAGTAGCTACTTGACCGGTAAAGCAAACAAGAGGAACAGAATCCATCATCGCATCAGCAATTCCAGTTACTAGATTTGTCGCTCCTGGTCCGGAGGTAGAAAAACAAACACCAGGAAAACCTGTGGCTCGAGCATATCCTTCAGCTGCATGAACCGCTCCTTGTTCATGACGAGTTAGATAATGAAAAATCATTCCTTCTTTTTGATATTGATAAATCACATCATGAACTGGCATAATCGCTCCTCCCGGATAACCAAAAACTGTTTTTACTCCTAACTTAATCAATGTTTCTATTAAAAGTTCAGCTCCAGTAATCAATCTGTCTTTCAACTTTGTCTTTAAAATTTTTTTTGTTTTTTTTTGAAAATAAATTTCCATATTGTTAAACCTTAACTAAAGTACACCAGTTTTGATACTTTTTCACCTCGCCTTTAACCACTTTAAAAAACATGTCTTGAATTTTAGCAGTTATTGATCCTCTTTTTCCGTTACCAACAATTCTTCCATCAACTTCAGCAATCCAAGCCACTTGAACTCCAGTACCACAAAAAAACATCTCTTCAGCTGTATAAAGCTCAGTTCGATCAACTCTTCTTATCTCAAGCTCAATCCCTATATCTTTAGCCATCTGAATAATTGATCGGCGAGTAATTCCCTCTAAAATTTCCTCACTTTCTGCTGGCGTGACCAACTTACCGTTTTTCACTAAAAAAAGATTCTCTGCTGATCCTTCAGCGACATGACCATCTTCAGTTAAAAATATCGCCTCATCAAAACCCAAATCTCTTGCTTCTTTTGCTGCTAAGGCTGAGTTGATATAAGCGCCAGAAATTTTTGCTCTTGAAGGAATAGCATTATCAGTCACTCTTCTATAGGAAGAAACTTTGACTTTTAATCCTTTATTAATTGATAAATACTCACCTAAAGGAAGCATATATAAAGCAAATTGAAATTGATGATCATTAGCTAAATTAGGAGAAATATTTAAACTTGAAGCATAGGCAAAAGGTCGAAAATAAACATCGGTTTTCGGTCTATTTTTCTTTACTAGCTCAACGGTAATCTCTTCTAATTGTTTTTGATTATATTTTAAAGATACGCCCAAAATTTTTGTTGAATTTAAAAATCTTTGGTAATGGTCTTTTAATCTAAAAATCGAGAGAGCATTATTCTTGTGATTATAATAACCTCTTATTCCGCCAAAAAAAGCTGTCCCATATTGTAAAGCATTGGTAGCGATTGAAACTTTAGCCTCATTAAAAGAAACAAATTGATCTTCAAAATAAGCGTATGGGAAAAAATTGTTCTTCATAAATATTTTTTAACTTATAAAAAAACCCTCCGAATCGGAGGGGGGATAATTTTTAAAAAAATTTAGCGGTTTTTAATCACTATCCCCCCGCCTTATCCAATAAGGATAAGGACGATGGAAAGGATAATGATGTTTAAAACCGCTTTTTTCATTTATTAAAATAAATTTTAACAAATAAATTTTTATATGCAAGAGAAAAATTCAAATCTAGAAAGGTGATAACAAATCGCAGACACTTTTCAAATAAAAAAGATGTCAAATTATCAATAAAAGTGTTTACAATTATTCTGTAAAAATTTATTAACAATTATCAAAAATCATCTAACGTGGATTAAACATAATTTTTTATATGAAAGAAAAAACCTGTAGAGCAAGAACCAAAAATAGAAGAATTATTTAGTTATTTTTTAAATCAATTAAATTTTTACAAATTTAATAAATTTTTTATTTTTATTAAACCCATAATGATTTAACAAACTTTCTATCTAAATTTTTAAATCTAAATTTGTAAACTATCTAAACGATACTTTTTAGAAAATCGACTAATATTTCTTTCAATTTCACTAAAGAGTTTAAAGACACCCACTCATTAGCATTATGAGCATTACCTCCTTCAGGACCAATCCCTAAAACTGTTTTTCCCATAACACCAAAAATATTATCATCAGCTACCGAAGAGCGAAAATATAAAATTGGCTGCTTTTCAGTAATTTTCTTGACTGATTTTTTAAGCCGTTTTAAATAATAATTGTTCTTTTTAATAAAATAAGGCTCCAAAAACGGTGTTTTTCGAGGAAAAAAATCGATTTGAAATTTGATTGCTGAATCGTATTTTCTGACAATCTTTTTTAATAAATAATTCAGTCTGTTTTTAACTAATTGATGAGTCAAAGGAGGAGTAATTATCGATTCAAGTTCAAGGCTGATTTTAGAAATCAAAGACATGCCGGTATTCTCTGTTTCAATTTTTCTTACTTGAATCAGCCTTTTTTGCCCGTTTTTTTCCCGGTAAATTTTTCTTAGTTGATTGATTAATTCAGTCATAACCAGATTTAAATCTTTTTTTGGATGATAAAAAGCCGTATGAAGAGAAGGTCGTTTCAGATGAATCTGATAAACTGCTCTCCCTGAGCGACCAATAATTATCCCTCTTCTGCCATATTTGAATGCTGGTTCAGTAGAAATAACGCACTCGACATTTTTAATAAAATCACTATTTGCCAAAACATAACCACCTTGGGAAATATTTTCTTCATCAACAGTGACGGCCAATTTTAACTGATAATTTTTCGGCTCTGCTTCTAAAAAAGTCAATAAGTTAACAACCAAGCCTCCTTTCATATCCCAAGCGCCCAAACCAAACAATCGATCATCTTTTTGAATCAGTTGAAAGGGATTAGTTTGCCAATCTCCAGTAAGATTGACCGTATCCGCATGAGCCAAAAGAAGAATGGCTTTCTTTCCACTACCTTTGGTGGCAAGAAGATTAAATCGATTTTCGGCGATTTTTTGTTTTTCAACAAAAATATTGTTTTCTTTTAAGTATTCAAACAAAAAATTAATCAATTTATTCTCACTAGGATAAATTGAATTAATCGAAACGATTTTTTTTAATAATGATAAAATTTTACCTTCCATATCTTTGTAATAACTCTCTCTGAGTCAACCAGGCCGGCATTAAATTGTTATAAGGATAATCTTCTCTTCGGCCATTACCCAAACCACTACTTATCGGTACATGTTGCTCTAAAAACCAATGGCCTTGATTAGGATCTAAACTCAAATTAATAGCCGACTGCCAAGCGCAAGTTCGACCTTGCCGAGCGGCCACTTTTAAAACACCAGGTGAATCTAAATTCAGCTCACCAAAAACAAGATTCGGTGGATTAGACATCGTTGCCAATACTCGCAAAATTTCATCAGATACTTTTTGGTAAAAACCGTTACCTCGATATTGGGGCAAAGTAGCGGCTTCAGTAATCTCTGCCATTTTGAAAGTTAATAAATTATTATGACAAAGAGTTACTTCACCGATTTCAGCCATCCCTGAACTAACCACCTCTCCTTTATCATCAAAAACCGCTACTAAAATATTATTTGGATTATTTAAAAGAGAATCTA
>JBBIRE010000081.1:0-4151 GCA_037441985.1 Candidatus Roizmanbacteria bacterium
CTTGATATCTGCTTTTCGCCTCAAGACAAAGCTTTTTTACTTCATTACCAATAAATGTAGCTTATGGTGAGATAAAATAAAAGGAAGAAAATAATTAAAAAAATTGAGAGATAACAAAAAAAGCTATTTTTATTTTTTAATAATTTTTTTATATCATTTCTCAATTTCAGTTTAACAAATTTTATTTATTCTGTAAATTTGCGAGGTCTGTAAAACTTGATTTTTTTCTTTATTTTTATAAAATTAATTTTAGTGAAACAAAATCTATTATATTTTCTCCTTCTTTTTTTTGTTTTCTCAGCGGTATTCTAATGACGACCGTTTATTTTAATCGCCAAAAAATTTTTGTTTCAGAAAACAAAAATCCAACGCCAACCGAAGCCTCCAAACAAAAAACAACCAGTGAGGAGAAAACTAATACCTCCAATAATCAACCAACAGCAACCACCGCCCCAACAGTGGCTCCAACCACTTCAGAATTTGCCAACTGGATAAATTATCGCAATGACCGTTTTAAATATCAATTAAAATATGATCCTAGTTGAAGTAAGAGCAGTAATTGTAATACTGCTGATAATTGTTCTTTTCAAGACGATGTTTCTGCTAAAGGTTGGCCTGATATCACCGTTGGCAAAAGATTTTATACTGGTATCAGTGATTTGGATGGATTAAAAAGTCGTTTAGAAGCAACTTTTCCTGATGCGGAAATAAAAAAAGTGGTTTTTTCTACCCAAGAAATTCCAGCTGTTTATCTCTCTCTTCCCCACTCGCCCCAAGCTTATGCCAGCGAAGAATATTATTTTTTCCATAAAGGAGAAATCTTAGCCATCTCTTTAAATGACTCTGATAATACCAGTGCTCAAAAAATCTATAACTATTTTTTGAGTAATTTTCAGTTAATTAATGACTAAAAAACAATTAGTTATCGTTTTTTTAGTCTTCTTAATCCCTTTCACGCTGACATATTTTTTTCTTTCACAAAAAGCCAGTAAAAATAAAGGTGGTGCTAATATATTTTAAAAGGTTTGGACAATCAAGTAAAAAATATCATTAAAGGTCAGGGAAGTAAAAATTTTTGCCAACTACAAAGCCGATTAACACTCTTTCACCTTCATTAACTACAATCCCAACTCCTTCAATTAGTCCAACACTAACAGAAACAGAGGCAAATAGTGGTCAAGATTTAACCCCAAACTCATTTCCCCAATTTGAAGTAAGCGATATTAATTTAACAACAACACCTACGCCGACACCAACAATTAAAATGAGTCGGGCAATAATCATCATTAAAACTCCAACGCCCACGCCAACATCAACAATTGTTGTTTCTGGTTTGACAACGAGTGCTCGAACCTATTCTGTTGATATTAGTTTTCAAACCAATCGCCCTTACTCCAGTAAGATTTATTACGGTGAACAAAGAAATCCTGGTCTTACCGTTCCCATCAGTCAACCAACCATTTCTCACTTCCATCGTCTCAGCGGATTAGAAGGAGGCACAACATACTATTTTCAGATTAAACTTTATCCTTCACCTTCCTCAGGAAGCCTTCTTTATCAAAGTCAAGACTATAGTTTTCGCACCCAAGAAGCAAAAAGAGTTCGGCTAACTCTTCGGACAGTTCAAGTTTTAAAAGATGGTAATTCTTCTGGTCCGGGAACATTTCGCCTTTATTTAGGAGTCCGCGATCCTGCCAATCCTGATTTTGTTAGCTGTTGTGGTTACCTCCAACAATTCAGCACCTCTGAAAATGAAATCGTCAACATTAATAAAACTTATATGGGGGGAGGAGCGGAACATGGTACCCCATTAACAGTTTTTATGTATGATAATTATCTTAATAACCAAGAAATGCTTAATTTTTCTTTTGATGCCCCTTTAACCGGGCCTGATCAATCTTTCACCAAAACCATCACCTCAGAAGAAAAATATAATAGAAAATTTAAAGCAACATTTTTTATTGAGATTTTTGACGACTAAAAAAACAGAAAACAGGGATCGTCCCTAAAAAACATTCATTAAACGTCAAATATGATATTGTGTAAAAGGCTTGTTTTATCAATCTATTTATTAATTTTAAGCCTTTTTGCAAACCTGCGAGGTTAGTAAAAAAAGTTAGTTTTTGTAAAAATAGCGGGATGATTGATATAACAATTTATTTTTAAACTTTATATAATTTTTTAAAGAACATGGATGAAAGAAAATTGACAAATGAAAATAAAAACTACTTAAATAAAATAATTAAAATCTCATTTTTCACTTGGTTAATCTGTGTTATTGGTGTTTTAGTAACTATCGAGTATGTTGGTATTAAAGAAGAAATTTTTGATCAAGCTCCGGAGATTTTTTTCTATCTTATCCTTGGGTTAATCATAATTGGTTCTTTAGCTTTTTTAGTGGGTATTATTAGTTTTGCTAGTAAATTAATTCTTAAAAAATCTCAGAAGAAACAAAATATTTTTGTTTTTCTTATTAAATTATTTTTTATTCTCCCAGTTTTTCCCCTTTATCTATTCTTTTATGTTATTAACCCAATTGAAATTATAAAAAAAATTAAAGAGAAAAAAATTAAAGGACTAGTAAAAAATTTTACTTTTAAACTTTTTATTAAAAAAATATTGGTTCTTGTAATAGTTATTCTAATTTTTCTGCCAATATGGATTGTCGGTTACACTGTTTTAGGAATTATCATTGTTGATCAATTAGGTTATTTAGAAAAGCCCATTCCCATCGCTGGAACTGGCTCAATGTATCCAACCTTTCCTAAAGGAGAAGGAAAAGATCCTGAAAAATTAGCCAAACAGATCGTTGGTTATCCTGGAATGATTCGTTATCCAAATGGTTTAGTGATTGCCGGCAAAAGATATTTTAATTATGAAATTGGGAGAGGCGATATTGTTGTTATTGAAAATAAAAAGATTAAAGAAATAACGAAAAAAATGCACGGCCAACCATCGGGATGGGTAAAAAGAGTTATTGCTTTATCTGGAGATAGTCTTGAACTTCGTGAAGGAATTGTTTATTTAAACAACAAACCACTAAAGGAACCCTATACGGCTAAAGCTCGGTCAACCTTTGGTCAAGATTTTTTAAAAGAGTGCCAAAAGGTAGTCGTTCCTAAAAATCATATTTTTGTTATGGGCGACAATCGAAAAGGAAGCAGCGATTCAAGAGAAATTGGCTTTATTGAAATTAGCGCCGTGACTAATGTTTTACCTCTTAAAAACCAAAAGGGTGATCTTGTTAAAAATTGGCGAGATACCTCAAAAGATTTTGACGAATCTTCAAAAATTAAACTCGATAAAGAAAAATATTTGACTCTTCTTAATGAAAAAAGGAAAGAGGCTGGCGCTCAAGAATTAAAATATCAACCCAAATTAGAACTCTCGGCTCAAAAACGAGGCGAGATTGTTTTAAAATTTAATGATTTTTCTTATGAAGCAACAAAAAGCGGCTATACAATGAAAAAGGCAATGAGCGATGTTGGCTACTCTAATATTGTCTGGAACGAAGGGATAATACAGGGTTATTTTGAAGCGGAAGAATTAATTGAATACTTATTTGAGTTTCCCGATTGGAAAAAAAATCTATTATTAGATAAAAATCTTCAAGAATTAGGTATTGCTGAAGTTGAAGGTAAAATCAATGGTTGCCCTACTCAAGTAATTGTTCAACACCTTGCTGGTTATATCCCACCCAATTATTCAAAAGAAGTAATAGACAGTTGGAAAACTGCTCTTGAAAGATTAAAAGAAATCCAACCAGGTTGGGCAAAGTTAAAAGAATATTCGGAATTTTATGAAAAAAATAAAAAGGATATCGATCGAATTAATGAAATCATCTCTATACGAATTGTTAATATTTCAGCTATCGTCTCAAAAATGGAAGACAATCAATGGTTAACCGCAGCTGAGGAAAAAATGGCTGAAGATGATGATTTACTTTACAAAGAACAAGAAGAAATCGCAAAAAGATTAAATAGTCAAAATTAGGGCTCCCCCGCCAGGTCTCGAACCTGGAACCTACCGGTTAACAGCCGGTTGCTCTACCAATTGAGCTACAGGGGAAATCGATTTTAGGAACTTTTTACCAACTCCGCTTTTTAGATATTTTTCCCTCTCTCTCGCTTTTTTTCTCTCTCCAACTTCTT
>JBBIRE010000082.1:0-4135 GCA_037441985.1 Candidatus Roizmanbacteria bacterium
AACCTGCCATCTCATTTTCTCTTGACAAATAACTTTCTTTTTTGTACAATAAGTTTAGTAACAGTCCCCTCCTTAGTTGAGGGGTTGTTTTTTTATTTAACTCAATTTGCTCTCTTATTTTTTCAATAAAAAGATATTTTCCGCTTTTTAACTCGAAAGAAAGATTTTTCTTGTAAGCTAAGAACATAACCTTTTTACCAATGGAAAGCAGTTTCTCTCTTAACGAAACAAAATCGCTATCTCCAGATAAAATTATTGCCACATCATATTGATCTTTGGTATCAAGAGCGCTAATTGTTATCTCAACATCAACATTTCCTTTTTTAATAATGCCTTTTTCTGTTGCAATATATTTTAATGGTTTAGTATTTATTTCAACAATATTTTTTATTTTATCTAAATAACTAAGACTTTTTTTATAAGCGCTATCTTTTTCTTCAGGTAAAGCAACAAAATACTTCATAAAAACAACATGACCAAATTCATTTTCAAAATATTTCTTTAATTTTTTCAAATCAATCCGCCAACCAGATTTTTTTGCTCCATAAAATAAATTTGAATCATCAATAAAAACACCAACTTTAATTTTCTTAAAAGAATTATTATCAAGAGAAGAATAACTAATCCCCTTTTTCGCACAACTTTCACAATAAATCATCGGTATCGGTTCACCCCAATACCTTTGACGGGAAAAAATCCAATCGCGAAGTTTGTAAGTCACTTTTTTTCGTCCTAAACCTAATCTTTTAAGTTTCTCGGTAATTTTTTCGATTGCTTCCTCTGATATCAATCCATCAAACTCACCCGAGTTGATGAGTATTCCGTAATCAGTCATCGCTTTTGTTAATTCATTTAATTTTGACTTTTGACTTTTGACTTTTGACTTTTCTATTATTACTTCTTTGATTAGTAAATTGTATTTTTTTGCAAACTCAAAATCTCGCTCATCATGGGCCGGGACCACCATCACCGCTCCCTCACCATACCAACCAACGACATAATCAGCTACCCAGACAGGAATTTTTTCGTTTGTTAATGGATGTAAAACATAAACGCCAGTAAAAACACCGGTTTTTTCTTTGCTTAAATCCGTCCGCGCTAAATCTAACTTTCTTTTTGCCTGCTCAACATATTTTTTTATCTCGCCTAACTTGGAACTTGGAATTTGGAATTTGGAATTTAATATCTCTTCTATTATCCAATGTTCAGGAGCAACCACTAAAGCCGTTACCCCAAACAACGTATCAGCTCGGGTGGTAAAAACTTTTATCGTTCTTGACGATTGGTCATTGGTAAATTGGTTATTGGTAATTGGAAATTCTATTTCAGTTCCTTCTGATCTACCAATCCAATTCCTTTGCATCTCTAAAATCCCCTCTGGCCAATCCAATCCTTCTAAATCAGAAAGTAAACGATCGGCATATTTTGTTATTGCAAAAACCCATTGAGGAAGAGTTTTTCTAGTAATTGGTTTTTGACACCGTTCATGAGTCCCGTCGGGCAAAACTTCTTCTTCAGCTAATCCGGTCTTACAGGATGGACAATAATAAACCGGTATCTCTTTTTTATACAAAAGACCCATTTTAAAAAACTGGATAAACAGCCATTGCGTCCATTGATAATATTCAGGATCAGTCGTTGAAAACTCTCTTTCCCAATCATAAGAAAATCCAAGCATCTTCATCTGACGTTTAAAATTCTCAATATTTTTCGGCACCATCTCTATTGGATTTTTTTTCACTTTAATAGCGGCATTTTCTGCTGGCAGACCAAAAGCATCCCAACCCATTGGATGAAGCACCTGATAACCGTTCATTCTAAAAAATCTTGCTTTAACATCAGTACCCGTATAAATACGGACGTGACCAACATGAAGACCAGCGCCTGATGGATAAGGAAACATAGAAAGCACATATTGTTTTTTTTCTTTATTGACTTTTTCGGGCGTTTGATAAATCTTTTCTTCCTCCCACACTTTCGCCCATTTCCCTTCAAAATCTTTTGGTTGGTATTTTGGCATATAAATCAAATTTTATCTAAAAAAACTCATCTTGACAAGAAGAAGAAGAAGAAGAAGTAAACTCATATTATGACTGAACAAAATATTTTTAATATTCATAAAAAATCTGATAAAGAGGCTCCAAAGTGTGATGCAGAACAAAAAAATGCTTGGTGGCAAAAAATAAGATTACGTATCCTAGATTTTGCGATAGAAAAATTAGCAAATAAGCCAAAATTATTAAAAATGGCTGAAAGAATAATAGGTTTACCAAAAGAATTTTTTTTGAGAGATCTACCTTCTGATGAACAAATGATTAGAATGTTAGAGCGCGCTGACCCCGCATTAGTCTTTTATTATGATCCTGAAAGCCATCAATGGAAATCGAGAACATTAGCTGAAATAATGACCTTGAATGAAAAAGAAGCTCGCCAAAGATTTGATCAAGATTTTGTTATTCACGGATATCCTCCTCAATTAAATAAACCTCAAAGTTCTTCTCCTGACACATCTTGTCAAACCAATCCTTCTCAATCACCATCTTAATTCTTTTGATTTAATCCGAAAACTTATACTGTTTAACTTGAATAAAAATCAATAAAGCAACAAAATTAATAATAATCTACTATTTAATTTTTGATACTTCTTAACAACAACCTGGATCGAAAGATTTATAAATTATTGCAAAATTATGGTTTTCAAAAAAATACTTCTCCCTTAATCATCCTCCACCAAGGCATAAAACAAACCGTCGTTTTTTCCACTTTTACTTTCTCCTCCAGGTTAAGATTAATTATGATTGCCTTTTCTGGTTGATATTTATTGATAAAACTTCTCAATCCCCGCGGAATTTTAGGGTCCTTCAAAGCTTGATATTTAACTTCAATAGGAATTAGCTTTGGAAAAAAATCCAAAACAAAATCTACCTCTCCTCCGCTTTTACTCCTCCAGAAACAGATTCTTCCATTAATCCATCTTATTTTTTCTTTTAAAAGATTAAAAATAAAGTTTTGAAAAACAAATGATAAATCTTGGGGTCTAATTAGATTTCCAAAACGACCTGAAGCGTAATTGGATAATCCTAAATCGACAAAATAAAAAATTGGTGTTTTAACCAACTCTTTTTTTATCCGCTTAAAAAAAGGTGGCATCTTGGTGACGATAAAGGTTTTCTCCAAGTAATAAAGATATTGCTTTAAAGTAGGAAAAGAAATTCCAATTGTCGAAGATATCTCGCTATAATTTACCAATTGACCAACTTGCCAAGAAAGAGTTTTTAAAAGATCGGTAAAATTTTCGGTTTTTTTTAGTTGTAAAAGAAAACTGATATCTTTTAATAAATAACTTTGATATATTTCATCAATCGTTTTTCTTTTTTCTTCAATGGTTTCCTCTAAGATTACCCTTGGATAACCACCAAAATTCAGATATTCTAATAAAAACTCGCTGGTTTTTTCTTTTTCAATCTTAAAAAATTCAGTCAATCGATTCTCATATTGATAGTTAGTTTTAAAATCGACAAACTCCTCAAAAGTTATCGGCGTTAACTCAAACACTCTTTTTCTCCCAACGAGTGACTCATAAATTTTTTCCTTTAATTCTAAACTGCCAGAACCAGAAACAATTAGTTTGTATGGCAAAAGACGATCATAGATTCCTTTTAAAAATAGGCCGGCGTTTTCTTTTCTCTGAATCTCGTCAACAAAAACATAGCCTCTTTCTTTCCCCAACTCCAACTCAATTTTTTTTACTAATTGTCTTTGCGAGCCGAAAAAATATCGATCCTCTTCCAAATCTAAATTAAAAAAAACAGTCTTTTTACCTTTTTTTCTCATCTCTTTTTCCAATTCTAAAAGGAGAGTTGTCTTGCCCACCTGTCTTGGTCCTATAAGAAGGGTAATCTCTTTTTTCTCCAAATGATCTTTTAAATCCTCATAAATATCCCTTTTTATGATCATATTTTAATTTTAACCCAACTTTTATTAAAGTCAAGTTAAAAAATTTCCTCTGATCTCTTTACTTAAATATCCGACATTAACTGATAACTTTTAAGAACCTCATTTGGTGTTTTCATCTTTAAGGATAAATGAGCTCGTTTATTATGATAATATATCAAATAATCATTTAATCATTAAC
>JBBIRE010000083.1:0-4122 GCA_037441985.1 Candidatus Roizmanbacteria bacterium
TCGACCAACCCAAACGGCAGCAGCTATCGCCCCGGCTTCGGTTACTCGAACAAATTCTAAAGCTAAATTCCTATCCATATGGTTTTTTATTATAATATAACTAAGTTAACAATTAGATTAAATTATGACAAAAACTTTAGAAAAAATCGCTCGGCAATTAGTTGAAAAAAGAAAAGGTATTTTAGCCGCTGATGAAAGTATCAAAACAATGACCAAAAGATTAGAGACAGTTGGAATCAAATCAACTTTGAAAAATCGCTGCCTTTGGCGAGAAATTATTTTAAAAACTCAGGGCATCGAAAAATTTTTTAGTGGTGTTATTCTCTATGATGAGACTTTAAGAACACCGATGACTGACGGAAAAAGAATTACTGATCTTTTAAAAGAAAAGAAAATTCTCGCCGGTATTAAAGTCGATGAAGGTGTTTATAAATTTAATGATCAAGGCGAAAGTTTTACTCTGGGTTTAGATCAATTAGAAAAAAGACTAATTGAATATCAGCAGATGGGCTGTGTTTTTACTAAATGGCGAGCAGTTTATCATATTAATGCTCATCTTCCCTCAGAAACCACCATTGTCGCCAACAATGTCGGTCTTGCCCAATATGCTTTGATTGCCCAAAAAAATCATTTTGTCCCCATTGTTGAACCTGAAGTTTTAGTTCTAGAAGGAGATCATTCGATTGAAAAAAGTTATCAAATAACAAAAAAAGTTTTAGAAAATCTTTTTTATTGGTTAAAGGCTTTTAAAATCAATTTTAAAGGAATGCTTTTGAAACCTAATATGGTTTTAGCCGGAAAGAACGCTAAACAACAACCAATAGTTGATGAAGTGGTTGAGCGTACTGTAAAAGTTTTAAAAGAAACTGTCCCGTCTGATGTTGCCGGGATTGTCTTTTTATCAGGTGGTCTATCACCTGATGAAGCGACTGACTATTTAAGAGAAATGAATCGAAGATATAAAAAATTACCCTGGCCATTAAGTTTTTCTTTTGGTCGAGCGCTTCAACAAGAAGGACTAAAAGCTTGGGAAGGAAAAAAAGCAAATATTAAAAAAGCTCAAGAAATGTGTTATCGACGGGCTCTAAAAGTCTCACTCGCCAGAGATGGAAAATAACTGCGTTTTTTGTCAGATTGCCAACAAAAAAGCGTTTTGTTATCTTATTTTTGAAGATCAAGATTTTATGGCTTTTTTAGATATTAATCCACGCGTTAAAGGTCATACCCTAGTGATCCCAAAAAAACATTATCGTTGGGTTTACGATGTTTATAATTTTAAAGAATATTGGCAAATAGTTTTAAAAATTACGCAAGCCATGAAAAAGATTTTCTCTCCTTATTTTATTACCTATGTTACCCATGGACTAGAAGTCCCCCATGCTCACATTCATATTCTTCCTCGTCAAAAAGAGGAGACAGCGTTTGTTCCTGGACCAAAATATATCTCATCTGAAAAAATGAAAAAAATAGCTCAACAATTGAAAGAGGCAGTAAATTCGCTTTCTTAATTTATTTCCTTGATTAATGAACAACACCAAAAACTTTATTTATCATTTCGTTTCTTTTATTCCTAAAGGCAAAGTTATTACTTACGGTCAGATTGATAAAATTTTAAAAATTAACTCGCCCCGTTTAGTCGGCCAAATTCTTCATCAAAATAAAAATCCCAAAAAAATCCCCTGTCATCGAGTTGTTTTTGCCGATGGTTTTTTATCAAAAAATTATGCTTTTGGTAGTTTAAAAAAACAAAAGGAAAAATTGATAAAAGAAGGAGTTAAATTTGAAAACAATCAAATTAAAAATTTAAAAAATTATCTTTGGCAACCGAATCAAGTGTTTGTCGTCTATTTTCAACTTCTAAAACGATTTGGTTTTCCCGGGCCCTGGCCTTGGTTTCACCAAGGTCCATTATCAACAAAAGAAGAGATTGTCATCGGGGCGATTCTTACTCAAAATACCAACTGGAATAACGTTGAAAAAGCCCTTAAAAATTTAAGAAAAAATCATCTTAACTCTTTAAAAAAACTTCTTCTTTTTAGTCAAAAAAATTATTGGCAATTAGAACAATATCTTCGTCCTTCTGGACTTTATCGTTTAAAAACTAAAAGATTGATTAATCTTATCACAAATATTTTTTCTCGTTATCGATCAATTGACCAAATGAGAAAACAACCGATCAATAAACTTCGTCAATTCCTTCTTTCCATGAAAGGTATCGGTCAAGAAACAGCTGATACGATACTTCTCTATGCTTTAGATAAACCCATTTTTGTTATTGATAGATATACGCAAAGATTTACTCGAATTTTTTTTAACAAAGAATTTTCTTCTTATCAAAAATATCAAAAATTTTTTGAAAAGAATTTATCTAAAAATTTAGAACTATATAAGGATTATCATGCATTAATTGTTCGATGGGGAAAATTATTAAAAAAAATAATATAATTATCCACATAAAAATTTAGGTTTTGTATGGTTAATAAAAAAATTAAATCTAATTTGTTCGTTGATGTTCATCTCCTTCTTGTTAAGAAAAACAAAATCCTACTTCTTCTTAGGAAAAACACTGGTTACGAAGATGGTAAATATCATCTTCCAGCCGGCCATAAAGAAGAAAAAGAGACTCCAATTCAAGCATTAATAAGAGAGGCTAAAGAAGAAATTGGAATACGTCTTTACCCGCGAAATATTAAATTTGTTCATATCATGTATAACTTTACAGATAGTGAAAGGGTGGCTTTTTTCTTTGTCGTAAAAAAATGGGAAGGAAAAATAAAAAATATGGAGCCGAAAAAACATGAAAAAATTTCTTGGTTTTCTCTTAACAACTTACCTAAAAACATTGTTCCTTATGCAGAATTTGCAATTAAATGCTATCAAAAAAAAACATTCTTTTCAGAATTTCGAAAACCACCGGTTTAATTGAATTATGATAAAAAAAATAGATCTATTGTGTTTTAGTTATCTCGCCTCTGCTAAAGTCTTCATCATCGATAAATATCCAAAAATAAACAGTGGTGCTAAAATTTATAAAACATTCAACAGTTTATCTGCAGATGGACCTTTGGTGGCAATTATTGTTGCGCGATTAGGACTTAAAACTTGTCTTTTATCAAATCAAGTTGGAAGAGATAAAGAAGGGCGGGAAATTATCCAAACTTTTAAAAAAAAACAAAGTAATCAATTTATCAAAACCAACAAAAGAACAAACACCATCTATCACAGTTTTATCTGATAAAAAAGGCAACCGAGTTTGGTTAGCTTATTTAAAAGAAATCGAAAAAGAACTATTGAAAATTAATCTTTCAATTACAAGAAAAACCCAATTAGTATATATTGATTTTTATGAAATAATCAAACAAGCATCGCTTCGAATAATTAAATATGTTAACCATTATGACATTCCAATTTTTTTAAATTTAAGTGAAAAAATTCCTTCTAAGAAAACAGTTAATTTTTTAAGAAACAAAAATATTGTTATCCTTCAAATTAGTTTATCCGAATCTCAAGAAAAAATTGCTGAGAAATACGGATATGAAATTTATCAAACCATCAGGCCAAAAATCTTGGTAATTACTTTGGGAAGAAAAGGAGCAATGGTTTTTGATGGAAAAAGGAGATTAAAAGAAAATGCGCTTCAAGTAAAAGTTTTACATGGTCATGGAGCTGGAGCTGCTTTTTCTGCTGGTTTTTCATACGGCTATCTAAAAAAATTGAGTTTAGAAAAAACTCTAAAACTTGCTTGTGTTTTGGGCAGTCTTAATTGTGCTCAAAAACACGGATACGAAGAAATTAATTTAAAAGAAGTTAAAAAAATTATAGGAATTTGATAGAAAGAATTACTTCTTATAACCAATTTTTCTCAAAAACTCTTTTCTTTCTTTTTTATCCTCTTCATCTTCCAATCCCAAGGGCGACTGACCATCAACCACTCCCAAGATTGCTCGACCTTGTTTGGTTTCAGCGACAATCACCTCAACCGGATTGGCGGTGGCACAAAAAATTCGGGTAATCTCTGAGATGTTTTTAAGGCGATTTAAAACATTAATCGGGTAAGCATTTTTTAGAAAAATAAAAAGAGAGTGGCCGGCGGCAATTTTTTTAGCGTTATCAATCGCCAAT
>JBBIRE010000084.1:0-3993 GCA_037441985.1 Candidatus Roizmanbacteria bacterium
TGTCGGTTGAATCAGTTAAATCAGTTGAATCGGTTGAATCTATGAAATATGAAAAACCTTGAAGATCTCATTGTTTATAAAAAAGCGATTGAGTTAGTTGAAAAAACGTATCGTTTAATAACAAGTAATCAAAAATTAAGAAATGATTTCTCTTTAATAGACCAGCTAAAAAGAGCTTCGATCTCTGTCGCGGGGAATATAGCCGAAGGATATTTTAGAAGTGAAAAACAAACAAAAAATTATTTAGAAATCGCTTCAGGATCAACTAATGAAATGGTTACTCTTCTAAAAATTGTTGCCTTGGTTTACAATATTGACACTAAAAATTTAGAAAATGAGTATAAAATTCTTGGTAAACAAATTAACTCCTTTTCAAAAACCATTAACCAGTAATCTTTTTCTACTCACATCAATTATTAACAACAGATTTAACTGAAAACCGATTAAACCGACAACCGATTACCGATTCAACCGATTTCAACTAAAAATACGTTATCGCCCAAAAGGAAATCTTATTAATCCCTCTCTGTTTTAAGTAATCTTTTTTTATTTTTACCGACTCTTCATCTTCAAACCAAACAATATGATAATCAATTCGATAAACTCCATTTTCATCAGGTTGATCGCTGGTGATTATATAATTAATTTCCACTTCCTTTGCCATTTGGTCTCTTTTAATAATACAATTATCAATAACACATTCAAACTCTTTTGCAACATTTTTGCTCCGATCGTTGTCAAAATGTTGCATTGAAGATGAAAGAAATTTTTCTCGAATTTGATTAAGTGTTAAAGGTTTAGCTTGATTTAAAGGCCTCTCTTTTTCGTCAACCTGCCAGTCATAGCCATACATACCAAAAATGACAGTTAATTTCTCTTTGGAAACAAATTGAAGAAAATCATCAATCATCGTTTGAAAATCATAGCCATACTTTTCTCTACCGGAAAAAGGGAAATTAGGTCCGGGCTGTCCATAACTTTTTGAAAAATCATAGGCCATCACCATGATTCCATCGCTATTTTCTACAAAAAAAGGTAAATCATACCCTCGTTTTAGATAAAAAAAATCACCATAAAGAGCAATATAAGATTTAAAATTAACTTTTTTTCCCTGCTGGTAAAAAGTTTCAACCATTCGGTTAATTTTTTCTTGAGATTGAGATGAAAGCAGTCCAGAAATTTCCAAATCTAAAACCCATCCGGTAAACTGTTTCTCTTTTAAGAAATTGGCTAAATCCGCCAGTTGATTAGACCAGTTTTCTTTTTCTCTAATTTCTTCGACTTTTAAAGTATAGTATCGATCTTGACAAAAAAAATCATTTTCGGTTAAAGAAAGAAAATCATCCACCTTTTCTTTTGTGCCAAAATAAATTAACGGACAATACTCTTTTATCTTTTCCGGCTCAATTTCATCAATCGTCCAAGAAGGAATAAAAATTGACTGCTCTTTTTTTGCCTCAATCATTTGGCTTATGAAGGGAGTTTGTTTGGAAATTTTGGTTAGAGATGGTGAAAGATTTCTTTTTAAATTAATCTCTTGTTTTGAACTATCTAATACCTTAAACTTTCCTTTATTAAAAAGAAAAAAGAGGATGAAAATTGTGCCCAGAAAAAAAATCGACTTGACAAACAATTTTTTTTTCTTCATAATTAATTTTATAATGAAAATTACTGTTTATACGGTCTCTGATTGTCAATTCTCCAAAGCAGAAAAAGAATATTTGAAGCAACACAATCTTCCTTATGAGGAAAAAAACTTAGAACAAAATCGCGAATGGTTAACTGAAATGCTTGCTGTCTCAAACAATTTTGCCGGTACCCCAGTAACAAAAATCGAAAAAGATGATGGCTCAATCGTTGTCTTAAAAGGATTTACTCAAGAAGAATTCGATAAAGAATTAGGATTAAATCAAACACAAACGATCGCTCAAACCAACGCTCAAATTAACCCTCCCCCTCCACCAGTTTCTCCAACTCCACCTACTCCTCCTTCTCCACCTTCAGCAACTTCTCCTCAAAATCAACCAGTTCAACCCCTTTCAACCAATCAACCAGTCTCAACTTCCCCCTCAACAACTTCAACTCCAAATCAATCAATCTCTTTTCCTTCAACTCAACCAGTTTCAACTAACCAACTAGTTTCTACTCCTCCACCTGCTCCAACGCCAAATGTTAATCAACCAGTTAGTAGTCCAAACAACAATTTAAATAACATCCTTCAAAATTTACAAGAAAAAGCTCAGACGACAAATCCTCCTCAATCACCACCTCCCTCGATTCCTCCGACTGATATCCCTAATATTCCTGATTTTTCTGATAAACAATAAAAATTATGAATAAAAACTGGCCTGTTAACTTTTTTTCAAAAAAAATTAACCTTTTTGTTATTTTTTTTATTCTTGCACTTATTAGCTTTAAAAAAACTTTTATTATTGTCAACCCGGGAACTGTTAAAGTAGTCACTCGTCTTGGATATGTTACTGGAAGAGTCCTTGAACCGGGGCCACACTTCATTTTCCCTCTTATTGAAAATGTTCTCTCCTATAACACTAAAAAGGTAATCTACGAGACAACTTCTTATGAAAAACAACAAACTTCTGGCGCTGATTATAAAGACTATCCGGTAGACACCAACACTAAAGATGGTCAGCAGGTGGATATTTATTATACAGTCAGATTTTCTATTGATCCGACTAAAGTCACTTGGATTGCTCAAAATTTAGGTTCTGAGATGGCGGTCGTGGAAAAGGTTGTTAAAGCTGAATCACGAGTTTGGGTAAGAAACATTGTGAGAGAATATGAAGCTGAACAACTTTATACTGGTAATGTCCAAGAAGTTCAATATAAAATTGAGAGCAAACTCCGTTATACTTTTAACAAAAATGGAGTAATTTTAGACGCTGTTGGGATCCGAGAAATTAAGTTTACTCCTCAATATGTCAATGCTATTGAACAAAAGCAAATCGAATCAGTTAGAGTAGAAACAGAAAAATATCGGGCTGATCAAGCAAAATATGAAAAAGAAAGACGAATTACTCAAGCTGAGGGAATGGCAAAAGAACAAGAGCTACAAAGAACGACTCTTACCGACCAATTGCTTAAAAAAATGTGGATAGAAAAATGGGACGGCCGATTACCAACTTATTATGGTGCAGGAAATACGATTCCTTTCTTTGACATTACTCGTTAATATTACTTTTTTCCCAACGCTAGAATATAAAAAGAAGTGAAATTCTTTTGTAAATTAAAAATCTTTTTTACCGAATCTTCTTCAAAAGCGCCAACCGGAACACCACTTAATCCTAAAGCCGTCGCTTGAAGAAAAATATTCTGAGCGCAATGACCAACTTCTAAATGAACATAATATTCACCTCGTTGACCATAACGTTTCTTTGTTCTTTGATAATCGCCAGCAATCCAAATATCAATCGCCGCTTTGGCAATGCTTGTTTGATGAAAAGAAGCCAAGGCTAATTTTTTCCGATAGTCGCCTTTAAGCTTTAACTCTAATTGATGCGAAAAAGGTAAGTAATGATACACTCCTTTTTCCAAATCCCTCACCTCACCAACAACCAAATAAATTTCAAGAGGATAAGTGGCTCCGGCCGATGGAACCGCTCTCAATTTTTCTTTTTCATCGGTAATTCCCTGTCTACCCAAAGTAATTGGACGCAATCTTTGACGGTAATCGACGCAGAAGAAAAATCTCGGATACTTCTTCTTTTAGCAATGGCCTCCTCGACGGTGATTTTTCCTTTTTTCTCTATTGCCTGAAGACGATCATCATATATAAAAAATTAAAGTTTAATGTTTAACGTTTAATGTTAGGTGTTGGAACATTCTGCAGGGCTGCCCCGACTCGAACGGGGAAGAGCGGTTTTGGAGACCGCCATGATACCACTTTCATCACAGCCCCTATCTAATATTTTAATTTTAATCTTCTCATTAATCCCTGATAAGCGGAACCGAAATCTTTTAGTTTCTTTTCTCTTT
>JBBIRE010000085.1:0-3988 GCA_037441985.1 Candidatus Roizmanbacteria bacterium
ACAGTTTTCTCTTATCTTGAAAAACCGATTATAAAAACAGAGTCTTTGATAAGCGGTACCCTTCAAAGTTGTCAATATTATCTTAACGATACTCAGGCTTTAGTTTTGAATCATGACTATACATCGATTGCCAGTAAACTAAAAGGTCATGGACTGTTAGGAAGACAGGTTTCCTCAAACGATAATATTCCTATGAAAAACTATGTCATTGTTCAAAAAAATGGATTGATAAATGAGATATATCTGGTCTTTAGCGACAATGAATTTGTTTCGATTAATCGGCCCAATGGAAAATTAATTAGCGAAGAAGAAATAGTTAATTTTGCCGTTAAATTAGCTAATTTTTTTTAAAACGGAGAGCCTGAGATAAAAAAAGAGATGAGTGAGAGTAGCGTAGTGTCCCTTTACCTCTACCAGAAGGCATTATCCGTAGTTTTTTTAGTTTGATTGATCAGGGAAGAATTCCAGATACAATCTCAATGATGACAAAGACGATGGTTGTTGATGAATCAAGCAAACAAACCTTGGGAGTTCATTTTAATGCTATTAAGGCGATTACTGTCTTAAAAAGCGAGCCGTCAATGGAGGAAAGCTGGACGGAAAACAAGCATTCTTATAAGGTGACTCTTAATGTTTCAATGTCGCTTGATTCAGCCAACGCGCCGATTCCTTATTATGGTTGGCAAAATGGAGAAAATGTCAGAGAGGTTGAGATGGTAAAAGAAGGTAAGATTTGGAAAATTAATAGTTTAGCGACCGGACCATAAGGATAAAGAAATTTACCTTCTTCACTTTAAAATATCGATAAAAGAATTGCTATAATATCCCAATGAAACTTTCAATTGGGATTGTTGGTTTACCCAATGTTGGTAAATCAACCCTTTTTAATGCTCTCTTAAAAAAACAAGTCGCTGATGTTGCTAATTATCCTTTTTGCACGATTGAGCCTAATGTAGGAATCGTTGAGGTTCCCGATGGTAGGTTACCGATTTTGGCAAAAATTGTAAAAACAGAAAGGATTATTCCGGCAGTAGTTGAATTTTATGACATTGCTGGTTTGGTTAAAGGTGCTTCACAAGGAGAAGGTCTTGGCAATAAATTTCTTTCTCATATAAGAGAAGTGGCGGCAATTGCCCATGTGGTTCGTTTATTTGATGATTCAGATATAATTCATGTTAATAATCAAGTTGACCCAAAAAATGACATTGAGATTATTAATTCAGAGTTGATTTTAGCTGATTTAGAAACTTTATCAAAACAAAAAGAGCCAAAATTAAACGCAAAAAAAGAAGAATTACAAAAATGGGAATTAATCAAAAGACTTAAAGATGGTTTAAATAAAGGTATTTTAGCTAGAGAGTTAATCAAAACTGAAGAAGAGTGGTTATTGATTCGCGATTTAAATCTTTTAACGATAAAACCAGTAATTTTTGTTTTTAATGTTTCCGAGAAACAGTTAATAAACAAAGATAAAACGATAGAAAAAATTAATTCTTTGGGAGTCAAAAATTGGCTTTTTTTAAATGCCAAATTAGAAAATGAAGTTCTTGAACTTTCTTCATCGGAACAAAAAGAATATCTTTCTCAATATGGATTAGAAGACACAGGTTTAAACCGTTTAATAAAAAAATCTTATGAGACTTTAGGATTAATGTCTTTTTTAACCGCGGGGACTTTGGAAGTGAGAGCATGGACAATTAAAAAGGGAACAACGGCTGTTTCTGCTGCTGGGGTAATCCATAGTGAATTTGAAAAGAAATTTATCAAAGCAGAAATAGTGAAGTTTGTGGATTTTATTGAAACTAATGGTTGGATTGGAGCAAGAGAAAAAGGAAAAGTTTTGACCGTTGGTCGGGATTATATTATGGAAGATGGAGATATTGTAGATTTTAAAATTGGAGCTTGATTAATTAAATTTTTGGTTTTAATTGTCTTCTTTTAATTTTATTTATCGAATACATAATTCTTTTATGAAGATCGATATTTTTTATTCGGGCAAAGCGAAGAATAGCAACAATAATATCGCCTAACTCCTGATCATAGCGTTCATCTTTTTGAGCAGCAATATTGGTTGGTTTTTTCCCATGAGCCGCTAAATAAGCTCTAGCCATTTCGCCTACTTCTTCAACAAGGGATAGAATTAATATTGACCCAAACTCTTTTTGCTCTTTCCACTGCCGATCGATATCTTCTAATTTTTTATAGTAATAGCCAAAAAGAGAACGGATTTTTCTCGCTTTTTTGGGAATTATTGGTTTCATAGAGAAATTATATAATAGAAAGCTATTATCAGATTACCAATAAAGATTTAAATAACCGCTAAAAATTAATTTTTGAACTGACAATTGGGGAAAAGATTCATAGAGAAGATACAAAAAATCAGGATAATCATCTCTGATTGAAATCAAAGGAAGAACGACATTTATTGGAGAAGTAATAGTTTCCGGTAATAGCGGCAAAGAATTTAATAACAGTTTTTCAACCATTACTCTAAATAAAACATATTTTTCTGTTTTAATGATTTGACTAAACTCTATTTGACAAAGTTTAAAAAAATCTACGAGGAAATTAATTTCGGGCAATCGTTCTTGTTTTTGCAACTCCTTTTTTCCTTCAATATTCTTAATCTGATTGAATTGAGAGAAATGAGAAAAGACTAGTTTTTTTGTTTCATTAAAAATAAATTGTTCATTACTTTCCATTTCCGCTTCTTTTTCATTCGTCATAACAGTTGGGGGAAGTTTTTTAGCGGCAATCGCCCATCCCTTAATGCTTTCTCTTAAAGCAAGAAAAATAATCGCCATTTTCAGATTAATTTCAAGCACTTTTTTTAAGTTTGTTTTAAAATGATAAAATTGAGGATTAAATTGATACCGAGAAACAAAATTTTTAATCTCTAAATTTGGTTCAAAATTTTCATCAATTAATTTTTCAAATTGACTTAATAATTCCTTTGTTAAAAATAAAAATTTTTGACTTTTTAAATTATTAGTAATAGGTTTTAAAATATAATGAAGATATTTGGGAAAATTACCAAAATACTGAAAGAAAATTGGTAAAGAAGGACTGTTTAAAGAATTAATAATTTCCTGATAATCTTTTTTAATCTCAGGTAGAGCTAATTCAAAAGGGAGAGTGTTGATTGTCATTAGGTTATTTTAATATTTTTTAAAAGGATTAATGATATTTAATTCTTTGATAAAAGAAAAATTTTTCACATTAATTGTAAATAGATTATTAATTTTATTATCAAGATAAGTCGCTGCTAAGTAATAATCAAAAAGATCGATTTTTTTATTTTTTTCTTGGATTAATTTATGATAGTAAGAAAGAGTTGTTGGTAATGGGGAAATTACGATAAAGTTATATACTTCGAGAAATGATTGAATTGTTTTAATAACTTTTTCTCTTTTCAATCTATAAAAATCGATAAAAACTTTTTCAACTTCTAAAATATTTTGATGGGCAATATATAAATTAATACGATGTTTTTTTAGAAAAAAACTAAAGAAGATTTCTGCCTCTTTAAAAAAAATTGATTTATTATCTAGAGCATAGATAATAATATTTGAATCAACGCCCCAGTTTTCTCCTAATTGTTTTTTCATAAATATTTTGGCGAGAGGGAATTTTGTTAATACCAAGAGAAAAAGCACCTAAAATTTTTTTTGGAGAAGTAATTTTTTTTGTTTTTTGCTGTGGTATTTCCTTCAAACCCTTCTGTAAACAAGCTGTCACATAAGCACTAAAACTTTCCTTTAATAAAGAAGATCTTATTTTAGATTGGCGATAGATTTGTTCTGGAATGGTGATCGTCGTTCTTACAAATTTAGTCATATAATATGATAATAATATTTTAATATTATTTTGTCAAGCCCGAAATTAGCTGCCTAAGTTGAGAAACATAGATAACACTTCTGTATCACAATATATCAATAAATATGAGCTCAGGAAAATTAAGTAATGCAAGAACATATTCTTTAACATA
>JBBIRE010000086.1:0-3936 GCA_037441985.1 Candidatus Roizmanbacteria bacterium
CATTTATAGAATGTTTTTCTTGATATCTTAAATGATTTACAAACAACAGAAACACTTTTAATTTGATAATAAAACTCAATCATCGCTAGTCTTGTTTGAGCGGTTGATGAGATATCTATCATAGAATGTTTTTTGACAAACTTAATAAACCAATATGGGAGATTATATGTTATGGAATATGTTCTTGCATTACTTAATTTTCCTGAGCTCATATCTATTGATATATTCTGATACAGAAGTGTTACCTATGTTTCTCAACTTGCGCAGAATAATTTTATTCTTGAATAAAGAAAAAAATCATTTTAATATTAATTTAATGACCAATCTAATAAAAAAAATTGTCTTATTAGTGGGTATTTTTTCTTTATTCTTTTTTTTAACGCCGAGAAAGATTAGGGCTGATGAAAACATCTATTCCAATCTCCAAATCACTCCTATTCCTTGTGGTTGTCTGGTTAGATTAAATGAAGAGATTTATCGATTAAAAGGGGAAAGTTGTACTAATGATTTTGAGGAATTTAGAAAAGATCCAATCAACCAGCATTTTTGGATAAGAGACCCAAAAATCACCGAACAAGGAAAGGCTGATGAAAGAGCAAGGCAGTTTATCTATTGGGTGATCACTCATCCTTCGATAGATAATCATCCAACAATCATCAACATCTGGAAACTAACCAGAAATATTGCTTACTTTTTTCTCATTTTTATTGTCGCTTTATTCGGTTTGGGATACATTATTGGTCAAAGAACTAATTTTGATTTAGGGATTAAAATCTGGCCATCGATCTATAAAACTCTTCTTCTTTTGCTCTATATTACCTTTTCGGCAACAATCATTATTTTTTTAATCCAAATTAGCGACATCTTAATGAAATTCTTCATTGAAAACCTAAAAGGCGACCAACTTTTTAATATTTATTTTTCCGGCCCTCAAAGTGCTGAGGAAAGTTATTCAATTTTTTATGGTTGTCGGGACCTAAATTTTAACGTCCAAGAAGCGGCTAATGCTGAATTATTTCTTCTTCAGGCAACAAATATTACCTACTATGTTATGGGAACAATGTTGATTTTAAGAAAAGTTATCTTGTGGTTTATGCTTTTTGTTTCACCATTTTTAGCGCTCCTCATCCCTTTCATTTTTATTCGTAATACTGGTTGGATTTGGATTGGTGTATTTTTTCAATGGCTTTTTTATGGACCGCTTTTTGCCCTATTTCTTGGCGCTTTAGCAGAAATCTGGAGAAGAGGCATCCCTTTTTCCTTTGATTTTTCTCGAGCAGAAACAGCCGCTGGTCATATTTTTCCAACAGCAATTAATATTTTTTACGGCGGTCCTGCTCAAGGCAACCTTGCTCCTAAAATCTCACTTCTCAATAATGGTAATTATATTGATACTTTTGCTGAATATGTAATCAGTTTAATTATGTTGTGGGCAGTTATATTTTTTCCATGGTGGCTTTTAAGAATCTTTCGTGATTATTGTTGCGATGGTATTTATGCGGCAAAAAATATCCTTTTATCGATATACGATCAAATTCGAGGCGGACCAACACCGCCCCCCTCTCAACCATCAATTTCCCCATCTACCATCTCAACTGCTCTCAAAATCCCTAAAGAAGTGGAAATACCGGTTAAAGTAAAACTGGAAACAATCGAAGAAATAAAAAAGGCAAAAACCGAAGAAATTGCCCGTTCAATAACATTTGAGGCGAAAAAATTAACTGATATTGCTCATTTTGAAACCAACAAACAGATTAGAGAAACGGTCACAAAAAACATTAATTATCTTAAAAATCCTCTTCAAGCAGAAACGCCAACAGAAAGACAAAAGTTTATGAATTTAAAAACCGAAATTTATCAAAGAGCGGTAAAACAAGATGTCATTGCCAAAAATATCGTCTCTGCTATCTCTAACTCTTCTATTGAACAACAGCGAGTAAAGGAAGAAATCCTGAAAACAACACCTAGAACTATACCGGTAACTCAATTAGTAACAAACAAAACCAACTTTAGAAACACTCAAACCATCCTTTCAACTACTCAATCTTTCTTTAACTCAATCGCCAACAATAACTCTTTTGTTAATCAAATAGCGAAGAATACTAATCTAACCACCACTCAAGTTCAATCAGTGGTTCATTCGCTAAAAAATAATCTCAATCAACCAGTCTCTAAGATAATAAACAATATCACCAATGAAACCAAACTTGATAAAGAAAAAGTAATCTCGGTGATTAATAATATGAAAGAGATGGTTAAGACCCAAGAGCATGTAGAAAAGGTAATCAAAGAGGTGGAAGAAAAAGTTAATCTACCCCACCAAGAAATAAGAACAATTACTAATGTAGTTAATAATACTCTTTCTCAAAGCGTTGTTCAACCAATCACCCTTCCTCCTGTTTCTCTGATAAAAACCATCAGTAATAATACTAATAAAAATGAAGAAACCATCCTTTCAACTACTCAATCTTTCTTTAACTCAATCGCCAACAATAACTCTTTTGTTAATCAAATAGCGAAGAATACTAATCTAACCACCACTCAAGTTCAATCAGTGGTTCATTCGCTAAAAAATAATCTCAATCAACCAGTCTCTAAAATAATAAACAATATCACCAATGAAACCAAACTTGATAAAGAAAAAGTAATCTCGGTGATTAATAATATGAAAGAGATGGTTAAGACCCAAGAGCATGTCGAGAGGATGATAAACGAGGTGGCTAAAAATGAAAATATCGAGGTAGAAAAAATGAAGGAAATTATTAAAACTCCAATTGATGTGATCACCGCTCCAGAAAGAAATATTGAACAAGCAATTACCGTTCCTCCAACTGTTTCAATTGATGAATATGAACAGGTAAAAAAGATGTGGGCTGATCACTATCAGCGAGGGGAGCTCCCTCTATCTGAGAATATTAACAATCGGAAAGAATGGGTTGAAAGAGATATTGTTTTAATTACCAATACCTTAAATAAATTGCTTTCAGATGATCCAAAACTCAAACAAGAAGGTCTTGATGACATCTCTTATATCTTACCGATTGTTTTAATTAATAATCTTTCCGGTGAACAACTAATCGCCTATTTAAAAGCCAAAGTCGAAGCGGCCAAACAAGTAAAGGAACTTTTTGAAAAAGAAGAAGAAGTGAGGCAAAAACTTAAAGAAAAAGCGGAGGAGGAAAAAATACCAGTTGAAGTCAAGAAAAAAGCCGAGGCGGCAAAACAAATGGAGATGCAAATGGAGATGGAGGACGAGAAAAACAAACAATCAAACAACAACCAATAAACCAATAGACCAATAACTAAATTCCAAATCACAAATGCCAAATTCCAAATTACAAAATATTCTTAGGCTTAAAAACTAAGATTGCCTTGTCCAGTCATTTCGACCCTCCGAACCTGCCCTCCGAATCGGAGGGTTCGAGGTGAGAAATCCAGCGAGCGAAGCGAGCGTATAATAATTTTATGAATAAAAAATATTACGTCTACATCGTAACCAATTATACTAACAACGTCTTTTATACCGGTATCACAAACAATCTTCAAAGAAGAATTTATGAGCACAAAAAAGGATTAATAAAAAGTTCTTTTTCAAAAAAATATCGTTTATATAAACTTATCTGGTTTGAAGAATTCGCCGATCCAAAGGAAGCCATTATTATTGAAAAAAAAGTTAAAGATATGAATCGAAATAGAAAATTAAAACTAATACAAGAGAAAAATCCTAAGTTTAAAGATTTATTGTCGATTCGTTAAATTTAACTTAATCTTATTAATTTGATTATTGACGCTATCGCTAGATTTCTCGCCCGCTCAGAGACTTCGTCTTGAGCGGGACTCGAAATGACAGGAAGAAATCCGGCACTAGTCATTTCGAACGAGCGCAAGCGAGTGAGAAATCTAGCTTCCTTAAGGGAGCGTAAATCAAAATAAACT
>JBBIRE010000087.1:0-3935 GCA_037441985.1 Candidatus Roizmanbacteria bacterium
GTTATCAGTGGTGGAGGCGTTGTTGTTGATCGAATTTTAAAGATTGGTGGCGGGTATTTTTTACAACAAATAAGCCATTATCTTTATCTCAAATATGGGATTATCCTCGGAGAAAACAGTATTGAATTTTTATTAAAAACTCTTCTTAATTTTACTGATGAACAAAAAACTTATCTTGTTCGTGGAAAATCTTTAGAAAATGGACTGCCTAAATCAGTTAAGATTAAAACCTACGATATTAAAGAAGCTCTTATCCCATCTTTTAATACCATTCTTGACGCCATTAAAGAAGTGATTGAAATTACACCCCCAGAAACCTTAGATGAAATTTATAAAAATGGCATTTATTTAATAGGAGGAATCGCCAATGTAAATGGCATCGATAAATTTTTTGCCCACAACCTAAAAATAGAGGTAATCGCCCTTGAAAGACCGGAAAATTGCGTCATTAATGGCTTATTAAAGCTATCACAAAATCCGATTGTTTTAAAACAGTTATTAAAATAATTAATATTGAAAAAAGTATATAATTAATTTTATGGTTATTGATATTCCTTTAATAAAAGGGGTAAAAATTTTAGTTAAAGAAAAAGATAAAGTAGAAATCGGTCAACCTTTGTGGGAATACGGGGAAACAAAAAACATCGAAATCGACGCCGCTCGTCAACTAAAAATAAAACCAAATAATATTTTTGATTACCTAAAAAAATTTATTAATGATCAGGTTAAAAAAAACGACGTCATCGCTTTAAAAAAATCTTTATTCGTTGAAAAAAAAATTCTCGCACCCTATGATGGCTGCATCAAAGAAATCAATCATCAGTCAGGAACAATCATCTTATCAACGGTTATTAAACAATCTCTATTTTTTAGTTTTTTTAAAGGGGAAATCGAAAAAATTAACGAGAATGAGATAAGAGTAATGATTATCGATGGGAAAGCATATCCTTTAAAAAAAAACTCCGCTGATGATTATCTGGGGGGTGAGGTTTTTTATCTTAAAAATAACAATTTTAATGCCTTAGATGTTAACAATAAAATTGTTTTTGTTAAAAAACTTAACCCTCTTGAACAGATAAAAGCCGAGGCTTTAGGAGCCAAAGGATTTGTCAGCCTTAATGAAAAAGCAGAAGAATCTGACACACCAATTGTTATTCTAAAAAATCTCGATGATTTTGAAGAAATTGAAAAACATAAAAAATCGACTTGCATTATACTAAAAAATGATACTAAAATAATTTTTTATGATTAAAAAAAATCTCACCAATATATTTTTTTTTCTCTCTCTATTAATTCTTTTTTTTGGCAGTGGCTATCGCCTTGGTGAATATCAAGAAAGATTAAAATTTAATAACCGATTAAATTTAATTCCTAATCAAAATCTACTCAATAATGCAGCGAGTTCAAATAAAAATAATATTGATTTTTCTTTATTTTGGGATGTTTGGGACGTATTAGAAAAGAAGTATATCGATAAAAAGAAAATCGACAACCAAAAAATGATTTACGGCGCCATTAAAGGGTTAGTCGCTTCCCTCAATGACCCTTATACTTTTTTTTTGACGCCTGATGAAAATAAAAAATCAAAAGATGACCTTTCAGGGAAATTTGAGGGTATTGGAGCTCAACTAGGTCTAAAAAATAATCGAATTATCGTTATTTCGCCCTTAAAGAATTCCCCCGCAGAAAAAGCCGGTCTCAAAGCCGGAGATTTTATCAACAAAGTCAATGATGAATCAACGGCTAATTTAACTTTAACAGAAGCGGCAAATAAAATCAGAGGTCTAAAGGGAACGAAGGTTAAATTAACGATAGAAAGAAATGGTCAACAAAAAGAGATTGAAATTATAAGAGAGGAAATTAACGTTCCTTCAGTTGAACTTTCATTCGAAAAAAATAATATTGCCTACATTAAAGTTAATCAATTTGGTGATAAAACTCATGACGAATGGGATAAAGAGGTTGATGAGATTCTCACAAGAAATAAAAAAGAGGCAATTAAAGGCGTCATTGTTGATGTTCGAGACAACCCAGGCGGTTATCTAGAAGGAGCGGTCTACTTAGCCTCAGAATTTTTATCTTTTGGTCAAACGATTGTCAAACAAGAGTCAACGACTTATAAAAATAAAACTTATTATTCTCGAAGAAATGGCCGATTACAAGATTTTCCTGTGGTAGTTTTAATTAATCAAGGTTCCGCTTCTGCCTCAGAAATTTTCGCCGGTGCTTTAAGAGACAATAAAAAAGCTATTTTAGTCGGTCAAAAATCATTCGGTAAAGGATCGGTTCAAGAAGCTCTCGATTTAGATAAAGGCGCTGGACTTCATTTAACTGTCGCCAAGTGGATTCTTCCCAATGGTAATTGGATTAATGAGAAAGGAATAGAACCAAATATTAAGATCGAAAACAAACTAAAAGAAGGCAACACCCTCACGCGAGAAGACGACAAACAACTTGATAAAGCAATTGAAATTTTATTAAAATAAATTTATTAATACTATGAAAAAAATTTTAATCCTTGCTTCAGTTGTTCTGGTTGTCGGTGCTTATTTATTTAGAAACAATATCCTTCAATTATCGACGTCTAAATTCAATATTTTTAAACAAAATCCAATCACTCAAATAGAAAAAATAAACGAAAAACAAACAATTATTTATGAAGAATCCGCCATTACTAAGGCCATAGAAGAATCACTTCCATCGGTAGTAACAGTTGGGATAAAAAAAGTTATTTCTTCTGGAGATTATTATACAATCGATCCCTTTAATCTATTCTTTCCCTTCAAAAGAATTCCGGGTCAACAAAAACAAGTTGAGCAAAATATCGGCAGTGGTTTTATTATTTCAGAAGACGGTTTAATCATTACCAATAAACACGTTGTTTCCGATACCGAAGCAGAATATCAAATATTAGCCAATGATAAAAAGAAATATGACGTTATTAAGATATACCGTGACCCCTTAAATGATTTAGCCATTTTAAAAATTAATCCTAATCAAAAATTAACTGCAATAAAAATGGGTGATTCTAGCAACTTAAAACTTGGCCAATTGGCAATTGCCATTGGGACACCTTTAGGAGAATTTACTAATACAGTGACGATGGGCATTATTTCCGGCCTTGGCCGAGGAATCACTGCTGGCTCACCATTTGAAGGGTATGTTGAAAAATTAGACAATGTGATTCAAACTGATGCGGCAATTAATCCGGGTAATTCTGGAGGACCATTAATTAATTCAAAAGGTGAGGTTATCGGCGTTAACACCGCTATTGCTCAAGAAGGCCAAAATATCGGATTTGCTATTCCCATTAATGTAGTTAAAGATTTAATTAAAGTTTTTAATGAAAGAGGTGGTAGTTTTGAACGACCATTTATTGGGGTTCGTTATAAAATGATTGATAAACAAACAGCGATTTTAAACGATGTCGTTGAGGGCGCATATATCATTGAAGTCATTAATAACTCACCGGCTGAAAAAGCCGACTTACAACCAGAGGATATCATCGTTGAATTTGATGGCCAACGAGTTAAAGGTGATGACGAAAATGAATTAGCCAAAATTATTCTTAATAAAAAAGTAGGTCAAACGGTAAACATCAAGATTTGGAGAGATGGAGAAACCATAACGAAACAATTAACTATTGGATCGTCAAATCAATAACTAATAAACCAAAATAACTTTTAAATTCTAAATTTTTAATTTTTAATTTTAATACGTTTTGATGATAAATACCATTTTGTAGCCTTCCCCAAACTTCAAGAGTACATCATTCTTATTGACATCCTGTGTGTCAACTATTTCGTTGACACTTTTTTAAGTAAATCAACTACTGGTTTTTTACCTATTGCTTGATGGTGTCTTAAATGATGGTAGTATATCATATAGTTAAAGATGTCTTCTTGAAATTCACTGATATCTTTATAGATCTTATC
>JBBIRE010000088.1:0-3889 GCA_037441985.1 Candidatus Roizmanbacteria bacterium
ATTCCATCGGGTTACTCGATATTTGATATTGGACCAGAGACGATGGCAAAAATTGGTCAGATACTCGCAAGAGCAAAAACGATTATTTGGAACGGTCCTATTGGTTATTTTGAAAATCCAGTTTTTCGACAGGGGACAGATTTTATTTATTATTCAATCGCAAAAAACAATGAGGCTATTTCTTTAGTGGGCGGCGGTGATACTTTAGCGGCGATTTCTAAAAAAGAGTATCTTGATAAAATCACTCACATCTCAACCGGTGGAGGAGCAATGCTTGAGTTTATTGAAAAAGGGACTTTGCCGGGAATTGAAGCGCTGAAATAGGATTTCATCAATAATAAAAAATAATTATTTAAATTGGGTGAAATTTAAAGTTTGAGATTAATTTTGTTTTTTACGATCAGGAAGATACAAAGATAATCCTAGTAACCCAATAGGAATACCCGAAGCTATAGCAATTTCAGGACCTAGTCTTATTAAAGTAAGAATCAAAGTAAACCCTGTTAAAGCTATCGCTAGTTCTTTTGGATGTGTTTTTAAAAAATTATTAACTTCTCTTTCCAACCCTGCTAATTTGTTTCTTAACATATCTTTTGTTTTAAATATTATATCATATATAACGCTGATTATCAAATCTTATAGCGATTTTTTTATTTCTAATTTATTATTTGGTTCCGGGGCTTGGATTCGAACCAAGATAAACGGGTTCAGAGCCCGTTGTCCTACCAGTTAGACGACCCCGGAAGATAAGATAATTATAACACCTTAAAAATGGAGCTTGAAACGTAGAACTTAGAAAATTAAACATTAAACTCCGAGGCAGTCCATTTGGGACTTTAAACATTAAACAAGAAAAATTAAATTTCCAATTTCTAATTAACCCAATTTTTAAGCAATAATCAATGACCAAATTACAATAACCAAACAATAGTAATCAATTATTCAATAATTAATAAATCAATATTTAATATTGATTATAATAATCATCTAAAAATCAATTTACTTTAATAAATTTGAGACGATCGTCTCTTTTTTATTAAAGAGTTAAAAAAAATAGATTGCTGAAATAATTAAATTTAAAAATTTGTTTCGCCCTCCAATTCAGAGGGTAGAGTTTAGAATTTAGAATTTTGTTTCGAATCCCGAAGGGACCCCGTTGGGGTTTGGTGCTTCGAATTTCGAATTTGTTTAGAGTTTAGGATTTAGGATTTAGAGTTTAGGATGTTTTCTCTCTCATATTTTCAAAAACTCTTTTACTCCGCGGATACCAAAAATAATCAATGAAGAATAAAAGACCAAAATTAAAAGATTAGTGAAAGCGATTGGTTGAGTGCGAAAAACTTGATTTAAAAGAGGATGATAGAGGAGAAGCGGTTGAATAAGAAATGGAAAAAGAAAAGCGATGATAAATACCGGATGAAAAAGAAGATGAAAATGAGAAACAATATGACGATGAGAAAGAAATAAATCAACGAGAATCACTGGTTGAAGGAAAACCATAGCGGTAAAAATAGCGGTTAAATTTTGTTTGAAGATGGCAATAAAAGAAACCAGGACAAAGGTGAGAAACCCAACTGAGAAAATATAGTAAAAATCAATTTTATCCAAAACCGTCATCGTTTTTCTTGGTGGTTTTTCTAAAATTTTTTTGTCATCGGGAGAAAAGGCTAAAGAGATTGCTGGTAAACCGTCTGTCGCAATATTGATATATAAAAGTTGAATCGGGGTTAGTATCGGCCAGTTGAAAATAAGAGCGGTAATAATGTAAAAAACCTCACTAATATTGCAAGCCAAAAGATACTTAATCGCATTTTTGATATGAATGAAGATATTTCTTCCTTGGTCAATGGCTGAAACTAAAGTGGCAAAATTGTCATCGGTGATAACAATATGAGCAGTATCTTTGGCAACATCAGTCCCTGTTTTCCCCATGGCCACCCCACAATCGGCTTGTTTTAGAGCTAAAACATCATTGACACCATCGCCGGTAACAGCAACCACCTCGCCTAATTTTTGATAAAGTTTCACCAGTCGATACTTATCTTCCGGATTGATCCGAGCAAAAATTTTGGTTTTTGGTAAAATTTTTAACAATTCTTCATCTGAATATTCTCTTAAAATTTTTCCAGTTAAGATATCTTCACCTTTTGTGATAATGCCGGCTTCAAGACCGATTGCTTCAGCAGTTAGCTCATTGTCACCAGTAATCATTACTACCCTAATTCCAGCTATTTTTGCCTTCTTGACAGCTTCTTTAACTTCAACACGGATTGGGTCGGCAATGCCGACAAAACCTAAAAACACCTGATTTTCTTCTAAAGGTTTTTTATCAGGTTTTTTATAAGAAAAACCAATCATTCGCAACCCTTTTTGGGCGAAAGATTCAAATTCTTGTTCAATTTTTTTTCGCCAGGTTGGAGTTAAGGGTTTCACTTCTTCTCCAATTTGAATTGAATTTGAAATTGACAAAATTGATTCCGGAGCCCCTTTGGTAAGAATCAGTTCTTGATGATCTTTTTTGACATAAACGGTCATTCTTTTGGTTTGAGCATTAAATGGAATTTCATCGATAGTCTTCCACTGAAAGCGATCGTTTTCGTACGAAATTCCCAAATCATTAGTTAGCAAAAGAAGCGCCCCTTCTGTCGTATCGCCAACAACATCAAATTCTTTGCCATGATCAACTTTTTTTACAAGTGAGGCAGTGGAGCAAAGATTGCTTGCTAAAATAATCTTTTGGAAAGGATGATTAGAAGTATGAGGAGGATTTTTGACATCATAAAGTTTTTTATCGACCCAGATTTTTTGAACGCGCATCTCATTGGTGGTTAAAGTTCCGGTTTTATCGGTGGCGATTAGAGTTAACGAACCCATGGTTTCAATGGCGTTTAGTTTTTTGACAATCGTTTTTCTTTTAGCCATTCGTTCAACCCCGATTGACAAGATAATCGTCATTACAGCCGGTAGACCCTCAGGAACAGCGGCGACTGCCAAAGAAACGGCCAAAATAAAACTTTCCAAAGTATTTTTTTCCTTGACAAAAGAAAGAATAAAAACAATAATTGAGGCGGTAATACCAAGAATGCCAATTTGTTTAGTAAAAGTTTCTAATTTTTTCTGAAGCGGAGTTTTGACTTCTCTGATTTCTTTTAAGGTTTTGGCAATTTGACCAAAACGGGTTTTTTCTCCGGTGGCGATCACTTTGGCATAAGCTCGACCTTTAGCAACAGTTGTTCCAGCAAAAATTCTGTTGTTCTCCTTATCGGCTTCGTTTTTTACTACCGGCAATGATTCACCAGTTAAAGCCGCCTCGTTAACTTCAAAATGGGCTGTTTGTAAAAGTTGACAATCGACCGGAATTTTTGCTCCTTCTTCAAAGTAGACAATGTCGCCAGGAACAAGATCGCGACTGTCAATTTCCACTTCTTTTTTATCCCGAATCACCCGAACTTTAGTGATGGTGATTTTTTTCAAAGAAGAAAGCGATTTTTCTGCCTGATATTCCTGATAAAGACCAAAAAAAGCATTAAGAATGACAATGACTAAGATGAAAATCGCATCTAAAGATTCGCCGATAAAAAAAGAAATGCCAGAAGCGGCTAAAAGAAGGAGAATAAGAAAGTTATTGAATTGAGAAAAAAAAGACTTGATGAGAGTAAATCGTTTTTCTTCTTTTATCTCGTTTTTTCCGTACTCTTCAAGCAGTTTTTTTGCTTGATGAGAAGTGAGCGCTAAATGAATAATTTTTTCTTTATCCATAAGATGATTATATAAAATAAATTCGAAATTCGAAGCACCAAACCCCAACGGGGTCCCTTCGGGATTCGAAACAAAATTCTAAATTCTAAACTCTACCCTCCGAATCGGAGGGCGAAACAAATTTTTAAAT
>JBBIRE010000089.1:0-3862 GCA_037441985.1 Candidatus Roizmanbacteria bacterium
GATGGAAATAATCAGATTTATTGCCATATTAATAAAAATTTCCTCAAAAAACCAGTTCTTTTTTGTGCTCATCTTGATACCGTTGAGCCGGGGCGGGGGATTAAAGTGATTGAAAAAGATGGATATCTAATCTCCGATGGCACCACTATTCTTGGGGCGGACAACAAGGTTGCCGTTGCTTGTATTTTGCAAGCGGTTAAAGATTTACTCAAAGAAAAAATAAACGTTGAATTGGTTTTTAGCGTTAGAGAAGAAACTGATGGAGGGATTAAAGAGTTTGACTCAAGAAAAATAAAAAGCCAAGTTGGTTTTGTTTTTGATTTAGCAAGGGAAGATTTGGGCCAAGTGGTTTTAAAAGCGCCATTTATCAATGATTTTAATTTTCATTTTTATGGCCGATTAAGTCATGCCTCAAGACCAGAAGAAGGGATAAATGTTTTAACTCATTTTTTAAAAAGCTTTCATCGATTAAAAATCGGTAGAATTGATGAGGAGACAACATTTAATTTAGGGATGATTCAGGGAGGAACAGCAACCAATTCTGTTCCTGATTATTTATTAGTTAAAGGAGATATTCGCAGTTTAAATAAGGAGAAATTTTATCGGTTAATAAAAAAAATTGAGGCGGTTTTTTCGTTTTATGAAAAAAAGACTCGAGTGAAGACCAAAATTGAATGGTTGCCTTATTCTTTTGGTTATTCAATTAAAGAGAATGATGATGATTATTTAAGATTAAAAAAAATATATTTAGACTTTCAAACTCAATTAAAACCGGTTGTATCAACCGGAGGAAGTGATGCCTCTTTCTTAAATCATTGTCGGATAAAGACTTTTTGTTTAGCTGATGGCTCGGTTGATAATCATACGAAAAAAGAAAGGATAAAAATAGAAAATTTAATTAAGCTAAATGAGATTGTTAAAAATTTAATACTTGCTTATTAAAAAGATTAGCGAGAAGATTATCGATAATTAAAATTTAACTTTTTTTCTTCGGTAAAAAATTAAAGCGATTATTGCTAAAGGAACCCAAATAACTGAATAAACGGCTATCCATATCAATATCGTCCCAATCTTTCTCAGATTGATGATTAGCGATCGAACCGCCTTTTTAAAGACCACCTCTGGTCGCCACATATCAGAAGGCGCATAAGGTAAAGCTAACTCGTCAGTTGAAAGATAGATAGTTAATTTAGCCATTTGAACGTTTTGCTCGAAAGACTTTTTTTGGCCTTTCAAACTATCTATTTGTGATTGAAGGTTAATTATCTCTCGTTGAACATTTAGAATATCATAAATTTGAGTGGCTTTCTCCATAATTTCTTCAAATCGAGCCTTAGTTTTTAAAAGGGTTGATAAACGGGCTTCAGTATCTACATATTGATCGGTTACATCTTGTCCTTGCAGATTTTCGGAGATAACTTTAACCGAAAGTCCACGAAAATAATCTAACGCCTCATCTAATTTGTTTGAAGGAACACGGACAACAACAGTGGCGCTGGCTGCTTCTTGGGGATTGTTTAGATTAGAATTGACCATATAACCACCAAGACTTTCTGCTTTTTTGATAATTTCTTTTTGGACACTGACAACGTTTTTGACTAAGAGAGAAAGATAAGATTCTTTAGTTACTAATCTGTCATTAACATTATTGACCGGTGCCGCTTCTTGTGGTGGGGCTAAGATGTTTGACGTCGTTTGGTTAGTTCCAGTAAAAGCGGGGGCTGTTAATTTGGGAGCATAATTATATTCATTTCTTTCCAAAAAAGGTGTTGTTTTATAGCTATAAAGGGAAAAATTGTTCTTCAAGAGAAGAAAAAGAATAATCAAAACAAGTAAGGAAGTTAATTTATTTTTTTTGATCCAGTTTAAAATCGGCATAATTAAAGTATAGTTATGCAAGATTAAATTGTCGACTGATTTAAGGTTGTAAAGTAATCTTAAATTTTAGATTCTAAAATCAATAATTTATTAATTTGGTTTTTAATTTATATTTTTGTATTAACATATTGCTAGACTTATTCCGTAAAAAATAAGGCATCAATTTCCCTTGAATAGGATTTATTAGATAGAAATTTTTGGATTAGCCACTTTAATAATAGAAAACACCTTATAAGGTGAAGGAATCTTAATGAGTGGGGAAAAAAGACTAGATTTATGATTTTCTGAAAATAGGGTCGTTATTCCAGGCCTTAATAAAAAAGATGCTGAGAGTTTGAGGAAGATTATTTTGCAAAAAATAAAAGAAAATCAAACAGGTGATGATCGATCTGGCTTATAAGCTTTAAAGAAAAGTTTTAATGTAAAGATTTTCTTTAAAAAAAACATGCTAAAATTATCTTATGCCTCAAAAAATCAAAATCGGTTGGTTTAGTTTTACTTGCTGCGAGGATTCAACGATTCTTTTTACCGAGCTTTTAAATCGTCATTACCAAGATTGGTTGTCAAAAATCGAGTTTGTTCATGCGCGGATTTTTAAAAAGGACAAAGATTATGAGATTTTACCGATGGATATCGCTTTTGTTGAAGGAGCGATCAGCAGTGACAAACAGGAAGAAAAATTAAAAAAGATTCGAGAAAAGGCAAAAATTTTGGTAGCGATTGGTTCCTGCGCTGCTTTAGGTTCACCGGCCAATCAAAGGAATTTTTTTAATCAAAGACAGATAGAAGAGATTAAGCCGATTTTGGAAAGATTTAAATATAAAGAGAAGGTTTTAAAAGTAGTTGACATCGTTAAGGTCGATTACACCGTGCCTGGTTGTCCAATGGATGAGAAAGCCTTTTTAACAATTTTTGAAAAACTAATCAATGCATCAAGTTGATATTGATGTCAACTTAAAAGAAATCTCAAAAATTGAAGGAGCCGCTTCATTGACAATAAAAATTCGTCAAGGAAAGATTATCGACCTTCGCTTTTCTATCGCCGAATGGAAAAGATTTTATACTCAAGCGGTCGTCGGTAAACCAATTTTAGCCGTCCCTCAACTCTTATCGCGGATCTGTGGCACTTGTTCTAATGCCCATCTTTTATGCGCCATTGAGGCGATTGAGAAAGGGTTGGGGATTCAGCCATCAGAACAGACAATTTTTTTGCGAAAGCTATTGATGGCTGGGTTAATGATTCGTGATCATGCTCTTCATCTTTATGTTTTTTCTTTACCTGATTATTTTCAAAAAGACTCAATTTTGGATTTTGATGAAAATAACGCAGAACAACATCAATTCCTTCACGATTTATTTGAGGTGAAAGAAGTCGGCAACCAATTATCGATTATTGTCGGCGGTCGTTCGGTCCACGCGCCTTATCCAACCATCGGTGGATTTACCCATTGGCCAAAAATTGAAGAGTTAAAATCTTTATTACCAAAACTTGAAGCGATTCGACCAAAAATTCTCGCTTTAATGAAAGTTTTTGAAAGGAGTAATTGGGAGATGAGACCGAAATTTCCACTCACTTTTTCGGCTCTTGTTTCTGAAGATTTTTCCTTTTTAGAAGGGAAGATTAAAACTTCTGAAGGTAGGACAATCGAGGAAAAAGATTTAGGCATTCATTTAGAAGGAGTGATTATTCCTTATTCTCATGCTCGGGGATTTTTAATGGAAGGAGATTTGTTTATGGTTGGCGCTCTTTCACGAATTAATTTAACCAAGGAATATTTACATCAAAAAACTAAAGAAACGATTGGATCATTTTTCAATCGGTTTCCCTCGAATAATCTCTTTGATAATAATTTAGCTCAGGCGATTGAGATCATTCAGGCAGTTGATTTGGCCAAAGAGATGATTGAAAAATTAGACGAGATAAAACCTGAAGCACCGAGAAAACCTATTCCACAAAGAGCGGTTGGCGTTGGCGTGATTGAGG
>JBBIRE010000090.1:0-3813 GCA_037441985.1 Candidatus Roizmanbacteria bacterium
TTTGATTTTGAAAATGAAAAGATAGAGTTTAAGTGTTTCATAGATTTTTTTATATAAAGGAGTACCAAAGAATATATCCTGATATGTGGTTGAGACTCCAATTAATTCCTTCATTAATCTAATTTCTTATCCCTAAAGAGTCTCATATGTTTCGTAACTTTTTCAGGGGTATTTTTTACTCCCTTGACAAAAAAATTTTTTTTAATTATCATTGTGGTAATTAAAAATTAAGTATTTTTTTATGAAAATTACTTTATCGATTATCAAAGCCGATATTGGAGCAGTTGGAGGTCATACCAAACCTTCACATAAATTATTAGAAACGGTTAAAAATTATGCCAAGACAAAAGGAAAGAAATTTCTTCTTGATCATTTGGTTTTTTATACGGGCGACGACGTCTCCATTTTAATGTCCCACCAAGAAGGAGTTGGGGCGAAAAAAATTCACCAATTAGCATGGGAAGCGTTTAAAAAAGGGACAGAAGTCGCCAAATCCCAAGGTTTATACGGCGCTGGTCAAGATCTCTTGAAAGACGCTTTTACCGGAAACGTTCATGGCATGGGACCGGCAGTGGCTGAGATGGAATTTGAAGAAAGGCCAAATGAAGCGGTGATTGTTTTTGCGATGGATAAGACTGAGCCAGGCGCTTTTAATTTACCTCTTTATTTAGCATTTGCCGATCCACTTTGGTCACCAGGATTATTGATTTCTCCTGATGTTGGTCAAGGTTTTACCTTTGAAATCATTGATAGTGAATACTTAAAAGGAGAAAAAACAATTCGACTCAATGCTCCAGAAGATCTTTATGATATTGCTGCTTTATTGAGAGAAACAAGAAGATATGTCATTAAATCTATCTGGTCTCGAGTTTACCCAAAAGAACAAGCAGTTGCTGTTGCTACAACAAGACTAAAATTAATCGCTGGTCGATATGTTGGTAAAGATGATCCAGTGGCAATTGTTCGAGCACAAAAAATTTTTCCTGCCACTGAGGAAATTGGCGGTGCTTTTCGAGTTGCTCATTATGTTGGTGGAGATACCCGAGGATCTCACAATCAACCATTAATGCCTGTGAGATTCAATTCACCCGCTTCAGTTCACTATTGTATCCCAATTGTTCAAGGGATAGCTTTTTCTTTACATCAAGGAAAAATGACTGAAGTCTTTGATTGTTTTGATGAGCCATTTTGGGATTATATTCGGGAGAAAGCTTCATTAAAATCAATTTTAATGAGGGAACAAGGATTTATTGAACCGGGAATGTTACCAAGAGAAGAGCTAGAGTATGGTGGAATCACTTTGCGCTTGCAAAATTTAGAGAAAAAGTTTAGAGTAAAAAGATGAAACTGAAAGTTGGTCTCAATGGCTTTGGTCGGATTGGTCGGGTTTTTACCAGAATTGCTTTATTAAAAGACGCTTTTGATATCGTTGTCATTAACACCAGAAAAACTCCTTCCTCAATGATGGCTTATCTTTTACAGTATGATTCAGTTTATCGTCGTTTTGAAAAAGAGGTTTCTTATGATCAAGAGGGGATTATAGTTGATGGAAAAAAAATTATAACAACACAGATTGCTCAGATTGATCAGCTTGATTGGTCAAAATACGGTGTTGATATCGTCGTTGATGCCACCGGCGCTTATACTAAAATGGATGATCTAAAAAAGCATTTAAAAGGAACGGTTAAAAAAGTAATTTTATCAGCACCAGCGAAAGATGAGGTAACGCCGACAGTTGTTTTAGGAGTAAACGATGATACTTTTGATTTTAAAAACCATTCAGTGATTTCAATGGCTTCTTGTACTACTAATTGTGCGGCACCAATGTTTAAGATTTTAGAAGAAAATTTTAAATTGGTTTCTGGATTTTTGACGACAACTCATGCTTATACTAATTCTCAAAATTTAGTTGATGATTCAGGAAAAAAGCCAGATCGGGCAAGAGCGGCGGCAATTAACATCATTCCTTCAACTACCGGCGCTGCTAAAGCGGTTGCCAGAGTTATCCCGTCATTAAAAGGAAAGGTCGACGGCATGTCTTTGCGCGTTCCGGTACCAACCGTTTCCTTTACTGATATTTCCGCGATTGTTGAAAAATTAACGTCTGTAGATGAAGTCAATCAATTATTCAAAAAATATAGCCAAGAAAAGATGAAGGGGATTTTAGCTTATGAAGATCAAGTCTTAGTCTCATCAGATTATATCGGCCATCCGGCTTCTTGTATTTTTGATGCTAATTACACCAAAGTTATCGGTGGTAATCTAATCAAGGTTTTTGGTTGGTATGACAATGAATGGGGTTATTCGACGAGATTAGTGGAATTGGTTGAATTAGTTAAAACTAGTTGAAACTAGTTGAAACTAGTTAAAATCAGTTGGAATCGGTTGGAATTGGTTGAATTGGTTGAATTAGTTGAATTAGTTGAATTGGTTGAATCGGTTGAATTGGCCTAATAATTAAAGATATGAAAGTTTAAAGATTATAAAGTTAGAAGGTTTTAAAGTAAAAATAAAAAGTTTAAAGTTTGATGTTTAAAGTCCCAAAGGGACTCCTTCGGAGTTTGATGTTTAATTTTCTATGTTTTATGTTCTAAGTTCCACGTTCTACGCCCCAAGGGGCCCCATTGGGGTTCCACTTTAAAGTGTTAGAAGTTAGGTGTTAGAAGTTTATGTTGCATTTCATTGATGAGATTGATATCAAAAATAAACGCGTTCTTCTTCGAGTTGATTTTAACGTCTCCTTAAATCCCGATCATACCATTGCCAATGATGAACGGATTCGTCAGGCATTGCCGACAATTAAATTTTTATTAGAAAGGAATAACCAGTTAATTATTCTTTCTCATTTAGGTCGACCAAAAGGTGTCGATCCAAATTTTTCTTTAAAACCAGTAGTCGAACGATTGAAATCTTTTTTAACAGACGTGGATATTGGTTTATATTCAACCATCGAAGATCTAAAAAAAGGAGAAGAGCAGATAAAATTTTTAGAAAATATCCGTTTTTTCCCTCAGGAAAAAAATTATTCTACTTTGTTTGCTCAACAGTTAATTTCTTTAGCTGATGTATATGTGAATGATGCCTTTGGAGTTTGTCATCGGGCTGATACTTCGGTGATTGGGCCACCAAAATTTATTCCTGCCTATGGCGGCTTGCTTTTAAAAAAAGAGATTACAATGATTGAAAAAATTATTAAAAGTCCAAACAAACCGGTAGCGGCAATTGTTGGAGGAGCAAAAATTTCAACCAAGATTGGTTTGCTTGAACGACTAATAAAAATCGTTGATTATCTGATCGTTGGCGGAGGATTGGCCAATACTTTTTTATGTGCGCAGGGGGTAAATATTGGTGATAGTTTATGCGAATATGAGTCTACAGAAACCGCCAGAAGATTTTTAGCAAAACAAAGAGGAGAAAAACCAGAGATCGTTTTACCTGAGGATGTTTACGTTGCTGAAAACAAAGAGAGTCAATCGGCAAAATTAACCAAAATTGAGAATATTCCATCGGGTTACTCGATATTTGATATTGGACCAGAGACGATGGCAAAAATTGGTCAGATACTCGCAAGAGCAAAAACGATTATTTGGAATGGTCCTATTGGTTATTTTGAAAATCCAGTTTTTCGACAGGGGACAGATTTTATTTATTATTCAATCGCAAAAAACAATGAGGCTATTTCTTTAGTGGGCGGTGGCGATACTTTAGCGGCGATTTCTAAAAAAGAGTATCTTGATAAAATCACTCACATCTCAACCGGTGGAGGAGCAATGCTTGAGTTTATTGAAAAAGGGACCCTACCGGGGATTGAAG
>JBBIRE010000091.1:0-3808 GCA_037441985.1 Candidatus Roizmanbacteria bacterium
TTGGTTAATTCTCTTTGGTCGAGATTTTCAACGAGATTATTTTTTTTAACTAAAGAAAGAAGTTTTTTTGGGCCAATAATCATATTTATTTTTTAAGTAAAAATTTAAAGCATCACTTTTTCTTCCACTCGTTGATAGTCGATGATTTCTTCTTTATCAAACCAAAGGGGAATTTCATATTCAGCTTCTTCTTTTGACCCAGAAGCATGAAGGAGATTTTTTATCCCTCTTTTCCTTAAATTGGCTAAAGCTGATGAGTCAAAAGCTAAATCGCCTCGGATTGTTCCCATCTCTGCTTTTAAGGGTAAGGTGTGACCAGCAATTTTTCTTACTAAAGAAACAGCCAAAGGTCCTTGGAAAACTAAAGCCATCACCGGGCCACTTGTGATGTAATCAATCAACCATTGACGGATGATTAAACCAATTTTCTTGGGATCATCGGTGCCCATTTGTTCAACGGGATCGATACCGACTTCTTGATAATTTTCTAAAGTTTTTTTTCCCATGCCAACGATAAATTCTTCCCGATCGGCTGGATAATGTTTTTCTGCTAGTTCTTTTGGCGGCCAGACTAATTTTGCCGCGACTACTTTTAAACCAGTTTTTTCAAAGCGGGAGATAATTTCACCAATTAATCCCCGCATGACACCATCAGGTTTAACAAGAATAAGGGTTTTTTCGATTAATTCTTGAGCGTTTTTAATCATAAAAATATTTTAAAAAATTATCCGATAAAAAACAAGAAGATTTTGAATTATTACCAAATTAATCCGATGGTGACGAGTTGGTTTTTTAACTTGGTATTTGAGCGCCAGTAATTTTTCCGAAATCTTTAATCTCAAATTGTAAGTTTTCTTTAAAAACAACTTGATATAAAGGTAAATTTTTGGCGTAATGATTGATATAGAAATAAAAGTGATTTTCACCTGTTTCAATTAACGACATCGCCAAATACTCTTCATTTAAATTTGGAAAAAGTTTGACCACTTTTTCTTGGAATAATTTTTGGGCAAGAATTTTTTGTCTTTCTTCAAAAAGCGTTTGTTGAAAAACGATTAAGAAAATTTCTATTATTTTTTCTCCTTCAATAGTTTCAATTTTTAGAAAGTTGTGTAAAGGAATAGTTCCATAGCCTTTAACCATAATTACTCCTTGAGGCCAATTATCTTTTTGAAACACTGATTGTGATGGTTTTTGATTGATGGTATTAACTATTTCCTCTAAAAATTTGATATCTTTTTCTTCTAATTGAAATTGCTCTGGATAATTTTTTAATAAATTGACATAATGACAGTCTTCTTCTAGAAAAAAATTATTTTCTCCTTTTAAAAATTCAAAGTAAATCGCTAAAATTTTTTCTTTATCAATCTCAAAACCAAATGAATTGGCAGCAGAAAAAAGAATGGTGATTTGACCTAAATCTCCACCAGGGATGAACAAAAAAGTTTTAAAATTCGTTTCTAAATAATTATCAATACAGGAACAAATAAGGTTGTCGGATTTTATTTTTTGATAATTATCAAAAATCAATTGTGACAGTCGGCTTTGGTTTAAAAAAAAGTGGTTCACGATTGTATAATTATACTATAATGAAGACTTTGCGAATAAAAACTAAGGGGCGGACTGATATTATAGATATTACTGATTTTATTCAAAAAGAAGTGAAAAAAGAAAATATGGAGACGGGTTTGGTCTTTCTTTTTGTTCTTGGTTCTACCGCCTCTCTAACAACGATGGAAACCGATGAAAATCTTTATCAAGATTTAAAAGAGGTTTTAGAAAAAATTATTCCTTATCGAAAAGATTATCGTCATCATCTAACATGGGGGGATGATAATGGCGCTTCTCATTTGCGAGCAACCTTGTTTGGGCCGAGTTTGACAATTCCAATTAAAAATGGTCGACTTTATTTAGGGACATGGCAAAGAATCGTTCTTATTGATTTTGATACTCGGGAAAGAGAAAGGGAAATCGTCATTAGTTTTATTAAGGAAAATGAATAAAAAAATAGTTGTTTATGACCCAACTGTAACCGATGAGAATAGTCGAGTTCGCGGAGTCGGGCGATATCTTCAAATATTAAAAGAAAACTTTCCCCAATGGCAGTTTCTTAATAAAAGAGAAATTCTTCAACAAAAAAACATCGATGTTCTAATCAACCCATTTTTTAATTTTTTTCAAAAACCGCTTTTTTTGAAAAAAGTGGCAAAAAAACAGATTGCTGTCATTCATGATTTAATTCCTTTGAAATATCCAAAGCATTTTCCGATTGGACTAAAAGGGAGATTATCTCAGTTTTTTAATCGTTTGTTTTTAAAAAATTACGATTTAGTAATTACTGATTCGTATGCGAGTAAAAATGATATCGTTAACATTTTAAAGTTATCAGAAAATAAGATAAAAGTAATTTATCCATGTTTGCCAAAAGTTTTTACCGAAAATAAACTCAAAACTCAAAACTCAAAACTCAAAACCACATCTAAAAACTCAAAACTTAAAAAAAATTACCAAAGATCAGATTATAGTTTTGACATTTGCCCTTTGAGCTTTGAGATAAATAGTAACTTTTGTCTCTATGTTGGTGATGCCACTTGGAATAAAAATTTAGTTAATTTGGCCAAGGCAATCAAAATTATTAATGTCACCGCGGTATTTGTTGGTAAAGTTTTTAATGATTTAAGAGATCAAAAATTAACCCATCCTTGGCAAAAGTCTTTGTGGGAATTTTTTTCTTTAACAAAAAATGATAAAAGATTTATTTTCCTTGGTTATGTTACTGATGATCAATTGATTCAACTTTATCAGCGAGCAAAAGTCAATCTTTTGGTTTCTTTCGACGAAGGTTTTGGCTTTTCCTATTTAGAAGCCGCTTCTCAAAAATGTCCATCAGTAATTTCTAAGATCAATGTTTTAAAAGAAGTGAGTAATGATCAGGGAATTTTAATTGCTGATCCAAATAATACCAATGAAATCGCCAATCAAATTGGGGAGATATATTTTAACAATGAAATAAGAAATCGATTAGGAAACCAAGCTTATCAAAGAAATAATTTTTTTAATCAAAAAAAGTTTGTTGGCGATTTTTTAAACATTATTGATTAATATGGATTTTTATCTTTATTTTATTCTTTCTTTGATTTACATTATGGTGATTCATTTTGCCGTTGGGATTAAAAAAGAATTCAATCTGTTTTTAATGATCAGTGGATTTGTTATTGGCGGTATCGTTGGTTGGCAGATGAAGTCGTGGGAGACGGGAATGGTAGTGGGAGTGGTGTTGTCGCTTATGTTTTATTAATCAACTTAAAAGTGGAGCATAGATCGTAGAACGTAGAACTTGGAACGTATAACGTAAATTAATAAATAAAGAATAATGAAATACTTTCCATTTCTGTCATTCCGAGCCCTCCGAACCAGTCCTCCGACGGAGGATTTGAGGGTCGAGGAATCTATTTGTAAACAGAAATACGATAGAAACACAATAGGAATAGGGTGATAATTAATTTTATTTAAAATTAGAAATTAAAAATTGTTTAAAAATTTAAAATTTAAAATTAAGATTTTTTTATTAATTTATTGATTAAAAATTTGTCCTCCGAGTCGGAGGATTGGTTATTAAAAATTTTATTAGCTATTGTTCAGAAGTTTTATTCTAATTTAAATAATCTCATCGCATTCTCTGTCGTAATTTTGGCTAATTTTTCTAGTTTGATATTAAGAAGTTTGGCGATAAATTCAGCGATTAGTCTCAGATTGGCTGGTTGGTTGGGGAAGATTTTTTGCGATTTTAATGGTTCTGGGACAAGAA
>JBBIRE010000092.1:0-3802 GCA_037441985.1 Candidatus Roizmanbacteria bacterium
GATAAGATCTATAAAGATATCAGTGAATTTCAAGAAGACATCTTTAACTATATGATATACTACCATCATTTAAGACACCATCAAGCAATAGGTAAAAAACCAGTAGTTGATTTACTTAAAAAAGTGTTAGAGAAATAGTTAACACACAGGATGACAAAAAAGAGAATTTTTAATGTTTAAGATCCTAATGAAATCCCTTTGAGGTTTTATTTCTAAGGTATTAGACATACCAATGAAATTCCCTTGGGATTAAGTTAATTAGAAAGGATGTTGTTTGATGTTTAAAGTTTAATGTTTAATGAATATTGTTAAACGTTGGATGTGGTAGTTTTTTGAGCCGACGGGGGGAATCGAACCCCCACTCTTTCCCTTACCAAGGGAACGTTTTACCACTAAACTACATCGGCAATCAATCAATAATTATAATAAAAATTTTATAAAATAAAATCATGATCTGTCCCTCCTGCGGAAAAATCAATGAAGAAAATGATAATTATTGCTCTTCCTGTGGTAAGAAATTAAGTCAAAAAAAAACTATCAATCTCTTTTTAAAAATTTTTATCCTTGCTTTATTAAGCCTTAACTTTTTTATCTATCAAAAAGAAATTATTAATTTTGTTAATAAATTCTTTTCACAAACCAATCCTATCTCTTATTCGCCAACGATTCCCCTACCGGCGAGCAGACTTTCTGAAGGAATGGCTAATCAATCATTATGCCAGCTATCTGAATCAACAAAAAAAGCCGAAAATTGTACCGTATTAATTATCGCTAAAGGGAAAAATTTTCAAAGCCAAGGCTCTGGTTTTTTATATCAAGATAAAAATCTCATTCTTACCAATCGCCACGTAGTCGCTGGAGCAACACGAATTTTTGCTTATGATAAAAATAAAAAGCAATACCAAGCCTCACTTTGGAACTATAGTCAATATCTCGACCTTGCTGTCCTTAAAACTGATGAAAATTTCCCCTTTACTCCCTGCTCAATTAATTTAGACAAGATTGAAAAAGGAGAAGATATTATTGCCCTTGGTTATCCTGCCACTTCAAAGATAAATGAAATCAACTATTCTGATATTTCCTATTCTAAGGGAACCGTCTCTCGATATGCTGTTTATCAAAATAATTATCTAATTGAATTTCAGGCAACGATTAATCCAGGAAATTCTGGCGGACCATTAGTTAATAGCTGCGGAATTATTGGCATTGTCACTTCAAGAAGTGTTCTCCCTGAAGTAAAAAATATTGCCTATGCCATTTCCAGTGTTTCAATCAATAAAGAATCGCCACAACTTTTAGCTCAAAAAACACCTAATCCAGTTGCTCCTGATTTCAATTACATCTCCCCTTCTTACTCCGAAAAACCTCCTTATTCTTATTATGAACAATATAATATTGATCAAGAATCAATTGAAAAAGCTCAAAAACTACGAGAGACTATTAATCATCTTCGTCAAGTTTGGAAAACTCAAGACAGTTCATCATTTAATAAAGATCTTGTTGAAAAAATAAAAGACTTATTAGAACGAATGGCTAATGTTACTGAAAATATTCTTCCAAAAGTAATTGAGGAAAAAACTTTATCGGCTGAAGAAATAAGACTTCTCAATGAACTAGGCGAAATGATTGATCTTTTAAATCAATATCATCAACAGCTAAATGTTAACTTTGATGGCTATGATTATTATTACTACACATGTGAAAATCAGCTTTGTCAGAAAAAAACTGGTTTGGGAAAAAGTCAATGCGCCTCCTCGTATGATTGCCAACCAAAATATCACTATCAATGCGTTAATATGAGCTGTCAGCTGGTTGAAGGCGACGGTGAAAATAGTTGTTTTTCCAGTTACGATTGTTTTCACTATACTTGTCAGGAAGGCCTGTGTGTTAAAGTTGAGGGTAAGGGAAACAACGAGTGCTTTTCTGATTACTCCTGTTATCATTATGAATGTCAAGATAAAAAATGTATCAAAATAAACTCACCGGGGACCAATCAATGTTATAGTGATTACTTTTGTCAATGAAAATTTTGATTTTAATTTGGATAGACTTTAGTTTTTTTAATTAAAAAATTAATAAAAACCAAATAAATGAAATACTAATTAAAAACATGGATTTAATAACTTGCCATAAAATTGGATGACTACGAATAACTTCTTTTTCTGTTTGAAGATATCTAAGAGCTAACTTTGAACTCACTCCTCGATAAAACCATCCAACAGCTTGACTATTAATACCAAATAAGTTTTTAATTTTTGTTAAACCAAAAAAAATGTTTCCTATAAAATTAATAGCTGAGTTGTAATCTAAAAAGATAATCCCAGAGTTATCTTGATACATAATATCCTCACTAAAAATATAACCGGGAATCCCTCGACCTATTGCTTGTCCTGAAAGCGTTATCGGTTTTCCAACAAATGGCGAAGCGTAGGGATTTCTCATTTCGTTAAGAATAGTTGTTTTTTTCGGTGAAATAAAAGGAAAACGATAAGGAATTTGTAAAATTAAACCTAAACCATAAAACGCTGGAACAAAGTAAATAGGTAAAAATAAAAAACTAAAGAGAGCTAAAATAATTGGTAAAAAGTAAACAATGACGTCAAAAAAAAAGTTTTGCCATAATTTTGATTTATCAATTCCCATTCTTTCAATTGCCTTATCAATATCAAATAAAAATGGCTTACCTTGAACTTTTGCTAGATCTGTCAAATGATCAATCCTGTTTCCGGTTAAAGGATGAGTTGAATTAAATTCGGCAATTTTTGCCCATGGATTAACCTTATCAAAAACCATCACTTCAGAAATAATATCAGGATTGTTATGAGTGATGTAAGCAATAATTCCATAATGTTTAGCATTTTTCACATCTATAATACCTAAATGACGTGTGCTTTGTAATAATCGTTTAGAAGTATCATCGTCTTGTGCGGCAATAATTCCATAAGTAATCTTTATTAAAGCAGTTGAAAGATCTCGAGGATCACTTATTTGCGACGCAAAACTATCAGCCAAATATTCTCGAGTTCGACTGAGATAAAGGAGTAAATATATTCCAATTATATAAAAAAAATAAGCAATTAAACCAATTATTTTTATGTTTCCGGATTTCCTTCGTCGTACCCTACTAGTATAAAAATAAATTTCATAGAGAATCTGAATCAGAGTACTGGCAATTATCATAACCACAAAATCACGATTGACAATGTGACCTAATTCATGAGCAACAACGGCTCTAATTTCTGAAGGTTGGAGAAAATGAAAAATGCCTTCAGTTAAAATAATCCGCGAGTTAAAACGAGCTGATCCATAAGTAAAGGCAGTTGGATTTTTGTCAGGAATAATGCCGATTTTTGGAAAGGGAAATTGATATTGATTAGCCACTTCGTTTACAACCTGATAAACATCGGGATAATTTTGAGCAACCTCTTCTTTTGATAAAAATTTAGCCTGATAAAATTTCTTATTAAAAAAGTCGGTTAAATATGGACTAATTAACCAAAGGATAAAGTTAATAATAATCGTTAAACTGATGGCTAAATTTATATCAAGTCGTTTAAACATTAAGAGGAATAAAATTACGATAAAAAAAACAAATGAAAACAGAATCGAGAGAGTAACGGTCGAGGCAAAAAAGAATTTTCTTGTTAAATCACTCATTACTTATATTATTAATAAAGAAGTCTTAATTTGTCAATAGATTGTTAAAGCCGGGTACATAGGTAACAGTTTCTTCTTTTTAATTTGTAACTGATAATACTCAAAAGGAGTCAGATAATCAAGTGATTGATGAGGACGGGTGAAG
>JBBIRE010000093.1:0-3799 GCA_037441985.1 Candidatus Roizmanbacteria bacterium
TTAATTTTCAAAAGGGAAAATTCATGTTGCTGGAATAGAGTCTTTTTGGAGTTATACTAAAAGAAGACTAACGAAATTTAATGGAGTTAAAATTAATTTTCCTTACCATCTTAAAGAATGTGAAAGGTGATGGAAGAAAACACCGTAACAAATGAAAAAAGAATTATTGCAAATTTTAAAAAAAGACAATAAAATTTATTAGTTATCTTGTCTAGAGGCTTTAAAATTAAACCACTTATTCCCACCGCATTTCAATTATATCTCTATCGTATTTCAACTGTATTTCTATTGTATTTCTTTATTCATTATTATTTACCAGAGTTTAGTTGTTAGTTTATTATTCATTGATTAGAAATTTGTTTAATTAGAAATTAGAAATTTTAATTCTTCTTGTTTAATGTTTAATGTTTGATGTTTAAAGTTCTACGTTCTACGTTCTAGGTTCTACGTTCTACGTTTCACGTTCTAAATTATAAGTTTCACGTTTTTATCCAATATGAAGTATTTTTCCAACAAAAGTGACCAAAACGGCAAAGCTGATAACAATTGCTGATCCAATAAGCACATATTTTGAAAATCCTTTGACTTGATATTTTCCCATTAATTCCTCGTTGGTTGAAAATTTAATTAGGAAGTAAAAGATAATCGGCAACATAATTCCGTTTAAATAATCGACGTAAAGAGTGATGTCGAAAAGAGAGATTTTTGGTAAAAGAGCAATGCTAAGGGCAATTAAAATTTGAACAGTGAAAAAAATATAAAAAAGTTTCCCTTTGCTATACGAGGCATCAAGACTGCCTTCGTAACCAAACATCTCTGAAAAAACATAAGCGGTGGCTAAAGGGACAATAGTTAATCCTAAAAACGAAGCGCCAAAAAGTCCAGCGCCAAAAAGATAAGGCGCCATTTCACCGACGAACGGACGCATTGCCAATCCTGCTGAAAATCCATTAACATTATGAACACCATGGATAAAAAGCATATAAGTGACTGCCGCCGCCATCATCCAGGAAAAAAAATTAGTGATAACGGCGCCGATATAGACTTCTAATTTTTCTGCTTTCAAATGCTGAACATCAAGTTTTTTATCAATAATATATGAATGAACGAAAAACTGTCCCCAGGCAGTGATTGTTGTTCCTAAAATAGCGATATTAGCAAACCAATAGTTTAAATCAAACCAATATTTTTTATCAGGTACAATCATACTTTGAAATAAAGCTTCGCCCCAATTTGGTTTAGCTAAAAAAGCAGAGACAACATAGGCAAGATAGAAAAAGATCATAAAAAGAAAAATCCGCTGTGTTTTTCGATAGTCTAATTTAATCACGATTAAAACTAAAAGAAAACAAATGATAATTAGTAATATTCGCCAAGGTAAGTTGAAAATCATTAAACTAGCTTTTAAGCCTGAGATATTTTGAAGGACAACTCCTTGATTGGTAATAAAATAAAGAATAAAAATAAGAAGCGCGATTCGGATCCCATACCTTTCTCTTATTAAATCACCTAATCCATTTTTTGTGACGATTGCTAACCGAGCGCCGATTTCTTGGGAGACTGCTAAAAGAATGGTTATTGGAATGATTAAAAATCGTGAATTCATCCCGTATTTTGCCGCGCCGACAGTGTAAGTGGCCACCCCGCCGGCATCATTATCGGCGACCGCGGTGATGATTCCTGGTCCCAAAACTGCAAGAAAAAGCAATAATCGCCTTTTAAAATTGTTAAAAAATTCAATAATTTTTTCTTTCACAAGAGATATTATAAACTTATTTTTCCAAAATGGTCAATAACATAAAGACATCTCTTCGAATCAGGGGACTGTCTTTGTAATCTAAAATACCTTTAAGGAGAAACCTTGCATCAAGGTTTCTCCTTGGTGGACTATAGATTTAAATTTTTGGAGGATTAAGAAGAAACTTTGACCTAAAGATTCTTATTTATTAGATTAACAAAAATTCTATTGACTTTTTTTCGCTTGTTTTTCAATCATTTCTTATTTATCATAATATTATGAAAAAACTGAATTGGATTCAATTTAATGATGAGTTAAAAAAGCGGGGTTTCAAAGTATTTTCTCCTTTAGAACTCGCCAATTTTTTAATGTCTCTCTTCGCTCTATACAAGTTTTCTTAAATTATTATCAAAAAAAAGGCAAGATATTAAAAATAAAGAAAAATTTTTATTGTTTTTCTGATTTTTTGCCATCGGATTTTGAGATAGCTAATTATCTCTATCAGCCTTCCTATCTTTCTTTGGAAACAGCGCTTTCTTTTTACGGCATTATACCAGAGGCAGTTTATGATATTATTTCGATTACTACAAAAAAAACAACATCCTTTAGTTTTAACGGAAAAAATTTTCTTTATCACAAGATAAAAAAGGATTTTTATTTTGGCTATGATTTAATTTTGGCTAATGGGCAAAAAATTTATCTGGCTACTTACGAGAAAGCGATTTTAGATTATAGTTATTTTTGTTTCTTAAAGAAAAAAGTTTGGAATGAGAGATTTTATCTCGATAAAAAAAATTGAACTTTAAGAAATTAGAAGAATATTTGATTAAATTTAATAATGAAAGTTTTAGCCGATTTATTATCAATAAAGTAAAAAAAAGCTTATATGATTGATTTAAATAAGATTAAAAAATTATCTCAAGAAAAACAAACAACAGAGATTAATATTGTTAGTGAATATTTTCAACACTTATTTCTTTATTATTTTTATCAACAAAAAATTCTGAAGGTTTTCTTTTTAAGGGAGGGACTGCTTTAAGAATTGTTTACCAATCTCCTCGTTTTTCAGAAGATTTAGATTTTTCAGGAGTAAAGAATAATCGTATTTTAGAGGAAATTATTGAAAATACCTTAATATCAATTAATAGAAACAATATTAAATGCGATTTGATTGAATCAAAAAAAACCTCTGGCGGATGGTTTAATATTTTTGAGTTTTTAATATATGAATATCGAGTAAGAATTATGAGCGAAGTTTCCTGTAGGAAAGCTTTTTTATCAAAAGAGATGATTTTAATTAACTCTGATTTTCTTTTTCCTTATAAAATCTGTCTTTTAGCGCCAAAATCATTAGTAGAAGAAAAGATTGACGCTTTTTTAATTAGAAAAAAAGCCCGTGATGTTTTTGAAGAGTTAAAACTATTTTTACCGCTTTCCTATCAAGCTCTATTAAAAGGAATCAAGGAAAAAATTGTTAATGAATTTTAAAATCATTATTTGTGATTGAAAATTCTCCCCCTTGTTTATAAAAGCCTATCTTTATCCAAAGACAGTCTTTACATTTTTTAATCTTCAAATGAGCGGTGGGGCGAGGGTGGGGAGGATTAAAGGTTAATCCCATTTTTCTCGGCGAAAAATGAGATTGACATCCTCATTTTATCTTCTCAAATCAATCGCAAAACACGGATAAGGAGAAACCTTGATACAAGGTTTCTCCTTGATGAAATTTTCTGCTAAAATTTAATCACTGAAAAAAATTTTAATTATTTGTTGGTAGATATTGATTTAGCTATTAATTTATTCTATAATTAGTAAAAATATTTACTAATTGTGAAATAAATGAAAAAAGATTGGCAAAGAATTGAAAATTATTTAACCCAATTTCCGTATTACACAAAGCAAAATCTTTCATTAATTTTTAACAAAAATAATGACACTTATGATTACTGGGTAAAAAAGCTTATCAAAGAAGAAATATTAATTCCTTTAAAGAAAGGTTTTTATACGACATCTTATTATCTTAATCAGGTAAAAAAAGAGGGTTCATTATTAAATTATCTT
>JBBIRE010000094.1:0-3781 GCA_037441985.1 Candidatus Roizmanbacteria bacterium
CTATTATGGATCGGGGAACAAAAAAAGATTTTATCGATCTCTTTTTTTTGGTTAAAAAGGGGATATCAATAGATGACGCTTTTGGATTTTATGAAAAAAAATACAAAAATCTTTCTAACAATTTGTACAGTAAAGATTTTCTTTATATCGGCTTAGACACGGTTTAAGTATTTTTGAATATATTTAAATGGTTTTTACTAATTACATATTGACTTATCAAAAAGTTAATACTAAAATATAACTATGAATTATTTTAGACACCTTGAACAATTTCTGAAAAGACATCTTGAAAAGAGAAAAGAAATTTTGCTCCTTTTAGGAGCAAGGCAGGTAGGGAAAACAACTCTCTTGAAAAGACTTTTTCCTACGGCATTATTCTTAGTGGTTGACAATGAGCCGATTCGAAAAAGCTTAAATCGCTATGATGCAGCAGTATATCGTCAATTAATTCCAACCAATAGTAAAATAGTTATCATTGATGAGATTCATCTTTTAGACGATCCGGGTAGGGCGGCAAAGATAATTTATGATCAGATGCCGGAAATAAAATTGATTATTACCGGTTCTTCTTCGCTGCGAATAAAAAATAGAACTTCAGAAAGTCTTGCCGGTAGGAAAATAGAATATCAATTATATCCATTAACCCTTAGCGAGTATCTTTATCAAAAGGGGATAAGAGAGGAAAAAGATTTTCCCATTCTTACTCAACTTCTGGAACATAGAACACTGCCTTTAGAGAAACATTACCTTTTTGATCTTTCCGGTATCTTAGACAACCTTTTGATTTATGGTCTATATCCAGCGTTGCTTAACCAACCCAACGATCAACTTTATCTTAAAAATTTAGTCGATAGCGTTGTCTTTAAAGATCTTTTTGATCTTTCCTTGATTGAAAACAGAACCACGGCTTTTAATCTTCTTCGTCTTCTAGCATATCAGATTGGTTCTTTAGTCAATTATTCGGAATTAGCGAATAAATTAAATGTTAGCGTCCAGACAGTAAAGAGATATATCGATCTATTTGAACAAAGTTTTATTCTTTTTAAAATCTTTCCTTTTTCAAAAAGAGCAAGAAATGAGATTGTTAAGATGCCTAAAATATATTTTTATGATGTTGGTTTGCGTAATGCTTTGATTGACAATTTTCAATCACTCAATCTTCGGCCTGATGCCGGTGCTCTTTGGGAAAACTTTGTTATTGGAGAAATTCTTAAGGCGAATTATTACGGTAATTTTGGCGGTAAACTTCATTTTTGGCGGACAAAACAGGGTTCAGAAATCGATTTGGTTTTTCTTAAAGATGGCCAAATTATCGGTTTAGAGATAAAAACCAGTCGAAAAAAAGTAAGCGCCACCTTTAAAAATCATTATTCTAAGGCAACGACATTGGTGGTGACAAAAAAGAATTTGTATTGATTGAGTGGCTTGCTGACATCTTAAAATTTCAATGGCAATTTACCCGAGGCAATAAGTCGATTAAGTGATCTAATCATTGATATATTTTATAAGATTTGTATACCCCTTTTCTTTCAAATTGCAATAGTATATACCTAACGAAGCTTTGATTTTGAGACTAATTTAGATTAAGAAATAAAGCTAAATTCTCATTGAAAGCTACGGTGGGTATATACCACAAGTTACAAAATCAAAGCCGAGTGGTATATAATAAAAATATGAAAAGAAAAGCTCCAAAAAGAATTCCTAAAAGATTGTGGCGGTATTTTTGGGATGTTAATGTCAAAAAATTAGACCCATCGAAAAAGCCATATTTTGTTGTCAATCGACTTTTAGACAAGGGCAATACCGAGGCGGTGAGATGGGTGAGACGCAATTACTCAAAGGAGTTGATTAAAGACACTTTTTTTAAAATGCGAGATTTCAATGAAAAAACTGGTAGATTTTGGTCTCTTTTTTTAAAAATTCCTCAAGATAAAGTTAAATGTTTAGATCCGTCTTATCTAAAAACGCGCAAAGAGCTTTGGCCCTATTAGGGAAAAACAATGTTCTTCCTAAAAGAACTTATTTAGCGGGCGGTTCATGTTTATCGCTTCATTTTGGTCATCGCATTTCAGTTGACTTTGATTTTTTTACCAGAACAAGCTTTAAAGGAAAAGTTATTGCTGAGAAGTTGAGAAAAATAGGAGATTTTAAATTACAAGAGGCGGGCGAAAAAGATACCCTTCTTGGACTATTTAACAATGTTAAATTTAGTCTTTTTTTTTATGATTACCCCCTTCTTTTCAAACCATATAAACTTGAAGAAATTTTTTTAGCTGATCCAAGAGATGTGGCGGCAATGAAACTAGTCGCTATTATGGATCGGGGAACAAAAAAAGATTTTATCGATCTCTTTTTTTTGGTTAAAAAGGGGATATCAATAGATGACGCTTTTGGATTTTATGAAAAAAAATACAAAAATCTTTCTAACAATCTCTACAGTTTAATAAAAAGTCTTTCTTATTTTGAAGATGCAGAAAGAACAGAGATGCCGGAGATGATTGAGGAGGTTTCTTGGGAGAAGATAAAAGAGTTTTTTAGAAAAGAGGTAATCCGTTTGGCCAATAAGTATCTTTAGGTTATGCCAGAGTTAATCATTCAAAAATCTCTTTTTCTAAACTCTTAGCCAACTTTAAAAAATGTTCCTCCATTTCTTTTTTGTTAAAAGGAACAAGCATTTTAGGGAAGTCTTGTTTGTTTTTTAGAAAATCTTTTACACGCAAGAATTGAGAAGAAAGGTTAATCGGATCAATATGCCAATCGAATTTTGCTTTGGCGTTAATAATTAAATCTTTAAGAGAATAGTTTTCATTTTTTAAAATAAAATAAAGATCGATATAATCACGCATCCTTGGTTTCATAAAAATAGTGTGAATTTTATTTGCCGCGATATCATTAATGCTATCAATTGATAAATTTTTAAATTTTTTACCCCTATCGATCCGCGGGAATGGATAATAATTAAAATCAACTTTTAATTGCTCTCCGTTTTTATAAACTAAGTTAAAACTCACTAAGCCCAGAAACTGAGACACTTTAATTTTAGTAATACCCAATTTACCAGCATTATTTTTTAAAAAAGATAAAACAAGTCGATGATTAACTTCTTCTTTTTCAATAAATAAATCGATATCTTCTGAAAGGCGATGAAAATAATAAAAAGCCGCTAAAGCTGTCCCACCAGTCAGATAAAAATTTTTTATGATGTATGGGTTGCTTTGGGCCAATTCCAAAAAGTTAAGTTGGTGGGTAGTGAGTATTGTTTTCCCCATAATAGATATTCTATCGCGCGCATCTTATAAGGATCAAGATCGTCTTTGATTTTTGGCCAGGCTTTTTTTACCTCTTCTTTGTTAAGTTTTTCTCCCTCATCAAGCCCATAATTGATAAGCTGAACCAATCGCCAAAGGCGATATTGTTTGGGATATTTTTTCTTAAATTTTTTTTCATCCACCGACCAGTTCCACATAAGAATATTATATCATTCAATTCAAAGCGATTACTGGAGATTTCTAATTAAATTCCAATTACCAAATCCCCAATTACCAAACAAATCCTAATAACCAAATAATAATAATTAATTCTAAATTCTAAATTTTAAATTTTAAAACAATTTTTAATTTTTAATTGTCATTTCGACCCTCCGAACCTGCCCTCCGAATCGGAGGGTTCGAGGGGAGAAATCTAGCGTAAGCGTTTTTATTCTTTACGCTCGCTTCGCTCGCTAGATTCCTCGACTCCGCTCCCTTCGGTCGCTTCGCTCGGAATGACAAAATGTTGTTAA
>JBBIRE010000095.1:0-3776 GCA_037441985.1 Candidatus Roizmanbacteria bacterium
AATTGTTTTGTATTTACCATACGCAATCAAAAGATATATCTTAACCGCAGTTGAGTATGAAAAAAAGATAGCTTATGCTAGATCTTATTCCTCAAAATCATCTTTATCTGCTTTTGATTTCTTGCTTCAACTTCAAGCTTTAGTTGATGGTAAAATAGCGGCAATTTTATCTGATAATGGAGGAGAGTTTGCTAAATATTTTAAGCAAGCCTGTAACAGACTCAAAATCATTCATATATAAACAAGAGTAACAACTCCAAAAGAAACTTTGTTAATGAGAGGTTTAATAGAACCTTAAAAGAAGAATTTATAGAGACTGATGAATACTTTGAAAGCTTATTAACTGAATCGAATCTAATTGAGGCTAACAAAAGATTAACAGACTGGTTAATCTTCTACAACTTCACTTGTCCCCATCAAGCTCTTGATTATTTAACTCCTTTTAAGTATTATCAGTTACAAGTTAAAAAGAAGATACTGTTACCTATGTACCCGACTTTGACAATTAATTGAAATAATATCGGCGGTTTGCTATAATGCATCTAATGAAGGATGAAAAAATTCATCGATCACCAAAAATCGTGGTATATTGGGAAACCCAACAATTACCCAGGATGCATAAGACTTCTCAAGAATTTAGAAACGCTTTAGTTTGTTTATATACCCCTGAGAGTTTGAATGCTTTATTTCAAGAACCTTTTTTATCACCCGAAGAAATAGAAAGAAAACAATTTTTAAGGATAAGACAATTAGTAGAATTAGCTTATAACAACATCCCTCTATATAGAAATAAATATCAAGAAGTGGGATTTGAACCAGGAGATTTAAAGTCATGGGAAGATTATCATTGTTTGCCGGTAGTTACTAAAGATGAACTTATTGAAGCTTTTCCTGATTTGTGTGTTAATCCCCATTTTGAAATTAGTGATCTTTTTTCCACAAGATCGAGTGGTTCCAGCGGTAAAACTTTAAGAATTTATGTTGATCCACAGGCAATTATTACTGATACCCTTCAAGGTATCAGGCAGTTTTGGTTACAGAGTGGGGGGGGGTTACAGTAAAGAACATGTAGTTGCTCATGTTTATACTGTCCCTTGGTGGGTAGATTCATTAGGTGATGGAGATTATCAATCAATTTTTATAAGTAGTTTAATAAAATCTTCAGAAATTACAAAAATTTTATTAAAAGTTCGACCAGATATTTTATCTTTATACCCATCTAATCTTCAATCATTAATTCCTTTTTTATCAAAAGAAGTTAGAGAAAAATTAAAATTAGTTGTTGTTCATTCGGAAATGTCCTCTAAAAATGAAAGGCAAAATTTTAGTAGAGAATTAGGAGGCATTCCTGTATTAGACGAATACTCTTCTGAGGAATTAACTCGTATTGCTCTTGAGTTGCCTTGTGGGCACTATCATCTTTGCGAAGATACAGTGAGGGTTGATATTGTTGATCCAAAAAATTTAATGCCAATTAAAGAGAGAACAGGGTTAGTAATTGGGACTAATTTACTAAATATTGCCATGCCATTTATTAGATATGTTCAAGGAGATTATGTTGCGATTTCGAAACCTAAAGAATGTGATATTAATTGGAGACAAATTGAAAGAGTTGAGGGAAGACAAAATGATGCTTTTATAAAAAGAGATGGCGAACTAGTTCCAGCAGGGACAATTTTAGATATTACTTACAGATGGATGTTTGATGTCGGAATAAACATTCAGGAATTCGAGATAATACAAACTTCACCGATGGAATTTAAAGTTAGAGTTAAAGAACGAGATCTATTATTTGATTTAGAAAAGAGAAAAAGTTCTTTCCAACATTTAGAAGAGTTGTTAACGAGAGTTTTTGGTTCTGGTATTACTGTTAATTTTGATGTAGTAACAGAATTTTCCTCTCAATCTCAGAGGAAGAGACGACCAATTAGAAGATAATTTTAGATGTTATGAAAAAGATATCATTTAAGAAATTAACACAAAAGGATAAACAATTGATAAACGAAGCAGAAAAAACAATAGTCAATGCCTACGATCCTTATTCTCAATTTTATGTCGGCTGTGCTTTATTGACATCAAAGGGTAGTATTTATAAAGGAGTAAATATTAACACTTGTGCCTATGGAGGGATTTGTGCTGAGCGATCAGCGATTTCTTCAATGGTTACTAACGGTGAATACCATATTAAAAAAATCGCCATTATCGCTAAAAGTGATTTTTTTAAAGTTAAAATTCATTCGGGTCCTTGCGGAATTTGTCGACAAATTCTATGGGAATTTGCTGAGTTGAATAAAGATGATATCGAAATTCTAATCTCAGATTCAGACAAAAACAAAATCCTTATTACTTCAATAAAAGAACTTCATCCTTTAGGCTTTGGTCCAAGATTATGTTTTGGCAAGTATAAAAAATATCTTAAAAAGTGAATTTTATAAAATATTTTTGAAATCTAAAAAAGTTCTCAACTTCGTTCGCTGTTTTCCACACTTGGCCCCCTATGGGGGCTTCGCGGGTAAACCACATAATAATACAATGTTTATCTTCATTGCTCATTTCTCAAATTAGGAGTATGTGGTAAGAAGTTTGAAAGATGAAGCACCACTTTTCTTAAACCAAATTGTCGCGATCGTTTCAAGTTGGTATATAAAATTTATTGATAGTTAATCAATCGATTGAGCGATAATTAAGATTGATTCGCCGGTATGAAGAATTTTATTTACAAAAGATAAAAAATTAAAATAAACTCTTTTTATCAAAGGATAGTCAAGTCTTTGATCATTATCAAAACTAACATCAAGAATCCTAAAATGAAATTTTTTTAGAAGGGTAATAAGATTTTTTTTGGAAAAATGCCAATGGTGTTCGCTCGGCATTAGAGATTCCCAATATTTTTGTCGAAGAAAAAAAATGATATTAGCATAATTTGGTGTTCCTAAAACCAAAAGGCCATTTTTTGCCAAAACTTTTTTAATTAATTTTAATTCTTGGTTAATATCTTGGATATGTTCTAAAACATGATTGTAAATAACGATATCAAATTTCTTTTTTTTCTTTTTTAGAAAATCAGATAAATTACCGAGAAAAACTTTTTTTTCTAAAATTTTTTTTGCTAATTGATGTGCTTTTTTATTTGGTTCGATGCCAAAAACATAATAACCTTCGTCTTTCAAAAATTTTGATAAAATACCAGCAGAACAGCCAACATCTAAAACTTCCCCCCTTTTTTTATATTTTTTAATTTTCTCAACAATTTTTTTATAAATTGGAAAAAAGATCTCTTTTTTTTGAAAAATTATCTCGGGCCGACTTTCAAATAATTGTTGCTTTAACCCTTGAGGAAGAAAAGTTTTTGAAAGACCACATTTTTGACAACGGCCAATGATTATTCCTTCATATTGGGAAAAGACTTTTTCATTTTGATATTCAATAATTTTTTTAAATAAAGATTTTTTTTGACAAAGACAGGCGGATTTAATCATAAAAAGTATTATAATTGATAATATGGTTCGAACACGAATCGCTCCATCGCCAACAGGTGAGGATTTACATTTAGGTAATCTTTATACTGCTTATATCAATTATCTTTGGGCAAAAAAAAATCGCGGTAAATTTATCGTTCGCATCGAGGACACCGATCGTCAAAGATTGGTTCCCGGCGCCGAAGAAAAAATTCTCTCCACCTTAAAAAAATTTAATATTTTTTATGACGAAGGGCCCGATGTTGGCGGAAATTTTGGACCGTATCGACAATCCGAAAGATTATCGCTTTATAAAAA
>JBBIRE010000096.1:0-3633 GCA_037441985.1 Candidatus Roizmanbacteria bacterium
TATTTAGTATGGTATAACTTGTCCTTAGAATCGGAGGAGACAAAACGTGTTCATAAAAGTCTAGACAATATTTCACCTCTTAACTATCTGTTAAAAATTTTACCTCGAGAGTCTGAAATGTATGTGATCTATACAAAAATTTGACTTTTTTATTTTTTTTCGATAAAATTTAATCTATGGATAAAAAGTTCATTCTTTTGCTGATTATTTTTTTTAGTTTTGTTTCATTATTTTCATTATTGATTATATCAAGAAGATCTAGCGGTTTTTTAACTCGGGCAACAGAAGAAAATGATCCATCAGCCGAAAAAAGTTTAATTCTCGCATGGCCTTTGTCTGTAAATCTAAAAGAACCAACTAATGTTAAAATTACTGTTTTTGTGATGAATAATAAAGGAGTTCCCTTAGCTTATAAAAAAGTGACTTTAAGTTCAAACATCGGTAAATTTAAAGAAAACAACATATTGACAGATAAACATGGGAAAGCCGAGTTCAATTTTCTGAACGATTCTCCGGGAATAGCTAGTATTGAGGCGGTAGTTAACGATAACATAATCCTGAAAAATAAAATTTCCATAAAATTTGAATGAAATGAAAAAAGTTACTAAAGTAATTATTCCTGCTGCCGGTTTTGGAACGAGATTTCTTCCGCAGACAAAAGCAATGCCTAAAGAAATGCTTCCTATTGTTGATAAGCCGGTTATTCAATATGTGGTTGAAGAAGCCGTTGCTTCAGGAATTGAAGACGTTATTATTGTCACCGGATATAGTAAAAGAGCAATTGAGGATCATTTTGATATCCCAAACGCCGAGTTGGTCAACAATCTAATTCAAGGTCAGAAAATTAAACTACTCGAAGAAATTAAGAAAATTTCAGAGATGGCAAATTTTATTTATATTCGGCAAAAAGGCCCTTATGGTAACGCCACGCCGATTAAATCCGCACAGCATCTAATTTATGATGAACCATTTTTAGTTTTGTGGGGAGATGACTTTGTTTATGCCAAGCCAACACGTGCCGAACAGTTAATTAATGCATACTATAAATATAGGACTACCATTCTTTGTGGAATAAAAACTAAAAAAAAGGAGGATGCTGATCGCTATGCTTTTGTTAAAGGAGAGGAGATTGAAGACGGAGTTTGGCGAGTCAATCAATTAATTGAAAAACCTGGAGGAAAAAATCAACCGTCAGATTTAGCGATTGTTTCTGGTTATCTGCTAACGCCTGATATTTTTCCAATTCTTAATACCCAAAAACCTGGAAAGGGCGGTGAATATTATTTGCCCGAAGCGATTGATACTTTAGCCAAACACCATCCGGTTTATGCCATTGAGATTAAAAATGGTAAATACTATGATACAGGCAATAAATTTGAATATTTGAAAACTGTCGTTGAATTTGGTTTAAAACATCCGGATATTAATGGAGAATTTCGTCAATATTTAAAAAACTTAAAATTTTAATCAATTGAAAAAAATAATCGATCCTGATAAAATTGCTAGAATATGATTAATCTTAATGATAAAAATAAGATTATCGAAGAACTCTTTAGAAGTAAAGTTTATTTAGGACATAAAAAAAACAGAACCCATCCGGCATTTAAAAAATATATTTATTCTTTTCAAAATGGAAATGCCATTATTGATTTGAATTTTACCTATCAACAACTGATGACGGTAAAGAAATTATTAAAAAAAATTGTTAATGAGGGAAATAAAAAATTATTGATGGTAAGCACAAAAAAAATTTTTGCTTCTTTAATAGAAAATCTTGCCCAGAATAACAATTTTTCTTATTTAAATAATAAATGGCCATCAGGCTTTTTAACAAATTTTGATGTCATTTATAAAAATATAGAGAAAATAAAACAGATGAAAAAAGACCAAGAAGAAGGTAAATGGAAAATATACCCAAAACACGAACAATTAAAGCAACATAAAGAATTAAGAAAACTAGAGAACATATATCAAGGAGTGATTAATCTCGACAAAAAACCTGATTTTATATTTATTATTGATTTTAAAAAGGAGTTTAACGCTTTTAATGAAGCAAAAAAGATGGGAGTAAAAACAATGGGAATTTGCGATACTAATTTTAATCCCAATCAAATTGATTACCCAATTTTTGGCAACGACGATTTGCTTAGCTCAGTAAGCATAATACTTAATTTATTATTCAGTTAAATATGGACGCAACGATACTAAAAAAATTAAGGGAAAGAACCGGAGTCTCTTACTCCCTCTGCCAAAAAGCACTAAGGGAATCGAATAATGATATCGAAAAAGCGGAAAAGCTTCTTACCCAATGGGGAGCAGAAAAGGTTAAGGAAAAAGCTCAAAGAAAGACGGCTTCAGGTGGAATTTTTTCTTACATTCATCATAATTTTCAAATTGCCTCGCTAGTTGAAATTACCTCAGAAACTGACTTTGTTGCTAACAATAACGAATTTAAAATTCTAGGACACGATCTTGCGATGCAAATTGCTTCTTTAAACCCTCAAACAATTGAAGAACTTTTGGAACAAGAATTTATTAAAGCGCCTTCCAAAAAAATTAAAGATCTAGTTAGCGAAGCCAATTTAAAATTTGGAGAAAATATTCAAATTAAGAGATTTGTTCGTTGGCAGGTAGGTGAAAAATAAATATGAATGATATCATTTCCTGGTTTATCAGCAAAGCTCACAATTCATTAAGTCAATTAAAAGAGGAGGTAAAAACAGTTCGCGCCGGTAAAGTCAACCCGTCTTTGCTAGAAAATATTATTGTTGAAGCCTATCAAGGTCAGATGAAATTAAAACTCAATGAGGTAGCCGCAATTACCAATTATGATAATTCTGCCTTAATCGTCAAACCTTATGATCCATCAATTATTCGTGATATTGAAAAATCACTTTTGAAATCGCCACTCGGCATCAGCCCTCGACTAGAAAATAATCAGTTTAAAATTTTATTTCCTCCTTTATCTCAAGAACAACGGGTAAAATATCTTAAACTTTTAAATCAAATAATCGAGGACGGAAAAAATCTAATAAGAAAACATCGTGATGAAGCAAGGAAAAAAATTAAAATAAGCTTTGAAAATAAAGAAATTTCTGAGGATCAAAAATTTAGATTGGAAAAAATGATTGATGAAGAAACAAAGAAAATTATCAGCGAAATCGATACCGTTAAAAATTCAAAAGAAAAAGAAATTCTAAATGTATGAATATACTAATTTTTTTAGCTACGCTTTCGGTGTTGGTCCTAATCCATGAATTGGGACATATGATCATCGCCAAAAAAAGAGGGGTATTGGTAGAAGAATTTGGATTTGGTTTACCGCCGAGAATTTTTGGGATTAGAATGGGTGAAACACTGTATTCAATTAATCTTCTTCCTTTTGGTGGATTTGTGAAACTCTATGGCGAAGATGAAAGTGTAAAAATTAAAAAAAAATTAGAGAAACTGGCGTTTTCATATAAAAAACCAATAGAAAAAGCGGCCATCATCATTGGAGGGGTATTGGGAAATTTTATTCTCGCCTGGGTGATTTATTCATATTTATTCACTCAAGGAGTACCAGTACCAGCTAATAAAATTATCGTTGAAAATGTTATTAAAAACTCTCCCGCTGATAAAGTGGGTATTAGA
>JBBIRE010000097.1:0-3486 GCA_037441985.1 Candidatus Roizmanbacteria bacterium
CATTTATAGAATGTTTTTCTTGATATCTTAAATGATTTACAAACAACAGAAACACTTTTAATTTGATAATAAAACTCAATCATCGCTAGTCTTGTTTGAGCGGTTGATGAGATATCTATCATAGAATGTTTTTTGACAAACTTAATAAACCAATATGGGAGATTATATGTTATGGAATATGTTCTTACATTACTTAATTTTCCTGAGCTCATATTTATTGATATATTGTGATACAGAAGTGTTATCTATGTTTCTTAACTTGCGCATAGATAAATAATTAACAATTAATCTTTCTATTAAGTAAAATTTCTCATTTAATCTAAAATATTAAATTGAAATTAGTTTGCCAGCAAAAAAATTCCATGATCTAAATTAATAGAAGATATTAAATTTTATGTGGTATAATATTTCTCTATAAAAAAAGCGCGCCGAGCCTTCGACCTCACGTCTCCGACTTGGCAGCGCTTGGATTTAAGAGCTTGATCCTGGCTTAAGCTCTCTTTTTATCCCCTTAACCGCACCAAAGGTTTTGGGGTAAGTTCTCATCTCCAAGTCTTTTTATTTCTTCTTTTCTCATAGTCTTCTTGATTTTGGCTAAAAGAGCTCTTTTTTATGCCTAAACTTATAATCGGTACCTTCTTATTAATATCCTATAATTTAACTATAAAGGATATTTTTTACTTTGTCAAGGGGTATTTTTTTCTTTGAAAAAAATACCCCGCATCCGTCTAAAAACGCACTTTGAGACGTCGAGCGGACAGCGGAGATTGAAGTCAAAAGCAAGTTTAGGTGGAAAGAGCAATTTTACATCTTTCTAAAAAACATTAAATTTCATTGATATAACAATCCAGGAGCCAATTTTTTGCGAACCTGCGAGGTTTGCAAAATCTAGTCTAGTTTATAAGCCCCAAAAAATGCGCCGAAAAAAACCAAAACTCCAAAAACCCCAACCAAAACCTTGAATTTGTAGATTTTTAATTTATCAATAAAACTCGGGATTGGATTGGTACTTCTTTCTCGCTAACAGGTAATTCAACAGGTTTTTCTTCTATATTTCTTATTTTATTCGACTTGATTTCAATGAATAAAATATAATTCCTATTTTGGTAGGTAATTGTGCCGCAGCTGAATTCGCTTTATGAGAAGCTGGTTTAATAATATGAATAATTCCATTTTGGACATAGACGAAGTGAGTGCCTACTTCCCCAGAATAATTAGAGGGAGGACCACCGGCAACAGTCAGTTCGAAATAAGTTTGAGTTCCAATTTGGTGTTCTATGGCATTTGTAATTTTCCCTACAACCAACAGGTAAGGCTTCTCCGCCCAGAACTCCCCTCCTAACAATTTTTGATACCAGTCTCTTACAGATCCACCTACGTAGTAGTTTTTGAGACCATCTTTTCCTGAAAACACTGAGGTTGAATAATCCCATAATTCTGTGGCGTCCGTATTTTGAATGGTAAACTCTGAGCCACTAAAACTGAAAGAAAATCCTGGTGGTAAGGATAGCGTGATTTTTATCCCAAAATCAGGATCAGTAGCAGTATATTCATGCCAATCTTTCGGTACTAAAATTGTCGCTGAAATAGGTTGGGGGTAGTTGCTGGTGGAGTGGGAGTTGAAGTAACAATCGGTATTGGGGTTGGCTGAAGTCCGGGCTGAACTTGCCTGATTTGGCCTAATTTATAGCCAATGAAAACTAAACCAGCAGCAAAAACTATGCCTAAAATTGAAAACAAAATAATCTTTAACCTTGATTTGACCGGCTTTTCTTTAGCGAACGGTCTTTACCCTACCACATCTGCGGTTTCGGTTGATTTTACAGTAATCTGCAATTCTGGAACTTTTTCTGGCATTGATTAAATTCAACTCCTTAAAGATTTCCCTTTCAACTGCTTAATAAATAAGATTTTTTCTAACCTGCGAGGTTTGCAAAAAAAAATTGGCCAAAAAAATAAAAACAAATTATTATAATTTTTAATCATAAAAAAAAATTTTTTATCGTCTTTTTTTTATTTTCATTTTTTCCGGTCTAATTTCTCGTACCTATCAATTCCGAAATCAACCATTTTATGATTGGGACGAGGGTATCTATGCGCAAGTCGCCAAAGAGATAATAAAAAATAAATCGCTCAAAACCACCTTTTTTTAGCCGGTTGATCTTTACTTTTTTTCCTTTCTTACCCTCGTTCTAACCTATCTTTTAGCAAAAAAATTTTTTAAAAATCCCCTTCTTTCTCTTCTTCCGCCTCTTTTCCTTACTTCGTCGAAAATTTATTTGGAAATATCGACTCTTTTAAATACTGATATCATTATCGCTTTATCTTGGCTAGGATATTTTTATTATTTTTCCTCATTTTGCAAAAGGACTTTTTTTCTAATTCTAGGGGTCTGGTCGAAATCGCTCGTTGGTTTTTATCCTTTAATTTTGGATTTTTTTTATTTCTTTGCTCAAAAAAAATATCGCTCATTTAAAAAAACCGCTTTTTTTGTTAAAGAACTTTTAATCCAAATTATGCTTGCCAGTCTTTGGTATTTTTACGCCTATTTAAATTTCGGCCCGTACTTTATTAAAACTCATTTTTATGATCAGATTTTTAAAAGGGTCGAAAAACCAATTGAACTCCATTTTGGTAACAATTTAGGAATAAAATATTATCCTCTAACCCTTTGACAAGACTCAAAAATCTTAACTCTATTATCGCTTTTTGGAATTATCTTTCTTTTGCTTGCGTTAATTCGCCGAAAAAAATTGACGATTGGTAAGCTTACCCTTCTTTTTCCTCTTCCTTTCATTCTTCTTCTCCGTCTAGCCAAAAGTAAAATCTACTGGTACCTAGTTTTTGTTCTTCCTTTTTTCAGTATCTTGGCATATCTTCCGTTAACTAGATTTCAAAATCATCTACTAGTCCACAAATTACCTTATATCTTAATTGTCATTCTCCCTTTAATTTTTATTAAAAATACATTTTTTTATCAACATAAAATTAAAATTAATGAAGCTTATCAAATAGTTCAATGCCTTAAAAAACTACCCAACGAAAAAACCGCTTATCTTGTCAAAAAGTCAGAAAGAGATAATTATCAATTCCTTATGAAAAATAATTTATATACTGAAACCTCTTTTCTCTATGGCGGTCAACCATCGCTTGTTTTTTATGCCAATAAAAAAATTGATTTTTTTTATCAAGAAAATGAATTTTTAAAGAAGTATTCTTCTTATCCTATCATCGTTTTTAAAGAAGACGATCAAAGTAATTTAGGAATTAATATCGATGCTTTTAATTATTTATGCTCAACTAAAAATCAATTAGAAAATGAGCGCTGGCATGTTTTTATTAAATCAACAATAATTAAAACAGATTAATCCAATAATCCAGAGCCAATTTTTTGCGAACCTGCGAGATTTGCGTCAACCTGCGAGGTTTGCGTCAACCTCGCAGGTCTGCAGGTCTACAATGCAAATTTTCTGCAAAAAAAAATCG
>JBBIRE010000098.1:0-3302 GCA_037441985.1 Candidatus Roizmanbacteria bacterium
TATTCGCCGTTATCTGTTTGATGATATCAAAGAACTAAAAACAAAATTAATTTCATACGTTAATTGCTGTTAATTTTGAGTTAAAATTACAACAGTTAAATAGAAAATCACCTGTTTAAATATTTAATGGAACACTTTAGTCAACAGTTAATAAAATGTTCACAATGTATCGTTAGTTAACAAATAATCAATAATTAATTTTTATTCAATAATTAATAACTTAAACTTAATATTTTAAATATTTTAATTTAATCAACTTATAAATTGTCATTTCGAATGAAGTGTTAGCGAAATGAGAAATCTAGCATAGCGTTATTTTATTCTCTCTTATTATGCTCGATAGATTTCTTTCCCTCCGAATTGGGGAATCGAGAGCTAGTTTGTTAGTCTTTTTATTAATTATTAAAATATTGTTTAAAAATTAGTTATTAAAAATTTATTATTATATTTATTTGTTTGTAATTTGTAATTTGGTTATTGGAATTTGTTTAGAAATTAGAAATTAGCCCACCGATTCGGAGGGTAGAATTTAGGATTTGAATATTATTATTTATTTCGGATTTCGTGCATCGAATGTCGGATTTGTTTGTTGTTTAGAATTTAGGATTTATTTTTATCTTGGTATTACTAACTTCATTCCTACCTCAATCAATTCTGGATTTTTTAGATTATTGGCTTGAGCGATTTTGGGCCATTGATAAATATCGCCATAAAATTTTTGAGCGATAATAGAAAGAGTATCGCCGTGTTGCACAATGTAAATTTCAGTTTTCGACTCAGCTTCCCTTTTTGCTTCTATTTTAGGAATCATTAATATTTGACCTTTTTCGATTTGATTAATGTCTTTTAATTTATTTGCTTGAGCGATTTTATCCATCAAATTTCCATCGCCATAAAATTTTTCCGCAATTAAAAAAAGAGTATCACCTTCTTGAACGGTATAAGTTTGATAATTTTTTTGTTTTTCTTTTTTCTTGATCTCATTTTTTTTGACTGGTTTTTTTATCAATAGTTGAGGAAGATAATTTTTTCCAATAATAACTAAGGCAAAAACAAAAAGAGTTAGACCAATCAAAAAAGAAAAAACGTTATTTTTAATTAACAAAATCAATTTCTCTTTTTCTTGGTGATAATTTTTTCTTCTCTCGATTTTTTTATCATTTCTTTTTTTTCTCATAAGATAATTTTTTCGGTATTATAAAAAAATTAATTTAAATTTTCAAGAGGAGTTTTATAAAAGAAAGCATTGAAAATAAAAATGTATAATATAGGTAATAACCTAATTTTCTATTAGTAATCAATAAAATTAACAATCAGTATTTAAATTGAGAACTTTTTATTATAATTAATTTATAAAAATTTATAAAGGAGGTGAAAAAGGGATGAGCGTTAATTTAATAATTTTAATAATTGTCGGCATTTTAGTTTTATATTTTATTGGTGCTTACAATTCATTTGTTGTTTTAAAAGCAAGAATTAAAGAAGCCTTATCTGGAATTGATGTTCAATTAAAACGAAGAGCTGATTTAATTCCTAATTTAGTCGAAACTGTTAAAGGATATGCAAAACATGAAAAAGAGGTTTTTGAAAATGTTACCAAAGCAAGAAGCATGTTGATGAAAGCGGAAACTTTAGTTGATAAGGCTGAAGCCAATAATCAGTTAACTCAAGCACTGAAATCATTGTTTGCCGTGGCAGAAAATTATCCACAATTACAAGCCAATCAAAATTTTTTAGATTTACAACGCCAGTTGGAGGATACAGAAGATAAAGTTGCCTATTCAAGACAGTTTTATAACGCCAATGTTTTGGAGTACAATACTAAGGTGAGAATGTTTCCCAGCAACTTAATCGCTAACATTTTTGGTTTTAAAGAAGAGGAATTTTTTGCCGCTAATGAGGAAGAAAGAAAATCAATAAAAGTTAGTTTTTAACGATGACGCCATATCAACAGATAACTCACAATAAAGTGAGAACATATCTTATTTTTATCTTATTCATTTTTATCACCAGCGGTTTTTTTTATTTTATTGGTCAATATTTTCAATCCGCCAACAGCTATTTGATGTTTGGATTAATTCTTTCTTTCTTTTCAGGCTTAATATCTTATTTTTTTTCAGATAAGATTATCCTTTTTACCGTTGGCGCCAAACCAGCTAGTAAAAAGGAATATTTTGACTTATACACGGTAACAGAAAATTTAACAATCGCCTCCGGTTTGCCGATGCCTAAGCTTTATGTTATCAACGATCCAGCCCCAAATGCTTTTGCCACCGGTCGAGACCCAAAAAATGCCGTCGTTTGCGTCACAACCGGCTTATTAAAAATTCTTGATCGAAGCGATTTAGAAGGAGTGATCGCTCACGAGCTTTCTCATATTAAAAATTATGACATCTTGCTGGCTTCAATCGTTTCTGTATTAGTAGGGACAATCTCATTAGTTTCTGATTGGATTTTAAGATACCGCTTTTGGTATGGTGATTCCAGTGATAGAAGAGATCGATCGGGATTACTGTTTCTTTTTTATATCTTAGCTCTTATTATCGCTCCTTTAGTGGCAACATTAATTCAATTAGCGATTTCGCGAAGAAGAGAATTTTTAGCTGATGCTTCAGCTGTTCTTTTAACTCGCAATAAAATGGGATTAATTGACGCGTTAAGAATAATCACTCAATATCCATATCCGATGAGGCATGCCACTTTATCCACCGCTCATCTTTTTATTAGTAATCCTTTAAAGGGAGCGAGAAAAGATTCTTTTTCATGGTTAGCCAATCTCTTTTCTACTCATCCACCAGTTGAAGAAAGAATTAAGGCGCTGATGGAGATGTGAACGTAGAACATGGAACTTAGAACTTAGAACGTCATTAATTTCTAATTAACCTAATTGACCTAATTACTAAAAAAATCCCAATAATCAAATCCTAAAGGATCCCCTTGGGATTCCTAATACCAAACAAATTTCAATTACCAAATTTCAATCACTAAATTCCAATAACCAGTTCAATAATAAATGTTTAGTGATTAACTTTATTCAACAATTAATACTTTAATTTAATATTAATTTTAAATTTTTAGTTGTATTTTTGACTTTTGCCTTTTGAGTTTTGACTTTTATTATTAGGTATTGATTAAAAATTTGTTATTAGTTATTAAATATTTTTTGTTTGTAATTTGTGATTTGAGATTGAAAAAGTTACGAAACATATGAGACTCTTTAGGGATAAGAAATTAGATTAATGAAGGAATTAATTGGAGTCTCAACCACATATCAGGATATATTCTTTGGTACTCCTTTATAT
>JBBIRE010000099.1:0-3226 GCA_037441985.1 Candidatus Roizmanbacteria bacterium
TAATAGTTTTGCTAATTAGTGAGTTAACTGGTTAAGATTAAGTTAAAAGTTTAAAGTGAAAAATTAAAAGTTGCAGTTAAAAATTCAAAATTCAAAAGTCAAAAGTCAAAAGGACAAGTTAAAAGTTTTTTATTATTTTAGATTGACTATTAGAAGTTCTAAGTTTTACATTCCAAGTTCTAAATTCTTTTTTTGCTCCCTTGAGATTCCTCCACTTCGCCCCGACAAAGTCGGGACTTCGGTCGGGATGACAAAAGAGAGATTCCTCGACTCGATTTATCCCGTCATGACGGGGCTTCGGGCGGGATGACAAACATACTCCTGTCATCCCCGATCTAATCGGGGATCTCAAATGATTTATAGATTCCCGATTGCTCAGGAACATGGATTCCCGTTTATACGGGTATGACAAGAAATACAGTTGACTGGTTTAAATTATTTCAAAGCCTGCCTTTGGATAAAGACAGTCTTTATAATTCCCCAAAGATTTTTTAATCTTTCGATAAAAAGTTGGTGATTCCATTTAAATTTTTTTGGGTGTTTTATGATGAGCAAAATCCAGTTTTTAAAGTCAAGCCAGTTTTTTATCCAGCCTAAGGTTTTGCCTGTTGTTAAATGATGATGAATGACTACCATTTGTGGATGGATAAAAAAACGATAGCCTTTTTCTTTTAAAGTAAGAAACAAATCAACATCTTCTAAATAGGCAAAAAATCGTTCATCGAAACCTCCTACCTCTTCAAAAAATGATTTTTTGATTAATAAGCAAGCTGCGGTTAAACCATCAAGTGGGCAATTTCCAATTTCCAAATTCCAATTTCCAAACAATTTCCAATTACCAAATTTCAAATTTTCAAAATTAAATTCGTTAATTAATTTTATCTTTCCATAAGGTAAGACTTGATAGCCAAGGTTTTCTATTTTACCTTTGGGATTGATTAAAATCGGTGAAACGGCAATCAGGTTATTTTTCCTTGCGAAGCGAATTAATTCCAAAAAGGGATCTTTGAAATTTTTAATTTTTAACCCCGAAGGGGTCCCTTTGGGATTTTGAATTTTAAATTTTGAATTTTGAATTTCAAAATTAATATCATCATTCAAAATCAAAAGCCACTCCCCGATCGCCTCTTTTACCCCAAGATTAATCGCTTTAGCAAAACCTTGATTTTTTGGTTGAGGAAGATAAACAAGATGATCGTTTTTTAATTTTTTTATCCATTGTTTTTTGTCATCATTTGGTTGGTTATCGACAAAAATAATTTGATAAGGAAAGCGATTAAGATATAAAAGAAGTTTTTTTAAACCTTTGGTATTGGATAAAGTGGGAATAATGATTGAAAGCGTGTTCATTAAACTTTAAACTTTAAACACTAATCTAATCTTTTGATCTTTAGGGTCACGTTGGGAACCAAAGGGGTTCCCTTTTGACATTAAAAGTATAACATAGAATGTGGAATCTGGAACTGATAACGTGGAACGTAGAGCGAAAAAGATGGAATTTAAAAGTACTAATTTGTCCGTTGGGATTTAAAATATCAAATATAAAACATGAAACAATTAAGTTTTTAGATAGAGATTTAAATAGAAGGTTAACTCATCTTTAAGTTTATCTTTTACCCAATTTTTTTGTTTTTCATCAAGAAGATCTCCAAGACCGGATAATAATTGATTCTTTTTTATTTTTTTCAATTTATTTAAACCTTCTTTTATTCCATGTTTAAGAGAAAGACCAGTTTTTTGATAAAAAAATTCTTCATCAAAAGACCAATCGTTTTTTAAAAAAAACCAAAGATCAAAAAGATCACGAGCAGCAAATTTTTTTCTTGTTAAAAAAGCCGCCAATTTTGATGACAACATTTGTTCTTTAGTCATTACTAAAATTGGGATACCTAAATAATTTTTTAACTCGGATTTTGTTTTAATGCTTCTTTTAGAAATCTCAACCTTAATTTTTCTTTTATTTTTTTCGTAGCTTAAAAGAAAAAAAAGAGTGTATCGTTTTTCTGTTGCATCAATTAAATGACCAAAATTATTGAGAATTTTTTTAAGTTCTGTAAAGGTCTCATTTTTTTTATTTTCATCTAATAAATCAAAATCAAGATTAACAGATAAACGAGGAAGCTCATATAATAAAAAAGCAGCTGTACCTCCTTTAAACACTAATTGATTTCTTAAAACCGGATTACTGTAAATTTCCTTCAAGATTTTAATAAGAATCCTTTTGTGTTGCTCTTTATCAAACATTTTCTTTTTTAAATAATTGATAATATTCTTTCACTCTTTTTTCCAAGACTTTACTTCGATAAATTTTTATTAATTGAAAAACTTTTTCCCAATTGATAATTTTGAGATTGTCAAAATGGTAATTTTTATACAAAAAAATCGCATCTAAAAAAGCCCTTTCTTTTGAAGCAATAAAATATCCGTTTAACTCTTCAATCCCCTCTTTATTAAAAAGAATTTCATTTTTAATTTTTCGGTATTGAATTTGGTAATCGAAAACATTAATTTTTCTTGTGAGATAAGAAGCAACAAAAATTGTTAGGTAATTTTGAAAAATTATTCCTTCTTTTTGAAGAACTGTTTCTAAACTAATATATGAAGGAGTATAAATTTTATTGGCTAATTCTAAGGGTTCGAATTTAATTTTCGAATAAACCCCCTTTTTTAAACGCAATAATTTTTTTTTGCTTACAGCATAAGAGAGACGATCTTTTAAAGATTGGTAGGAAATTTTTGGAAAAAGAAGAGAGATTTCTTTTAAAGTAAAAACTGTTAGAGGTTTTTGATAAAGTTCAAGAATAAAATCTGTATTCATATTTATCGACTGAAAGTAGAAAAAATTTCTCATATGTTTCGTAACTTTTTCAGACTAATAAATGTTAAATTTTTTATAAAACTCTTGAAAAAACAGGACCTCATTAATATAATCCCTCTATTATGGGGCAAAAATTCATTTGTAAAAAACTGGGAGAAAATATTCTGAGACTTCGAAGAATGAATGAGCTTTCGCAATATCAATTAGCCGAAGTAGCTAGAATCAATCGGGCTTATTTAGGTTTGATTGAAATTGGTCAAGGCAATCCGACAGTTTGGTATATTTGGAAAATCTCTCGGGCTTTAAGAGTGAGAATGGTTAAGGTATTTGAGGGAATGTGAAGAAAATATGAAACTTAGAGCGTGGAACGTAGAACATTAAACATCAAACATTAAACATTAAACAAGA
>JBBIRE010000100.1:0-3210 GCA_037441985.1 Candidatus Roizmanbacteria bacterium
ATAAACAAGAGTAACAACTCCAAAAGAAACTTTGTTAATGAGAGGTTTAATAGAACCTTAAAAGAAGAATTTATAGAGACTGATGAATACTTTGAAAGCTTATTAACTGAATCGAATCTAATTGAGGCTAACAAAAGATTAACAGACTGGTTAATCTTCTACAACTTCACTCGTCCTTATTAAGCTCTTGATTATTTAACTCCTTTTAAGTATTATCAGTTACAAATTAAAAAGAAGAAACTGTTACCTATGTACCCGGCTTTAACATATTCTTGACTTTTGGATTTTATTATTTTAGGATTAAATTATGAGTTTTCTTTCTTCGGCTAAAAAAACTTTTGTTTTAATAATTTTTTTCTTGACCGGTTTTTTTATTCTCTCTACAAATATTTTTGCTCAGCCTAATGAACAATACCAAGATATTTTTGATCAGACTAATAATCAATACGTAGCATGGTTTTGCGCTAAAATCACTTGGTGTAGGGGGGACGATTATCAAGAAGGAACTTGTACATTAAAAAGCGGCCATCGAGTTAAAATAGAAGTTGATCCTAATAATAGAATTTTACCCAATAATAATGAAACTTATTTAGTGGAGTGTCTGTCATACACTAAAAATAATAAACTGAATTGGGCTTGCACCACGGGTGATAGTCAAGTTGATTTAAGCGCTTTTAATTCTGATAACTTTTCCCAATTGTTTTCTAATATTGGTTATTCTTTAACAGAAAATGGAAGATATGGGATTTATCGGGTAGAGAATCAACAAGCAATAAAAATTGGCTCAAAAATTTATGCCACAGGCCCGTCTAGCGGTTTAATGCTCAAAGACTCTAATACTTCAGTCTCGGTTTTTGAGTGGCAGAGTTATACTCCTCAAGGTCGTGGGCGAAAGTTTTACTTTTTTCAAAAAATACCTCCGGCCATTAATACTGCTGTTGGAGCCGGCGGTCAACAACAAGGGGTTACATTTGATTGGATTAACGCTGATAAAGACTGTGCCATTTTTTATTGGGATCCGGCAGGAAGAGTTTTTGATGCATATTCGTTAGAACCAATTCCAAATGCCACGGTTTTTTTAACAAAAGATGAAGGAAACGGACAATTTATTGATGCCGGTCAGTCAGAGCTGGGAATAGTTAATCCTCAAACCACCGATCCACAGGGGAGTTTTTCTTATTTTGTTTCCGACGGCAATTACAAGTTAAATGTTCTTAATTTTTCCTCTTTAGGTTATTTAAAAATAGCTGATTCGTTAACCGATATTAATTCAAATTATAAAAATATCTACTACTATTTAGAGAATGGTGTGAAGAAAACGTATATTTATCCGGCAGAAACAGGAGAAATAATTCAACAAAGAGGAAAAATTCAATATCGAGATATTCCTCTATTGTCCTCCGTTCCTGAGGGAAAAACTTATAATTTAAAGGTTATTAGTGGTTTTCAATCTGTAAATCGTTTAACAGGTAATTTTATTTTTGAGGGAGCGGTTTCCCATCCTTTTACCAATATTTCTATTTATGGAGTAACTGATAACAATAAGGAAGAATTAATAATTCAGCAAGCAGCTGACAACTTCGGCCGATATAAAATATTATTCCCTCAAAATAAAGAAGGAGAAAATTACAAAGAATTTAAGGTCAATTTTGAAAAAGTTGATTTAAGATTAATCGTTCATTCTCAATCAAAATTTAGTCTAAAAAGATTAATTGGTTGGTTAGAAAATAGATTGTTAGTTTTCGGTCAAGAGGGAAAAAATAGATTGACGTTTACTCTTAACCCCATTCCTACTTATATTGAAGGAATTGCTTACGATGAAAAAGGTAATGTGTTAGCCAACCAAGAAGTCAAGGTTTATGTCGAAGGGAGTAATATTCCTTATAGTTCTGTAAAAACAGATGAAAAAGGTTATTATCGGTTAGCCTCAAATCAATTACCAAGCATTCCATACCGTTTAGTTTACGGTTTACCTACAGGAAAAATTCGAGAGGTAACAACTTCTCAAGTGATTAACGATAATAAAGATTTATTAACCTCCTCTAAGATTAGTTATTATACTCTTAAAAATAATCAGGGGAAATTAATTACCCCAACAATTAAAAAATCAGGGGGTGATTTTACTATTAATACATCGCCAACACTTTATCAAAAAGAACAAAATCAACAAAAAGAAGTTAATCAAGGACTGATATTGTTAATTGTTATTATAATCTCTCTAATTTTAATCATAGGAGGAGTTATTTACTTTTATTTCCGTCAACGTCGGACACCACCTTCTTATCCTTCAGTTTAAAAAAATTTTTAGAAAGAAGATATCCTAAAAGACTGAAAATAAAAAAACCGCTACCAACTAAACCCAATTTCTTTGTTAATTGACTATTACCACTTGCGGGTAAAGTAGTTGGTTGGGGAGAGGTGGGTTGAGGAGAGGTGGGTTGGGGTGTTTCATTTGGGACCTTCCACAAGATACAAAGTTGAGATTCGCCTGGTGCTTGGGCGATAATTTTGAAATTGACTTGGGCAAAAGTAGTATTGCCATTGAAACCTGATGAAGTGGCTGAAAAAATAAGCTTACCACCATCTTTAGGCGTAGTAGTTAGGTTGGGAAAAGCATCTCCAGCAACAGTATTCACATATTCAAGATATTGAGTTTCATAAGTCATTCCTATTTGGGCATTCGTAATTGTTTCGCCCTGAGTATCGATATTAATAGTGAAAGTAACCGTTTGTCCTCGAGTCAGGGTGCCTGAAGGAGCGATTAAACTATAACGAATAGCAAAAGAGTTTTTAGCAAAGAAAAAACTAAATAAAAAAATAAAGAAAAGATTAAAGAAAAATTTATAAAAAAAATTTATTTTCATAAATTTATATTATTATAAAAAAAATAAAACTGCGAATGTTAAAAAATTAATTTTAATTAGTCTAAAATCGTCTAGAATTAGTCTGGAATTAATTAAATTAATAATTCAATCAAATTAACCCACTTAAATTTGTCGCATTATTGGCGGGCAGGTCAGTTAAATCGGTTGAAATTAGTTGAAATCAGTTGAAATCGGTTGAAACTAGTTAAAATCAGTTGAATCAGTTAAATCAGTTAAATCAGTTAAATCGGTTAAATCAGTTAACCCGCCTAAAGCTTCGCATTATTGGCGGGCAGGTCAGTTGAAATCGGTTGGAATCGGTTGAATCAGTTAACTGGTTGCTGGT
>JBBIRE010000101.1:0-3118 GCA_037441985.1 Candidatus Roizmanbacteria bacterium
GGAGGTGGATGAATACTTTGAGCCATACTTAACAGAATCAAATCTAATTAAAGCTAATGAAAGATTAACTGAATGGTTAATATTTTACAACTTCAAGCGTCCTTATCAATCACTTGATTATCTGACTCCTTTTGAGTATTATCAGTTACAAGTTAAAAAGAAGATACTGTTACCTATGTACCCGGCTTTAACACGTGCTTAGAATTTTTACAAAATTATGTTATAATGTATTATTAATTACGGGGTAGTGTACGGTGGCACAGGAGGCTCATAATCTCCTAGACCGGGTTCAACTCCCGGCCCCGTAACATTAGAAAGCGTCGCCGAACAAAGTGAGGAGTTGCGCTTTCTTATGTCCTCCTAATATCGCTCTTTGAGACGCCGAGCGAACAGCGATGAGTTAAGTCTCAAAGTAAGATATGGAGGACGGTAATAAACTTAAAATAATGAATAAAGATTTTCTTCTCTCAATCATCGTTCCAGTTTATAATGAAGACAAAAATATCCTCCCTCTTCTTAATCGATTAATTCCCGTCGTTAAAAAATATTCTTATGAAATACTTTTTATTAGTGATGGCTCAACTGATAATACTGAAAAAGTTATTAAAAATGAAGCAAAAAAAAATAAGAATATCAAACTAATCTCTTTTCAAAGAAATTTCGGTCATCAAATGGCATTAACTTGTGGCTATCAATACACTCAAGGTGATGCTATTATTTCTATCGACGCTGATCTTCAAGATCCACCTGAGATTATTCCTCAAATGATTAGCCAATGGCAAAAAGGGTCAAAAATTGTTTATGCTAAAAGAAAAGAAAGAGAAGGTGAAGGATTTTTTAAAAAAACTACCGCTGACCTTTTCTATCGGTTAATCAATCTTCTCTCTGATATCCCAATTCCGAATGATGTCGGTGATTATCGACTATTAGATAAAGAAGTTGTTCATTTCCTTAATGAACTCCCTGAAAAATCTCGTTTTCTTCGGGGACTAGTCGCCTGGCCTGGTTATCCTTCGACCATAATTGAGTTTAAAAGAGAAAAAAGAAATGCTGGTCAAACTCATTATCCTTTTTCTAAAATGTTAAACTTTGCCCTTGAAGGAATAATTTCTTTTTCAATTAAACCCTTAAGATTGGCGACCTATCTTGGATTTTTAACCGCAATTTTTGGTTTTTTGGGAATTATTTACGCTGTTTATCGCCGGATATTTCTTCCCCATGAATACTGGGTTACTGGTTGGACGGCTCTTTTTGTTGCTGTTATGTTTTTAGGAGGAATTCAATTAATTACCATCGGAATTATTGGTGAGTATATTGGAAAAATTTATCAGCAATTACAAAACCGGCCATTTTTTATTATTAAAGAAAAAGTTAATATTGAAAAATGAAGGTTTTTGGTTATTTTATTCTTCTCTTAGGGGTAGTTTTTTTAATTCTTTTTATCGTTAATTTTTTTCAGGAAAAAAACAAAATTCATTCGCCAATACCAGAAAGTCAAGGAATTAAAGTGATTCAGATAACACCAACGAAATAATTATTGAGGAATTTCAAATTGAAAGATTTTCCCTTCTCCACCCAAAAACAAAACGTCGATAATAAAAAGAATGAGATACGACATCATAAAAAGAACTAATCCAATAATCGCAAACTTAATGGTTCCTTGGGCTTTTTTCACTTTTTCGGCATTGCCAAAAGAAGTAAGATAATTAAAAGCGCCAATCACTAACATAATAAATAACACCAAAACAAAAAATGCTGAAGACATAAAAAGTAGATTGCTAAAAACAACCTCTAAACATTTTAGAGTCGGAACACCATCAACCATGCATCCAGAAGATTCCCAATCTTGAATCTGCGCGTAGACGGAGGAAGAAAATAATGAAAAAAGCATTTTAGCTTAATTAACGATTATTGAATTAAACCAGGAATTTTTATTCCACAGCTTAAACCAAAACAAATATTTCTATTAAATACCACCTGTTCTAATGTCACCGCTATCCCAATAACGGCAACAATTAAAATAATGCCAATGACCGCGGCTTGAATTTTTTCTCTTGCTTTTTCAACATTTTCTTTGTTTCCACCCGAAGTAATCCAAGCAAAGGCGCCTAATAAAAGATATAATAAAGCCGATAAACCAGCCACAGCAAAAAAGAATTTTATAAAAAAAGAAACAACGTTGACAAGATTTAAATTTGATGCATTAAAATCAAGATCTAGTGTAGGCTCATTAATTTGAGCTAAGAGTGTTAACATAAATATATTATTATAAATTAATTATCGTTTGTCAAGAGGTTGTTAAAATGATATTTATCGATACTCATTGTCATCTTAATTTTGAAATATTTTTCAATTGTCAAAAAAAAATTATTAAAAACGCTGTTAGCAAGGAAGTAAAAAAAATTATTGTCCCCGGCACCAATCTTCAAACCTCAAAAAAAGCAGTTTCTTTAGCCCAAAAATTTTCCAATCTTTATACCGCTATCGGCATTCATCCTCACCATGTGTATCAATATCAAAAATCAAATAACAACAATCAAAATCAATTAGAGATTAAAAGCGATTTACAAAAAATCGAAAAACTCTTATCTCATCCAAAAGTGGTCGCTATCGGTGAGATTGGTCTTGACCGTCATTATTATCAAAAAACAAAATACCAAAATTATCAAGTTAATCAAAAGTTTATTAATTTACAAAAAGAGGTTTTTATTGAACAACTCAAATTGGCTCATCAATATAACAAAGCTTTAATTATCCACAATCGCCAAGCAAAAGATGATTTATTAAAAATTTTAACTAATTATCGACAACTGATTACTGACTACCGATCGATCTTTCATTGCTGTGAAGCAGACGAAGAACTTTTGAATTTTGCGATTAAAAATAAAATTTATCTCGGATTTGATGGCGACATTACCTACAATAAAAAGAAACAAGAATTTATCAAAAAAATTCCTCTTTCGCTTTTGGTCTTAGAAACCGATTCCCCTTTTCTTGTCCCAGAACCATTAAAATCGCAAAAAATCTTCCCCAACCAACCAGCCAATCTGAGACTAATCGCTGAATTTATCGCCAAACTTCTTAATATCAAACTAGAAAAATTAGCCAAAATTACGAC
>JBBIRE010000102.1:0-3072 GCA_037441985.1 Candidatus Roizmanbacteria bacterium
TAAATAAAGAATAATATCTATTAACTGTGTTTCTTGAAATAGTGGTTATTTTTGATGTTTAAGTGGCGGTTAAATCTAGATAAAAACAATTAATAATTTTTTTTTATTTTATAATTTGAGAGTTTAGATTTATATATCATTAAAAAATAATATAGAGAAGATATCTATTCTTGTTGAGAGACTTTAAAATTCTGAAATGATTCCTTTGGAATTAAAAACTTAAAATTGTTTTAAAATTAAGAATTTAAAATTAAAATTTAAAATTGGTTATTGGTAATTATTTGCTAATTGGTTTCTTGGTTGATTGGTTATTGTTGATTATTTTGCTATAATTTTCCTATGAAAATCCTCAATATCCAGTCGCTTTCAATCCTTGATGTTAAAATCATCCGTTATCAACGTTTTACTGATAATCGCGGTTATTTTACTGAAACCTTTCGAAAAACCGATTTAGAAAATTTTTTACCTAAAGATTTTAAAGTGATTCAGATTAATGAAAGCCATTCAAAAAAATTTGTCTTTCGCGGGCTTCACCTTCAGTATCAACCAAAAATGGCCAAAATGGTCAGAGTCATTGAGGGTGAAATCGTCGATTTTTTTTTAGACCTAAGAAAAAATTCGTCAACTTTTGGAAAAATCGGTGCTTATCGATTGGTTTCTGAAAATAAAAATGGAGAAGGGGAGTGGATTTTTATTCCCTATCATTTTGCCCATGGAGTTCTCTTTTTAAAAGAAGGGAGAATTGAATATTTATGCGACACCTCATGGAATCCTCAAGGAGAACTTTCTATTAATCTTTTTGATAATGAAATCAACTGGACTCTCTGTTCTGAAAAAATTAAAAAATTGGTCTTTTCCAATCAAAAAAAACTCATCATCTCAGAAAAAGATCAACAAGGGTTATCGATTAATCAAGCAGTTGAAAGAATCTATTAAAATGAAAGTTGCTGTCTCAGGCGCCAATGGTTTAGTGGGCTCAAGAATACTCGAACTCTTAAAGAATGATTTTCAATTTATCCCACTTTATCAAAAAGATTGCGACATTACCAAAAAAGATGATGTCAATAATTTTTTTAATAACTATCGTTTCGACCTTTTTCTTCATTTAGCTGCCTATACCAATGTTGATGGTGCCGAAATTGAAAAAGATAAAGCCTGGCAAATAAATGTGTTGGGGACAAAAAATGTTTTTCAACTTTGTCAAGAAAAAAAAGTAAAACTGATTTATATCTCAACCGATTTTGTTTTCGATGGTCAAAATCCACCTTATGATGAAAACTCAATACCTAACCCCATCGGTTACTATGGTCAAACAAAATACGAAGGCGAAAAAATCGTCAAAGATCAAGCAATGATTGTCAGAATCGCCTATCCATATCGCGCTCATTTTGAAGGGAAAAAAGACTTTGTTCGGTCAATAATTGAAAAGTTAAACAATGGAAAAAAATTAACCATGATTACTGATGGAAAAATGACCCCCACTTTTATCGATGATATCGCTTACGGGTTAAAATACCTCATAAAAAATTTTGCCCCGGAAATTTTTCATTTGGTTGGAGCTGATAGTTTTTCTCCCTATGAAGCGGGTAAATTAATTGCCAAAATTTTTGATTTAGATCTAGGTTTAATCGATAAAATTTCTTATCAAGAATATATGCAAAACCGGGCTAGACGACCACAATATTCAGAAATTAAATCAATTAAAAATAATTTTTATCGAATGAAAACTTTTGAAGCAGGATTAAAATCATTAAACATTAAACATTAAACGTTAGACGTTAAACTAAAAAAATAAATGAAAATTGGTATTGATCTGACACAGCTTAATTATTTAGGAACTGGCGTTGCCAATTATACTTTTAATTTAGTCAAAAATTTACTTTTTCTCGACAAAAAAAACCAATATCACTTATTTTATTCATCTTTGAGAAACAAAAAAAATCCATTGATCGGTGAGTTAAAAAAATTAGGAGCGATCATTCATCAATATCCATTGCCTCCATCATTTTTTAATTTTTGCTGGAGCAAAAATCATTTATTACCAATTGATTGGTTGACAGGATATTGCGATATTTTTTATTTTTCCGATTTCAATCGACCACCAGTCAATAAAAAAACTAAGGGAATCACTACTATTCACGATCTCACTTGGAAACTTTATCCTCAATATCATACTCAAGAAGTCATTGAGGCTCATGAAAAAAAATTGGAGAAAACCATTAAATACGGTGATGAGATTATTGTCGACTCAGAAAATACTAAAAAAGATTTACTTCAACTATATCCTCAAATTGATGAAAAAAAGATCCACGTCATCTATCCAGGAGTTGATGAAAGATTCAGAAAAATTGATGATAAAAAAAAGATAGAAAAGGTATTAGAAAAATATTTACCTCGTTCCACGTTCTATGTTCTACGTTATATTCTCTACGTCGGCGCCATTGAACCAAGAAAAAATCTTGATGCCGCAATCAGAGTTTTTTCCCAGTTAATTAAAGATAAAAACTATGCTCATTTTAAATTTTTAATCGTGGGTAGAGCTGGTTGGAAAAATGAGAAGATTTTTCAATTAGTTAAAGATTTAGATCTTGAAGATAAAGTGATTTTTGTGGGTTTTGTTGATGATGATGATTTGCCTTATTTTTATAATGGAGCAAAAGCAACTGTATATCTTTCAGAATACGAAGGTTTTGGTCTACCGCCAGTTGAATCTGCATACTGCCAAACTCCCGTCCTCTTGTACAAAAATTCTTCCATTAAAGAAATCTTCAATAAAGAATATCCTTACACAACTAAAGGTAAGGAAATTGATACTCTGAAATTTTTAATCAATAAACTAATCAACCCAAAAAAATTTCTTTCGGCCCAATTTTCGTGGAAAGATTCAGCCAAAAAATTTTTATACCTCTTTTCAAACCTGCGAGGTTAATACAGACCTGCGAGGTCTGCAAACTAACCTGCGAGGTCTGCGAAAATAATTATTTTAGGCTTTTTGGATTATTATGTCAAATTAAAATAAAAAATTGTTGATTAAAAACAGCTGAAATTTCATCATCTTTCATTTATAAATTT
>JBBIRE010000103.1:0-3049 GCA_037441985.1 Candidatus Roizmanbacteria bacterium
AGTCTTGTTTGAGCGGTTGATGAGATATCTATCATAGAATGTTTTTTGACAAACTTAATAAACCAATATGGGAGATTATATGTTATGGAATATGTTCTTGCATTACTTAATTTTCCTGAGCTCATATCTATTGAAATATTGTGATACAGAAGTGTTATCTATGTTTCTTAACTTGCGCATAATAAAATTTAGATTGTTTTATTAATCTAAAAAATGCTAAAATCTAGCTCAGTTGGTTGTCCCTAAATGATAAAAAAGGTTGTTTGTCTTATTTGGCGTAAAGACGATAGAGATTGCCGCCGATTTTTCCGAATTTGAAAATTTCGATTTTTTCAATTTCTTTGGTATTTTTGATATGAGGCCCGCCACAAAATTCCTTTGAATAATCACCGATAAAATAAACTTTTACCAAATCAGGATATTTTTCGCGAAAAAATGCCTTAGCCCCAATCTTTAAGGCTTCTTCTTTAGGTAAAATTTTGAAGCTAACCGGTAAAGACTGTTTAATTTTTTGATTAACGATTTCCTCGACCTTTTTAATCATTTCTTTACTTGGTTTAATCGGTGAAAAGAAATCAAATCTCAATCTTTCCTTAGTAATATGAGATCCTTCTTGACGAATCTGATTACCTAAAACATCAAAAAGGGCTTGATGGATGAGATGAGTCGCCGTATGATATTTAATCGTTTGCTGGCTATGATCAGCTAGTCCTCCCTTAAACATTCCGGCTGAGGCGGTTCGGGAAAGTTGACGGTGCTTTTCAAATTCTTGGTTAAATTCGTTTTCATCAGATTTGATTCCCTTTTCCCGAAGAATCTCTTGCGAGAGTTCTTTTGGAAAACCAAAGCTTTGATATAAATTAAAAATATCTTTTCCAGTTGGCTGAGTTAATTTGTCAATAATTTTTAGACCATTTTTTAGTGTTTTATTAAAGCGGACGGTTTCGTCTTCGACAATGGGATAAATGCTGTTGAAATCATCGTGGGTAAAATAAATATTTCGGTAAAGGTTAATTATCTTCTTGATAATTAATTTAAAATCACCAGGAACGACATCATTGTTTTTTAATTGATACATTTTAAGAATTGCTCTTCGTAACAATCTTCTTAAGACATAGCCTCTTTCTTTATTGCTGGGTGAGACTCCGTCTTTAATAATAAATACCGTCGCTTTTAAATGATCGGCAACGACTCTCATTAAAGATCGATTTTTTTTGTTATCGTATGAGAGATGAAGGGTTTCCTCAATTGCTTGAATAATTGATAAATAAAGTTCGGTTTGAAAAATATCTGGTTGATTATTAATGACGGCAATTATTCGTTCAAAACCACCGCCAAAATCAACATTTTTTTTGGGCAAAAGAGAGAATCCTTGGGAATTTTTTTTATATTCCATAAAAACCGAATTGCCAATTTCTAAAAAACGGCCACAATCACAATTAGGATGACACTTGTTGCCATATTTTGGATCATGTTTTATTTGAGTGAATTCAAAAAAAACTTCGCTATCTGGTCCACCAGGTTCATTTTCTGGCATATTGTTAGGGATGCCGGCCCTTGACCACCAATTTTTTTCTGGTCCATAGGAAAAAATATGTGATTCATCAACACCAATTTTTTTCCAAATTTCTTTTGATTCTTGATCAGGAGGAAGATTGTTTTTTTTATCACCGGCAAAAATTGAAACATAAAGTCTTTCTTTTGGGAGTTTTAACACCTGAGTAAGAAATTGCCAAAACCACTGGAGTTGTTCTTTTTTAAAATAATCGCCCAATGACCAGTTGCCCATCATTTCAAAAAAAGTCGTGTGACGATTATCACCGATTTCATCAATATCTTGAGCTCGAAAACACGGCTGAATATTATAAAGTTTTTCTCCTAATGGATGGGTTTCACCAAGAAGGTAGGGGACTAGTTGTTGCATGCCGGAACCATTAAAAAGGGTTGTTGGGTCTTCTTTTGGGACTAATGGAGCGGGAGGTAATTGTTTATGATTTCTTTCTTCCCAAAAAGAAGAAAATAGCTCTCGTAATTTTTTGTGGTTAATTTTCATTTTTTTATATTATATCATTATTTAATATGAAAGTCGTTATCCAGCGGGTAAAAAAGGCCCGTGTTTTAGTAGAAAATAAAGTCTTTTCTGAGATTGAAAAGGGTTATCTAGTATTTGTTGGTTTTTGTCAAGGTGACACTCAAGAAAAAGTTCTAAAAATGGTCGATAAAGTGGCTAATTTGCGAGTGATGGCTGATGAGAATGGAAAAATGAATTATAACTTAATCCAAACAAAAGGCGAGATTTTAGTCGTCTCTCAATTTACTCTTTGCGCTGATACCAGTCAAAGACGACCATCTTTTATTTCAGCGATGAAAGAAGAAGAGGCAAAAAAACTTTACTTGTTATTTATTGATGAGTTAAAAAAAAGAGGGTTAACGGTGAAAACTGGTAAATTTGGTAATTACATGAAGATTGAATTAATTAATGATGGGCCGGTAACGATAATTTTAGAAAATTGATTTGAGCGGCGGATGGGATTTGAACCCACGGCCTTCTCCTTGGCAAGGAGACGTTCTACCACTGAACTACCGCCGCAAATAACACTTCATGTGCCGAGGGTCAGAGTCGAACTGACATCTCACCCTCCGATTCGGAGGGCGCGCCGTGACTCTCAATACCTTCTTTCTTTAAAGTTTGCTTTAAGATTTTATATAAAACCTCATGACCACGTCCTGATTTGTAAAATCTTTCCTTATCCTGAGCATCTTTTTTGTCAAAGTACGCCTCAAAATATATTAATTTTAAAGGTCGTCTATTTTTTAAACTATCAGTTTTTCCTTCGTTATGTTGTTTGATTCTTCTTTTTAGATTATTAGTATAACCAATATATAATTTTTTATCTATTATTGATAAAAGAACATAAACATAATAACACTTCATGTGCCGAGGGTCAGAGTCGAACTGACATCTCACCCTCCGATTCGGAGGGCGCGCCGTGACTCTCAATACCTTCTTTCTTTAAAGTTTGCTTTAAGATTTTATATAAAACCTCAT
>JBBIRE010000104.1:0-3048 GCA_037441985.1 Candidatus Roizmanbacteria bacterium
CTTATGCTAGATCTTATTTCTCAAAATCATCTTTATCTGCTTTTGATTTCTTGCTTTAACTTCAAGCTTTAGTTGATGGTAAAATAGCGGCAATTTTATCTGATAATGGAGGAGAGTTTGCTAAATACTTTAAGGAGGCCTGTAAACGCTTAAAAATTATTCATATCTTTACCAGAATTAAGACTCCCAAAGACAACTCTGTTAACGAGAGATTTAATAGAACCTTAAAAGAAGAATTTATAGAGACTGATGAATACTTTGAAAGCTTATTAACTGAATCGAATCTAATTGAGGCTAACAAAAGATTAACAGACTGGTTAATCTTCTACAACTTCACTCGTCCTTATTAAGCTTTTGATTATCTGACTCCTTTTGAGTATTATCAGTTACAAATTAAAAAGAAGAAACTGTTACCTATGTACCCGGCTTTAACATCTTCTTGATATTTCCTAAATTTAGGAGTAAATTATTTGTTAATGAGGCAAGAAAAAACCAATCTTCAAAAAGCCCTTAATCTTTGGTCGGTGATTTTGATCGTTTGGGCAATTTATCGGGCAAAATTAAAAATGCCTGTTTGGTTTGACGAGCTTGTGGCCAAACCTTTGGTTTTTGTTTTGCCGGTTTTTTGGTATATCTTAAAAAAGGAAAAAAGAAGTCTTCTTGCTGGGCTTAACTTTCGACCCAAAAAAATAATTTCTGATTTATTCACCGGTATAATCATTGGTTTTTTTGTGGTTCTAATTCCGATTTTAATTCAGTTTTTAAAAACGAAACAGGTCGTTTTCCCAAATTTTAATCAGTTGACGATTCTTGTTTTTCTTGGTTTGGCGACCGCAATTTCTGAGGAAATTTTGTCACGTGGCTTTATCTTGAAACGTCTTTACGAAGACTCAAAAAATAAACTTTCAGCCTCTTTTTTTGCCAGTGTCCTTTTTTTCTTTCTCCATATTCCTATCGTTTTTACTAACCCCCAGTTAACTGGCAATTTACTTTTAACCGTTTTAGCTCTAAATTTGGCTTTTGGTTTTATCAATAGTTTAATATTCTTAGATTACGGACTTTTTTTATCAATTCTGATTCATCTTTTTTATAATCTATCGCTTTCGTTGATGATTTAATTTTTTATTCCTCCTTTGGTCGATATTGTAGGGCTTCAGCCAAGTGATGGGCTTCGATTTTCTCAGATTGGGATAAATCAGCAATGGTTTGGGCGACTTTGATGATTTTAAAGTAACTGCGAGCAGAAAGAGAAAAACGACTAATGGCTTGTTTTAAAAGATTGAGGGCTTCATTGGTTAGATGGCAGAATTGACGAATATGAGAAGAAGTCATTTCAGCGTTAGTTTTTATTTTTAATCCTTGAAATCTTTTCTTTTGAATCATTCTCGCATTGGTTACTCTTTGTCTAATTTGGTTGCTTGATTCAGAAGTGGTTTGAGCGATTAATTTTTCATCTTCAACTGGTGGGATAAAAAGATGAAGATCAATCCGATCAAGAAGTGGTCCAGAAAGCCTTTTTTTGTATTTAATAATTTGCCCCGGCAGACAACGACAGGCTTTTTTTGGATGACCTAAAAAACCACAAGGACAGGGATTTGAAGCTGCCAAAAGAATAAAGCGCGAAGGGAAGTTAATTGATCCTTGAGCTCGAGCAATGACAATTTGCCCATCTTCTAATGGTTGACGAAGGGCTTCCAAAATTGAACGAGGAAATTCTGGAAATTCATCCAAAAACAGAACTCCTCGATGGGCTAAAGTGATTTCTCCTGGTTTTGGAGTAGAGCCACCGCCGACTAAGCCAACTCGAGAAATAGTATGATGCGGACTGCGAAATGGCCGATTGAGAATTAATGATTGATAAGTAAGAAGGCCGGCGATGGAGTAGATTTTTGAGACCTCAAGAATTTCTTCCTCATCCATCTCTGGCAGGATTGAGGGAAAGGCGCGACAGAGCATTGTTTTTCCAGCGCCAGGCGGACCGGTAAGATGAATGTTATGACTACCGGCGGCGGCAATCTCCATCGCTCTTTTTCCTAACATTTGACCTTTAATTTCAGAGAAATCAAACTCGGCTTGATTTTGTTCTTTTAATTTTTCTAATTCAATTTTTTTTGCTGGTTCAATTAAACGATTATTGTTAAGATGAAGAATGAGATTGATTAAACTATCAACTGGAAAAACATTAATTTCATCAACCACTGAGGCTTCAATAAGATTTTCTCTTGGAATAAAAAGATGATTGATTTTTTTCTTTTTTGCCATAATAGCAATGGGCAACACACCGGGAATACGGCGTAATTTTCCATCTAGGGATAATTCACCTAAAAAAAGACTTTGAGAAAGCAGATCTTTTTTGACCATTCCCATTGCCGCTAAAATCCCAATCGCCATCGGTAAATCAAAGGCCGAGCCTTCTTTTGGTAAGTCAGCTGGAGCTAAATTGATTGTTAGTCTTGAATCAGGCATTTCAAAAGAGGAGTTGATAATTGCTGTTCGCACCCGATCTTTTGCCTCATCAATCGCTTTATTGGGTAAACCTACGATAGTAAAAGTGGGAAAACCAGAAGAGGCAACATCGACTTCGACTTCAATTAATTCACCCTCAAGCCCAATCGTTGTCGCCGAAAAGACTTTTGCTAGCATAAACTCATTTTGAACAATATTTGTCAAAATTTCAGTTTTTTATAAACAACAAATTTTGTTTTTATTTTGTTGAATCGCCTAAAATAGAAAAAAATATACAAAAAAATCTCAACACTTAGATCCACGATCGTGGCATAAAACGTTTAGATTTTTAAAGGAAATTTTTTAGGTTTTGGAGTATTATAGAAATCTAAAGAATTAATCTTTTTTTCGAGAAAATTAAGTCTATTCAATTTGATATTTTATAATTTGTTGAAAAAGTTACGAAACATATGAGACTTTTTAGGGATAAAAAATTAGATTAATGAAGGAATTAATTGGAGTCTCAACCACATATCAGGATATATTCTTTGGTACTCCTTTATATAAAAAAATCTATGAAACACTTAAACTCTATCTTTTCAT
>JBBIRE010000105.1:0-3025 GCA_037441985.1 Candidatus Roizmanbacteria bacterium
AAAAGATCGCCAGTTGGGGTCGTCAGATTCGCTCCTATGTTCTTCACCCTTATAAATTAGTAAAAGATCTTCGGACTGATTTTGAAACAAACGATGTTGATGGTGTTCTCGATGGTAATCTTAGTTCATTAATTGAATCTTACCTTAAACGATAGCTTTTGTTGGTTTTATCAAGCTGAATTTTTTTTATTCTTGTGATATTTTTGATATGAAGTGAGGAAGAAAAAATTCTTTATATTTTTTATTTTTTGCTTTTTTTATTTCTTTTTTCTTATTGACAAAGTTTTCTCTTCTCTTAAAATCAATGAAATTTATCCCGCCCCACCTACGGGTCAATATGAGTGGGTTGAGATTTACAATGAAAGCGAAGAAATTATCTATCTCTCAAACTATTCTTTATTTGATTTGTCTGGAAAAAAAATTATTTTTTCTACTCAGTCAGCCTTACCAAAAAGTTTTGTTCTGGCCACTAGTAGTGGTGTTTTAAACAATACCGGACAGGAAACGGTTTTTTTAAAATACATCGATAATCAAATAGAAGAAATAATCGATATTGCTTCATATTCAGGTAGTTTTGATAGCGGTAAAAGTTATGGTCGTTGTTCTGATAAAGGAGGGTCTTGGTATGTTTTGACCTCACTTACTCAAGAGCAAACCAATAATTCAGCTTGTTTGTTGCTTTCTCCTTCACCAACGCCAACAATGATTTTTCCATCACCAACAGAGGTTTTGATTTTAACTCCAACATCAACAGTCCTGCCAACTCCCTTTCCAACACCAACTCCCTCGCCAAACTTAATTTCATACGAAAATATTTTTCTATCAGAAGTGATGGTTAATCCGTCAACAGGTGAAAACGAATGGATCGAACTTTACAACAATAATGATTTTTCGGTTGATTTAATTGATTGGTTCATTGATGATGTTGAAAATAGTGGCGGCTCGCCAAAAAAATTTTCTTTAACAATTCCAGCAAAGAGTTATCAAGTGTTTGAATTATCTTCAGCGATTTTTAACAATAATGGCGATTCAGTTCGGCTATTAGATTTTAATAAAGTTGAAAAAGATAGTTTTGAATACCAAGGTTCAGAAAAAGGAAAGAGTTGGGGAAGAATTACTTTTGACTCCGACTTGTTTTGTCTTCAGGAAGCGTCAAAAAATCAAGTAAATAATTTATGCTTGTCTTCAACACCGACGATTGGTTCAACAAAGACGTTGAGTTCAATTTCTTCTCTACCTTCGATATTAAAACCCTCACTGACAGTGAAAAAATCAACTTCAGGAATAAGTGGGATAGAAAGGAAAGCTAATCAAAAGATTTATCAAAGTTATTCGCCAAAAGAAAAAGGGGATGTTTTAGGGGCAGAAAATTTAGGAAATAAAATGATGCAAATGAATGATTTTTCATTAGAGAAAGAAAGTGCTAATGAAAACCAAAACCCTTTGCTTTTTCTTTTACTTTATTATTCTGCATTAGCGAACTTTTTATTTTTAAGAAGAATTTTAATGGCGATTGAGATTAAGAACCAATGATTCAATTCTGAATAATCAAATTAACTTTCCAGAAAAAGCTTGTTCTAAAATAGATTTTTTTAATTCAACCAAATCTTTCAGCTGTTCCTCCTGTATCTTTTTTAATTTATCAACCTTCTCACGCAAATCATCAAAATAACTCACAATCTTTTTTTGCTCGGGAAGGGGAGGGAGGGGGATTTGAAGAGATGCAATTTCTTTAGAATTAATATTTGCTTGCTGAACTGCCCGTCTAGCTATAAATTTTAATTTGTTTTGTGTTTGTGGAGAATTTAAGAAATAATTTAAGAAATATGAATTTAAAAAATCAGGATTAGGTCTTAATCTTATTAAGTATGAGGCGAAGATATAATCACCATCAAGATCAAAAATTCCTGTTTTTCCTACTAATTCAAAGCTATTTACGCGATTAAATAAAACATCGCCCTTTTCAAGTTTGTATTTAAAGAATTCGTCTTTACTAATTTCGACATATTTTATGTTTTTTTCTTCTATACGAAATTTACTAATATTATCCATTCTAAGTATTTTATATCCGACACCAATTTCATTCATTTTTTTTGAAAGTCCATACTGAATTCGAGTTACAACATCTTTAATCATTTTTGTTTTATATTTTTTCTCAATTTTGCTAAAATTTTCATGCATTGCTGAAGATAAAATAATGGTGGTTTCCTCTTTTGCTTTTTCTCTTAATTCTTTGGCTTTATCAATTTTTTCAAAAAGCTCCTCAATCCGAGCAACAATTTGTTTTTGGATATTTAGGGGAGGGAGGGGGATTTTGAAATTTAGAATATCTTCTTCTCTAACAGAAGGATAATTGCTTCCTTTTTGCCTCAATTCCAAATGGTTAAAAAAACTATGATTATAAGCTAAGTAATAGAATAAAAATTTTAAATCTAAAAATGATTTTGGTTTCAAAATAGTAAAAGCAGAAGAAACGGCTGTCTTCTTTTTGATTAAAGCTACAGCCCCTCGAGTCGGTCTAACGCGAGAAACAATTATGCAATTTTCAGGAGCAAAAATACTTCCTTTCACAGCTCCTTTTTCTTTTAATTTTATTTCTTTTGTTTCAATATCAATATCGCCAATTTCAATATAAGGATTAGTACTTATAGGGGCTTTCTTCGATTTAATTCTTTCGCAAACCTCAGCTAGTTTTTTCGTTGGCCAAATAGTAATCATATTTAATACTTTAAATCACTGCTATCTTGACATAAAAATTTATGTTATAATAACAATGGTCGGTTCCCCGAAAGGGGTAGGCCACCTCTCGACGATGTGGCTATCCGTAAGGAAACTGACCTCAAAAAACTCCGCTATTGCGGAGTTTTTTTGTTATCAAAGCAACCATCTAATATGTTCCAATTAATTTTGTCAAGATCTGGAATACAAATTAAACCAATTCCTCTAACTTGTTTATTGTGAGGATGATAAAGAAAATTACATCTGATTTTATCGAAATACTTATAGACATTCATTTTTTTCCTAC
>JBBIRE010000106.1:0-2996 GCA_037441985.1 Candidatus Roizmanbacteria bacterium
CTAAGTGGCTTTTTGTTTTTTTCATTAATTTATCTTTTTATCTCGCAATTTCATCGCGAAGATTGGAAGGGTTTATCAAGTTACTTAAAAAATAATCAGATTAATGAAGTTTTTATCATTTCCTCATCAGCCGATCCATTACTTTACTATAATAAAAAGATTAAAATTAATGATTTAAGAAAAATCTGTCAAGAAGAAAATATATCTTTAGGAAAAGAAATTTATCTTATTCCTTACACCGCTGAAATTTATGGTTTTTCTTATCACAAATGTTTTGCTAATAAAAAATTTTCTTTTAAGGAAAGAAAAAATTTTCATCACCTACCTTTGGAAATTTGGAGAAAAAATTGACGAATTTCTTTATTGGTTGTTATTCCCAAATAAACAAATTCAATAAGAATCGCTAAAAAAATCGCGATTGGCGGTCCAAATAACTTCTTTGTTGGAATTAAAAAATAACATCCTAAGGTAATAATGATAAAGAAGATAAGATTACCAATTAAAATATATTTAGGTTTTTTAACCGAATATAAAAGAAATAATAAAGGAATGTTAGACAAAGGATATAAGATGTAAGCTGAGACTAGTAATTTGGTGATATTGGCAGTTTGAGCGAACTTTTCGGTAAAAGCAATGTAAAAAATTTGATTGGGCGTTACAAAAAGAAAGACGAATAATCCTGTAGGAATAAGACAATAAGCTAAAGATTTTTTAAGAAGTGGTTTAATTTCATCTTTATTTTTCAAATTAGCAAAAAGAGGCGATAAAACCTGAGTGACGCTACTAATACTGGCAAAAAGAGTAAGGATGATTTTTGTTGAAAGACCATAATAACCAACCTGAGGAGTTTTTGGGAAAAAAAAAGACAATAAAAATAAATCCATTCTTGTTCCCAAGTAGAAAAATTGCGAAGCGATAAAATAAGTTAAGGTATAAGAAAATTTAAATTCCTCTTTTCTAACTTCAGCTTGAATTAGTTTTAAAAAAAGATGTTTTTTCTCGAAAAAAAGAAAAAGAAAAAATAAAATCGGACCGAGAATTCCAAAAACAAAAATGATTGTCGCGATATTTAAAAGTTTTGAAAAAATTAATAAAAAGATGGCAACAGTTTTTAATAAATTACTTAGATTAAGAAACAGTTGAGCTTGAAAAATTCTTTTAGCAGCAAGAAGAAGATTGATGGCATAATTTTGCCAGATAAGGAAAATAACCGAAAAAGTTGTCAAGTAGAGCTCCCACCACGGGGCATTGGTTTTGAAAAAGATTTTATCTAACCAGGGAAAAAAGATAAAAAGGAGACCAACAATAATGAAAGCAAAAAACGATTGAATAGTGAAGGTAGTTTTTAAAAAGCGAAAAAGTTTTTTTTGATCATTCTCAATCAAGGTTGGTACATAGGAATAAATGGTTGCCGAGACACCAAAATCTAATATATTGGCTAAAACATAAGCGATTCCCAAAAGGACGCTTAAAACTCCATATTCGATAGGGTTCATAACTCGGACTAACACAAGAGCAAAAAAAGCGGTAAAGACAACATTTAAATAATTGCCAATGGTGTTGATTAATACTTGTTTGCTTGTTGGTTGCTTTAAAAAGGAGAGAAATCTTGATATCATTTAGATATTATATTAAAATTTATCGTTATCCATCAGTTTTATTATTTATGAAAAAAACGGCGCTTATCACCGGTATTTTGGGACAAGACGGTCCATATTTAGCTAAGTTTTTATTGGAAAAAGGATACCATGTTTATGGGATGATTCGACGCTACTCCAATCCAAATTTTGAAAACTTAGATTTTTTGGGGATTACTAATCAAATTCAATATGTCGATGGTGATATGAACGATGAAGCATCTCTGAATCAACTAATTCATGCCCTTCGACCGGACGAAGTTTATAATTTAGCCGCCCAGTCCTTTGTTGGCGATTCATGGACGATGGCGAAATTAACTACCGAGGTTAATTCGCTTGGAGTTTTGTATCTTTTAAATGCGATTAAAATATTTTCACCAACGACAAAGTTTTATCAAGCGTCAACCTCCGAAATGTTTGGTTTGCAACATACTGACGGGAAACAAGATGAAAAAACGCCGTTTCATCCCCGCTCACCTTATGGGATTTCAAAAGTCTACGCCTATTGGATGACAGTCAATTATCGCGAATCTTTTGGGCTTTTTACCTGTAATGGAATTTTGTTTAATCATGAATCACCGATTCGAGGTCTTCAGTTTGTTACTCGAAAAATCACTGATGGGGTGGCAAAAATAAAATTTGGTTTAGCTAAAGAGTTAAGACTCGGTAATTTAGACGCACGACGAGACTGGGGTTTTGCTGGTGATTATGTTAAGGCGATGTGGCTAATGCTTCAGCAAAAAAAACCTGATGATTATGTCGTTGGGACTGGTGAAAATCATTCGGTGAAAGAATTTGTTGAACTGGCTTTTAAATATGCCGGAATCAAAGATTGGCAAAAATATGTTAAGATTGATCCCCGATTCAAAAGACCAGCCGAGGTACCTAATCTCTGCGCCAATCCAAAAAAAGCTTTTGAAAAATTAGGTTGGCGGCCAAACTTAAGTTTTAAAGAGTTGGTAAAAATGATGGTTGAGGCGGATTTAAAGAGATACAAAAATCAACAGAGTTAACATCTAACAATTTAGATCTAGAACTTAGAACATAGAACGTGGAACGTAGAACATAAACATCAAACTTTTTTGTCATCCCGGCTGCAGTCGAGGGATCTTTCATTATAGATTCCTCGACTTCGCTTCCTTCGGTCGCTTAGCTTGGAATGACAAAATGTTGTTAATTGTCATTCCCAACCTAATCGGGAATCTTATCCCCATTGTTATTCCCGTGAAAACGGGAATCTCCTTTCTTGTTATTCCTGTGCATATTTTTAAATTCATTGACACTTTTTGATAGAATAACCGTCTATGAAAAACAAAGATTTAACTCTAACAAAAAATTATCTTAAGATGATTAAAAAAT
>JBBIRE010000107.1:0-2895 GCA_037441985.1 Candidatus Roizmanbacteria bacterium
TGGTATTAAACAAGCGGTTTTGCCCCGCCCTTGACAAAGGGCGGGATTAAGTCCCGCTCTCTAAAGGAGAGCGGGAGAGACCGCCATGATACCACTTTCATCACAGCCCCTTGATTTTTAAGGTTCTTCGTCCTAAAAAGACCCCTTCAGAGTTCTAAGTTCCACGTTCTACTCTCTTTGTGCTCCCAGGCTGAATCGAACAGCCACCAGCGGTTCCGCAAACCGCTACTCTATCCGTTAAGCTATGGGAGCTTTAGCAGGCGAGCGCAGACCCAATTTTTTTATATGATTAGCCTAACATAATAAATTTTAGCAAATTTAAATTAATTTAAGGAGGAGAATAAATCAGCTTTGACTGTTTTGTTTATAAAGCGCCTCGATTTGGTTTTTTTCTTCTGGGGTTGCTTCTCTTGTTTGAGGAACAAATAGTAAAACACTCTCTCTTGTTTTTAGATTATAGCTTGGTTCAAAAATCCTTCTAAAATCCAAATCCCCAGGGTTTGGAAGACGCGTCAACATTATCACAGGAATAGTATTTTTACTTTCTACTCGTACTACTGTCAATATTAATTCTTTAAGCCGTGGCGGAGTTTGTGGATCAAATAACAAAGCAATTAAATCTTTAATACCAATCTTAAAATCATTTAATAAATTATTAACTCCTTGAGGATCAATAATCTCTATCTCAGCTTTCTCTTTTGTCCCAATTACTAATGAAAATTGCCAATGAACATCATCCTTTTTAAAGCGAACTATTCTCTCACCCAATTGTTGAAAAGCATCCTTTTGACTAATCCAATATGTACCATCTTTGGTGTGGCCATCAATAATCCTACCACAATGAATTATCCCACCACCTATTATCTCTAATGCTCCAGTTTCTGGATTAAAAATAAACTCTGGCCCCTCTGCACCAGCAATGCCAGCTAATATATCTCTATCTTTTATTACCACTACCGTATTTGGTAAACCAACATTTCTATTTATAACAGTAATATGAGAATGAGGATATAATGACATTAATTCTCCATTGGGTGATGTAATTTGATGAACTAATCCATCTGGACTTGGAAGAACTTTAAATTCTAATGGTTTAGATCCTTCAATTACTTTTTGGAATATAGGTAGTCTTGGGAAATAAATTTCCATTTACTAATTATACTAAAACCTATAGTATTAATCAACCCTTTTGGGCATCGATGGATTAATAGTAGGAGCGATATCAATCGTAATCTCTTTAATCTTCTCCCAAATCTCAGAAAAATCATTTTCTCCTGCTTTAGGAATAAGAATATACTGACCATCTTGAGAAATCGAATCGGTTAATAAATTCTCTGTTGAAAGAATAAAAGTTTTTAACTGATATTGATTAATATTATCAACTTCTTTCATCAGCTGTTTAATCAAATCTAAACTAACATCAGTTCGTAAATGATCACCTAAAGTATCCAAAAGAGGAAAAATTTTTGTCAGTAAATTTAAACTAACAACTTTCTCCTTAACTGATTGAAGCAACAGATGTTGTCTTCTTGCTCGAGCAAAATCATTACCATCATCGGCTGAATGACGAGAACGAACAAACTTTAAAGCTGTTTCTCCATTCATATGAACCTTCCCTTGTTTAAATTCTACTTTTTGATACCGGCAGGGAAAAGCCAAATATGGCGCTTCGGTAGCGTTTTTAACAAATTCGTTTAATGTCGTATCTTTTTCTAATTCTTTTAAATCTTCTTCGGTTGCCTGATGATTTAAATACTTCTCTGCTTTTTTAAACAACTCATCTTGACCACAAAGATCCTTTTCTTTGCCATCAACTGGATACTCGAAATCAACGAAAGACTTCTCTACGTTTACCTCTACCCCACCGATAGCATCTATCGCTTTTTTGAAACCCTTAAAATCAATCCCCACATAATAGTCAATTTTTTGACCAATAACTTGTCCAACAATATATTTGAAAAAAGCGGCGTCTTTTTTATCACCAAAGTTTTTTTGATCGACGTCGGGAAAAGTATTTGGAAATAATTCTGTTTGATAAACAGCGTTAACTTTTATTGAAAATTTTTCTCCAGATTTGGTGGGTAAAGGCACCCAAAGATCGCGGGGAATTGAGATTAAAACCGCTTTTTTAGCTTTAATATCAAGATAGAAGACAATAATCGTATCAGTCAGATAAGTCCCATCATGTTGTCCCCCGCCATAGCCAAAAAGGAGAAAATTAAATTCAGTTTTTGGTTCAATTTTCTTTTGTGGGGTGTAAATTTTTGTGTAAAAACGGTTTATTTTAAAGCCTAAAAATAAAAAATAAAGCAAAAATAAAATACCCAGTGTTAAAATAATTTTTTTCATAAATTATTTCGCAATATATAAGTTTTAATTATACTATGATAACTGTTTATCCCTCAAATAAAAAAAATCTTTTAATAAAAATGAGACGATCGTCTCAAATTTATTAAAAGGTAAATTAATTTAGAGCGTAATAATAACTAATATTAATTTTTAATTTTTAATCCCAACGGGATCCCTTCGGGATTTTAAAACAATTTTAAATTAATTATTCCGCAACTAGCTAACTGATTCAACCCTTACACTCCTTAACACCCCCAACGGGGTCCCTTCGGGACTTTACATATTTATACAAATTTTAAGCTCTGCCTTATGCACTTTGCCCTCTGAATCGGAGGGCTAGCTCGGAGGAAGACTGGGACGATAAACGAGAATTACTGATTCAACCGACAACCGATTTAACTGATTTCTACCGTATTTTCATTATGTCTCAATGTATTTCTTTATTCTTTATTCTTTATTATTTATTATTTATTCATTTACTTTCTTCAATTCTTCTGCCGCAATTGTCGGATCAACGATATTCACCGAAAGACCGGTCCCAAGCTC
>JBBIRE010000108.1:0-2847 GCA_037441985.1 Candidatus Roizmanbacteria bacterium
GTTAAGATTAAGTTAAAAGTTTAAAGTGAAAAATTAAAAGTTGCAGTTAAAAATTCAAAATTCAAAAGTCAAAAGTCAAAAGGACAAGTTAAAAGTTATTATTTTAGATTGACTATTGGATGTTCTAAGTTTTACGTGCCAAGTTCTAAATTCTCTTTTTGCTTTCCTTTGAGATCCCTCCACTTCGCCCCGACAAAGTCGGGACTTCGGTCGGGATGACAGGAAGAGATGATGACTATAACAAGAAAAGTTTTATGTTTTAAAAGATCCCCTTTGTGAAGCTTAATATTTAACGTTTAAAGTTTAACGTTTAATGTTTAATGTTAGGAGTTAGACAAAAGTAGGGAAGAGGGTAGAGGGGGGATAGAAATAGAGAATTATCCTATAATAATTTAACGGACGTGAACATTACTATAGGGTATATTTATAAAACTATAGGATGTTTGCTTAATTTTAAATTTTAAAACAAAAAATTCAAATTTATAACTACAGATTAAATTGATATAACTATTTAAATATCACTTCTTCTCAATGTGGATAATTAAAAAATATAGCCTTAAAATTATTAATTTAGATTTTTATATTGCTCTAAAATAAATTTAACAGCCTCTTTTGATAAATGAAAAATTAGCCTTAAAAATAATAATTTAGATTATTATATCAATCTAAATTGATATTAAGGAAGATATGATAAAGATAAAATTTAGCTTCAATAGTCATTATTTAGATTATCATAACGCTCTAAAATTTATTGAAATGATCATAGTTTTGGCAAACATTAATAATATTGCCAACAAATCTAGCCTCGAAATTAACCGAACGGAGCCTTGATAATTGCTAAATAAAATGAAAGATTAAGGGAAAAAATCTGTTTTCAAGAGAAGAGGTTGAAAGAGATAAATTAATAAAGAATTAAAGTAATATTTACTAGTGATTAAATGTTTATTAAACAAAGAATATAAGAGAATAGTAGTAACAACTTCTCTTGAATAATGTTTATTATAAAGACAGTGGAAATTTCATATTTAGCAGGGACGTCAATTTAAGGGTAGATTTATACATAACGTCGTAAATTGTATCTTTTACGATGTTAGATATAGCTGTCAGAAGAGTAGAGGAAAAATTGTTATCTCAATCTAAAAATGAATTTTGTTGAATTTTTTTTATTAATAATAAAATTAAAAAACCAAAAAAAATCTTAAGAATTCTCTATTTTTCTTCCTGTTCAATTTTTAAACCCCTAGGAGGTTTATTTTGGGGTATTAGATTGTTATAATGCTCTATTTTCTTCTCTACCCTATTATTTATTGGTCTTGGAGTAGGGGTTTTTTATGAATTATTTAATCTTTGATAATATGCGTGTAGTTGATTCGAAAAAGCCTGAAGAGCGATTTCAATCTGATCTTGAGGTATGCCAAAACAAAGCCGAATCGCTTGCCTACCATCTTTGGGATTGAGATAAAAGCTACCAGTTTCTGTGGTTAGAGGAACAAAAGTACAGATATCATTTCCTTGATATTCGGTCAAAACAAAACGGAGAAATTCTTCAGCGGTTCCTTGGGTCAATTGAAAAGTAACGTAAATTGCGCCTTCCGGTGGTTGGCTAAATCGGATTAAACCTTGATTGGCTAAAGATTGGAGATATGAGCAAGTAAGATCTCGTTTTTGATGGTATAGATTTTTATGTTCATCTAAAATTGAAGAGCCAGCTAATACCTGTTTTATAAGAACAGTGATAGCTTTTTGGGTAGCAATTGAGATATTACCGCGATAACTAACCGCGTTGGATATCGCTTGTCGCAGATTTGGGTTAAAAATCATCGCCCAACCTAAGCGCCAGTCACAAAGGAAAAATGTTTTTGAAACACTGTCTAAGACAATTAATTGATTTAATATTTGAGCTTGGGTTTCTTGATCATAATCTTTCATTAGTTCAAGAATGGAGCTTGGATTATCGGTGTAATTGTAATTCCAATAGACACCATCCCAGATAATCCAAAGTTGATGTTCAAGAGCTAAATCAATTAGTTTTTTGATTTCTTCTTCGGTATAAACAGCGCCAGTTGGATTGTTAGGACTATTTATATATAAGATTTTAATTCTTTTTTCTTTATCTTCAGGCAGAGTTTTTTCTAAATCAGCGATTTGAGGGTGAAAGTTTTTAATTGTTTTTCCCACAGCCAATTTTCTTCCTAATAAAGCCATAGGGATATCAAAATTAGCATAATGAGGATCAAAAGCAAAAATTTGGTCTCCAACAACGGTAATTAATGGTAAAACTAATGAGAAAAATTCTGATGCACCTAATCCGACGATTAAGCTTTTTGATATTTTTTTTTCATCATAAGGGAGAGAAAATTTTTCTCGATAAAAGCGAGCTAATATCTGGGCTATATCCGGGTCAATTTCAGGTCCATAACCAGCGATTTCCATTTTTTGAATTGCTTGAATTAAAGCCTGTTTTGCTACAGAAGGATAAGGTTCTTGAGGCATACCGATATCAGCGCGATAAACAGTTTTTCCTTTTTTCAAGGCTTCAGCAATCAAAGAACCAAAGGCGCGAGTAGGCGTTGAGGGAGGATCAAAAATTTGGAGTCTTGCTGACATAAATTTTTCTTATTATATCATAACAGAAAGTCCAAGACATTATCATGTTAAAGTCGGGTACATAGGTAACAGTATCTTCTTTTTAATTTGTAACTGATAATACTTAAAAAAGGAGTCAGATAATCAAGTGATTGATGAGGACGCTTGAAGTTGTAAAATATTAACCATTCAGTTAATCTTTCATTAGCTTTAATTAGATTTGATTCTGTTAAGTATGGCTCAAAGTATTCATCCACCTCC
>JBBIRE010000109.1:0-2675 GCA_037441985.1 Candidatus Roizmanbacteria bacterium
ATCCCCGCTTATAATGAGGAGAAGATGATTGGGCAGGTGGTGTCTGATGTGAAAAAAGAAGGATATCAAAATATTCTTGTTGTTGATGATGGTTCAACCGATGCCACAAGTGTAGTTTCCAAAAAAGCTGGGGCGATGGTGGTGAGACATTTTATTAATCGGGGTAAGGGAGCGGCGATGAAAACAGGTCTTGAGGCGGCGAAAATATTAAGGGCCGATTATGTAGTCACTCTTGATGGTGATGGTCAGCACGAGCCAAAAGATATTAGAAAAATTATTAAAAAATTGAAAGAGGGTTATGAGATTGTTTTAGGATCGAGGTTTTTAACCGATAATAAAATTCCATTAATAAGAAGATTGGGTAATCAGTTTGCTAATATTATTACCTGGGTTTTTTATGGTCTTTATCTCTCAGATACCCAAAGCGGTTTTCGTGGCTATTCACAAAAATCTCTTTTTTCGATAAAAACAGAATCAGAAGAATATGAGTTTGAGAGTGAGATTATCCGTGAGATTGTTAGACATCAATTAAAATTTGTCGAAGTTCCGATAACAGTTTATTATACCTCTTATTCTCAGTCAAAAAAAAGAAGGCAGGGATTTCTTAGCGGTTTGACAACGATTTATAATTTATTGATTAAAAATCTATGACGATTTTCAATATTCCTTTTGCTCGTTTTGTCATTGTTGTTGTCGCGGTATTTTTTATTTTACAAGCAATTTATTTTTTTATCCAAAGAAAAAAGAGTTTTAGTTTTTTTAAACTGATAATGACTCTTACTATTTGGTTAGCCATCGGCATTATTACTTTATTTCCAGATTTTGCTTATTTTGTTTCAAAAAAACTTGGATTTGGGGAAAATTTAAATACGCTCATTTTTGTTGGTTTTATTATTGTTTTTGCTATTTTATTTAAAATTTTAAGATTGATTGAAAAGATTGAGAAAGACATAAGTGAGATTGTCCGAAAAGAAGCGCTGAAGAACATTAAACATTAAACTTCAAACATTAAACATTAATTTTTTTACTTTCAAACTTTTCCATCTTCGCGCCTTTTTACTTTCTCACTTTCACACTTTCCCACCTTTACATCAACATTAAACGTTAAACATTCAACTTTAAACACTAAACATTAACGTTATTTTTATAACTTATAACAGTTTAAAGTATAACGTAGAACTTGGAGTGTATAACCCCAAAGTGTTCCTTTGGGACTTTAAACTTTTTTTGTCATCCCGATCGAAGCCCCGACTTTGTCGGGGCGAAGTGGAGGGATCTAAAGAAATAAACGTAGAACGAAGAATGAATTAGTAGTAAGTAGTAAGTATAAAGTGTTAAGTATTTATTATTTTTTATTTAATCAGTTAAAAAAAGTCTTGTAATCTTTCTTGATCTAAAAGAAGGGAATCAGAACAATTTTTTATTAATGCAAAACTAGGATTTTTTGAAAAACCGACGTAAATAATTTTTCTTTTTAACTTTATTGCCTCTTGGATCGAAGGAATGAGATCAGTATCTGAACTAATAAGATATAAAATATCATATTCTTTATAATAAGCCCCTTTTATTATTTCAACGGCAATTTTAACATCAACGCCTTTTTCGTGATAACCATTTTTCTTTAAAATATAGCCTAAAAATATCTCAAAACCAAAATTTTTCAATTTCGATAAAAACCTATGCTGGTCTTTCATTAATTGAAAACTTTTAGGATTGTTTTTTTCTGTTCTCACTCTTCCAATACAATAAAGAATTTTTAAAATTTTGTCTTTTTTTGCCAGGTATTTGACGAATTTTTTATAGTCGAATTTAGATGGATTAAATTGTTTTGGAAGTTTTTTTAAATAATGGTAAAAGTTGCTCCCATCAAAGATAATCCAAATGTTTTTCATTTTAAAATAACCCTACGCCTGTTGCCAAGCGTAGGGGGGTTTAACATTATAAATAATATAAGATAACCTTTATTTTGTCAAGATTGTGTTAAAGCCGGGTACATAGGTAACAGTATCTTCTTTTTAACTTGTAACTGATAATACTCAAAAGGAGTTAAATAATCAAGAGCTTGATGAGGACGGGTGAAGTTGTAGAAGATTAACCAGTCTGCTAATCTTTTGTTAGCTTCAATTAGATTCGATTCAGTTAATAAGCTTTCAAAGTATTCATCAGTCTCCATGAATTCTTCTTTTAAGGTTCTATTAAACCTCTCATTAACAAAGTTTCTTTTGGAGTTCTTACTCTTGTGTATATATGAATGATTTTGAGTCTGTTACAGGCTTGCTCAAAATATTTAGCAAACTCTCCTCCATTATCAGATAAATATCAGATAAAATTGCCGCTATTTTACCATCAACTAAAGCTTGAAGTTAAAGCAAGAAATCAAAAGCAGATAAAGATGATTTTGAGGAATAAGATCTAGCATAAGCTATCTTTTTTTCATACTCAACTGCGGTTAAGATATATCTTTTGATTGCGTATGGTAAATACAAAACAATTGTATCACAGCAAAAGAAAAATGGTTTTTTTTAAAGATAAATAATCATTGGGATTAACCTCATTGATTCTTATCTTTTTAGCGCCTCTGCCTTTTTCCTTTTTCGATCTAATCCGCTTTACTTTATTGGAATGGTAATAAAGATTGTATTTTTGAATAACTGATAAGATATGATGTTGAAAGA
>JBBIRE010000110.1:0-2579 GCA_037441985.1 Candidatus Roizmanbacteria bacterium
AAAAAGTTCAACGATATCCTTATTCCAATAATCATCCATCCATTCTTGAAATTCGATTTGTGGGTATGTTTTTGATAAAAAAAACGGCGGGAGTCCGCCTCGATGAAGCCGGTAGATTAAATTATGATTATTAAAATCTTTTAAGTCATCAATTGTCATTGGCAACAACCAAATATTTCTTTTTCTGCCGGTTAGCGTGTCTTTGAATTTTTTCGATGATCCCAGATTAGAAGAACCAGTGACAATAATTTTAATCTGAGGAAAGTAATCAACCCCGATTTTCAAAACCTCTGAAAGATTGTTGAGGCGATGAATTTTATCGATGATGATTTTTTTGCTTTTTAGTCCTTGATAAAATTCCTCCGGGTCTTCAAAAATTCTTCTTGTTCGGGGAAAAATATTCGGCGTTTTCAATACTTCGACAAAGAAAAGTCTTACCTGTTCTTCTTACGCCGTGTAACCAAATAAGATTGGTTTTTTTCATGCTTGATTGATTTTATTAAGCCAAAACCGTCTTTTTATAATTTTAACCATACACCAATTGATTAATAAAAAGTGTCACTAAATGCAAGTGTATTTTGGGCTCACTATGGTAGAGCGTGGTCAATAGATTTTTTTAAGATACCTCCACTTCCTCCGTTATGACGGGACTTCGGTCGGATCGACAGTTTTCCTCTATAAATTTTTCCTTATCTCCTCTTCTGAAATACCTGTTTGTTTAAGAATACTTTAAGGGTTCCTTTAGGAAGCGGTTTACTATGAATTGATATTGATGTAAAGCGTTTTTTATTGCCTAGATTACCTTCGATAAACATATGACTTCCTTTTCGTCTTCTGATTACAAAACCAAGTTTAAAAGAGCTTTCAACAAATCTTTCGGCCTAATTTGCTTAATCTTCATACATATGAAATTTTAACTGAAGAGGGGAGCGAGATCTCAACAGAAGTGATTAGGGTTGCTAAATCTTTCTCAACAGGAATGGGATACCCTAATTCTAAAAGTGTTTCTAGGTGAAATTTAATTAATTTTTTCATCCGCTTAAGCGCTTCATCGATGTTTTTCCCAAAATCGCTTAATCCTAAAGCCGGACAATAAGCAACGTAATTATTTTTTTCCTTTTCAATGACAATTTTGTAATTAAAAATTTTAGTTTCCATATATCTCTATTTTAACACAAATGATTTGTGGTGCTGTCATAAAATATAGGTGTTTTGTATCGTCCTGGGTAGTTCAAACCGAAGGGTTAAGAAATCTTTATTAAAAATAATACCAAAGCGTAACAAAAAAAGATTGGTTTGACAACCATCTCTTAATATGGTATAGTTTAAAAATAAAGCTATGCCATATTTAGAGGAACATTTGAAAGAAAGGATAGAGAGCAAGTTGCTACAACTACAAAAATTGCGACCTTTATCATCCGCTTCGGTAAAAAAACTTAAAGAACAGTTTGGGATTGAAATGACTTATAATTCAAACGCCATCGAAGGGAATAGACTTACTTTAAAAGAGACATTTCTCGTCATTAATGAAGGGCTAACAATAAAAGGAAAACCACTCAAAGATCATCTCGAAGCAAAAGATCATTATGATGCCCTAAAATATCTTTATGAGTTTATCGAAAAAGATAGTCGTCATACTATTTCAGAAACATTCTTGAGGAACTTACATCAGTTGGCAATGAAGGGGACTGATCCCGCTTGGGCGGGCCGATACCGTAACGGAAACGTGCTTATTGTCGGATCTAGTCATCATCCACCCGATTCGAGCGCGATACCACTTTTAATGGATGATTTAATTAAATGGGTGAGGGGGAACCAACAAAAACTTCATCCAATTGAATTGGCGGCGATTTTTCATCATAAAATTGTTTTTATTCATCCTTTTTTTGACGGCAATGGTCGAACAGCCCGGTTGGCAATGAACTTGATTTTAATGCAAAAAGGATATCCCTTAACAGTGATATTAAGAAACGATCGAAAGCGTTATTATGACACTTTAGCTAAAGCAGATAAGGGAGACTACCTTCAATTTGTCCGTTTCATCGCTCAAGCAGTAGAGCGATCTCTTAATATCTATCTAAAAATTCTTCTTCCCCAATCAAAAATGAAAGAGAAATATTATCCGCTATCAAAAATAAGTGAGAAAACTCCATATTCAGAAAAATATCTCAATCTTTTAGCCAGACAAGGAAAGGTCGAAGCCTATAAAGAGAGAAGAAACTGGCTTACTTCTTTCGAGGCGGTTGAGAGATATATCAAAGGAAGAATGAGGAAACGAAAAATTAGGCTCAAGAGAAAGACTGATTAAATAATATAAGAATCAAAATTTTTATTAAAACATCACAAAACATTACTAAAATGTCATTCCGACCCGCTCAAGATAAATTCTCTGAGCGGGTGAGGAATCTAGCGAGCGAAGCGAGCGTAAAGAATAAAAACGCTTACGCTAGATTTCTCACTCGCTTGCGCTCGTTCGAAATGACTAAAGTAAGGTAATCTTAGTTTTTCAGTCTTAGATTTAATGTTTAAGGTGTAAAAGTGTAAAGGTTAAATCAGTTGCAATCAGTTAAAATCAGTTG
>JBBIRE010000111.1:0-2545 GCA_037441985.1 Candidatus Roizmanbacteria bacterium
ATTAATACTGTGTTTGAAAAAGAAAAACAAGACAACATTGACTATTTTTTAATTCTCAACGATCGAATACCCGATGGAAGAGATATCTCTTGGATTTGGGATGTCGATTTTGAGAAATTATCAAAGGCTGGTAGAATTTATATCGCTGGCGACCGTAACTTTGAAATGGCCCTAAGATTAAAATACGATCTGATTGATGAAAAAAAAATAACAATTTTTAATGATTTAAAATCAGCGATTAATCGTCTTTCCCAAATTAAAGGAAAAGGTAAAATTTATATCTTTCCTAATTATTCAGCGATGTTTGAGTTAAGAAAATTATTAGTAGGAAGAAAATTCTTATGAAACTAATTATTGGTTGGTTATATCCAGATTTAATGAGCACCTATGGCGATCGGGGTAATATTTTAGCCTTAAAGTACCGGGCGCAAAAAAGAGGAATTGAAGTTGAGATAAAAAAAATTTCATTAGAAGAAACCGCTGCAGTATTAAAACGTGTGGACCTAATTTTTATGGGAGGGGCTCAGGACAGACAACAAGAAATAGTCAATCGTGATCTTCACAAAGAAAAAGGGAAGTATTTAGAAAAATTAATAGAAAATAAAGTGCCTTCTCTTTTTGTTTGCGGAGCATACCAATTTTTAGGTGATTATTATTTAGCCGCCGATGGAATGAAAATCAAGGGGTTGGGAATTTTTAATTTTTACACTGTTAATCCAGGATTAAAAGTAAAAAGATTAATCGGCAACATTGTGGCTGAACCGTTGATCTCCTCTCTTAAAAACAAACAGATTATTGGTTTTGAGAATCATGGAGGAAGAACTTATCTCAAAGATAAAACTATGGCTTTTGCTAAAGTAATTAAAGGTTTTGGAAATAATGGAGAGGACGCAACCGAGGGATTTAGATACAAAAATTCGATTGGTACTTATCTTCATGGCCCGATTTTACCGAAAAATTATTTCTTAACTGATTATTTAATTAAAACAGCGTTAGAAATTAAATATCAAAGAGAAATAAAACTTACTCTATTAAATAATGAATTGGAAGAAAAAGCAAGAAAACAAATTTTAAGAAAAGTTTTAAGGCCTGAGATTAGTCTAGAATTGGTCTAAAATTAGTCTAAAATTGGTTGAACCCGCCTAAAGAACTTCGTCCATTATGGCGGCAAGTTGGGTTTTGCTGGTTAAATCAATTGAATCAGTTAAACCAGCCTAAAGCCTCGCATTATGATTTGCCACCGAGTGCCGGTTCGCCATTCGAATCGGAGTTTGAGACCTAATTAATTATTTTTAAGATGATGAGAATAATAAATCGATTAATTTAATAAATTGATATATAATAATAACATTCTTATGAAAGACAAAAAAAATAAAAAGATAAAATTTTCTCTTAATGATGTTTTTCATTTAGCTCGCTTAGCTCGATTAAAATTGACCGATAAGGAAGCAGAGGAATATCGCTCACAATTGGAGGAAACTTTGAACTATGTTAAAAATCTGAATGAATTAAATACTAATAACTTGAAAGAAGCATTTTATTTAAATTTAAAAAATGTTTTTTTTGAAGATGGTAAAAAAAATGAGCGCGCTATCGACCTCAAAGAGCTAAAAAGAAAGAATGAGGCAAATAAAAAATATTTTTCAGTTAAACGGATTTTATAATAAAATGAATCTTTTAGGAAAATCACTTTTAGAGTTAAAAAAATTAGTTGAAAAAAAAGCACTTTCATCGGATGAAGTTTGGAATTATTTTCTTAAGAGAATTGAAAAATACAATTCTAAAACAAACATTTTTTTAACCGTTATTCCCCAGAAAAAAGGTTTGCCCATAGCGGTAAAAGATAATTTTTGCACTCAAGGTATAAGGACAACCGCTTCATCAAAAATTTTAGAAAATTTTATTCCACCTTATGAGTCAACGGTAACAAAAAGGTTAAGAGAAAACAACCTTTATCCAATTGGGAAAACCAATATGGATGCTTGGGCTCATGGTTCATCAACCGAGACATCTGATTTCGGGCCGACTAAAAATCCATGGGATTTGACTCGATCGCCCGGAGGATCATCAGGAGGTTCTGCGGCTGCAGTTTCTTCCTATTTGTCACCAGCAGCAATTGGTTCAGAAACAGCGGGTTCAATCCGGCAACCAGCTGCTTGGAGTGGGATTATTGGTTTAAAACCCACTTATGGACGCGTATCTCGATATGGATTAATTGCCATGGCATCATCTTTAGATTGCCCTGGTCCTTTGACTTTAACAGTGGAAGATGCAGCTTATTTACTCCAAGTAATTGCTGGTAAAGATGAATATGATGCCACTTCTTTATCAGATCCTGTTGATGATTATTTAAAAAAAATTAAACAAAAGAAAAATTTTACTCTTGGAATTGCTGATGAATATTTTGAAGGTGTTAATAAAGAAGTATCCGAAGCTGTTAATCGAATGATAAAAGTTTTTAGAAAGTTAGGCCATAAAATTAAAAAAATTAAATTAATATCTCCAAAATATGCTATTTCTGTTTATACCATAATTCAAAGAGCTG
>JBBIRE010000112.1:0-2541 GCA_037441985.1 Candidatus Roizmanbacteria bacterium
AACCTAAAAAGATTCTTAACCCCTGATTGTTAAGGTGCTATGATTAAAACCTCAACAAATATTCATTTCGAACCTCAAAGTAATAAAAAAGAAGATCCTCAACTTTAATGTCATCTCTAAGAAATATCTGAAAACTATCCGCAAAAATCGTCTTTAAAAAACCATCTTTTATCAAATGCCATGATACAGCAAGACATTTTTGAGCAATCGCTTCATTAGGGACAAAGAACCCATGACCAAAAATACTCTGATTACGCGATTTTATCAAGTAATCAATATTTTGCCACAAATTAATCATTGCTGATTGACTTAGGCTTGCCATCACTTTTTTGGCAAATTCATTTTTATCTCTCATTTCCTGATCATTAAATAAGGGCGGTTTATCAATTCGAACGATAAATTTATCACCATATGCTCTTTTTCCTAAAAGATAAAGATATTTTTCATAAAAATTATTAAAAAAAGCCAAAGCTTGCTCAAAAATACCTTGAAAACAAGCGATTCTCATCCGATCATAAAAAAAGAGACACTCAAATGAAAGACGAACTCGCTCATTTTTTTCACGAAGGTCAAAGTACTGATTAACTACCTGACTCATTAGATCAAATTTTCTTTTATCAACTAGCTGGTAAAATCTTCTTCTATCATCCTCATGTTTTAAACTTTTCCATGATCCAAAATCACCATTGATAAAGAAGTAATAATAATCAATAAGATCCGATAACAATTTAAACTCCTCAATATTTTTCAAATATTTTTTAACCAGAGATAAAATCTCTCTTCCCTGACGATAATCCTTTTTTTTATTGATCAGATTAACAAATTCTCTTAATCTTATTCGATACCTAAGATAATTAGTATCCAGATTTAAAGGCTGTGGTATCACAACTACTCCTCGATTATCTCTCTCACCGCCAACATAACATAATTTTAATTTGCTTGAGTTGATATACAGATTAAAATAAGTAAAAATAGCAGTCGACATCGCTTTGGTACCACCGGTAAAATCAACAATCACTTGATCAAAACATTCATCCATCAAATAATCAAAAATTGTTCTTTTTTCATCCAGCTTCTGATGATCAATTTTTTTTAAAATCGTATTAACATTTTCCACCTCTTCTTTAGATCCCAGATTAAAATACCAAAACTTAACATTTTTTTGCTTTTCTTCGATATCCTTAATTTTTTCCAATGGCGTATCGCTGCTGTGAATCACTAAATAAACATTTGGAGTATTGTCTTCTATTAATCTCTCTATCGTCTGATAATAATCCAGAGCCTTTCCCACCGAAGAAATGACTATTTTTTTCATAATTAAAAAAAGTATGGATAACAAAGATAAATACCCAACGTCTCCTCAATTATCCGAGACAGTCCTCGGCTGATAACAACCCCGTAAAAAGATTTATTTTTTATAGCTTTAAACAAACTACCTTCTTTTAGATAAAAGATTTTCTTTTTAAAAGGTGTCCCTTGGCCAAAGATAAGCCCATGACGAGGATACTTTGGATTAAGCTGATAGAAAACAGGTTCAAGATAATCAGCCTCTTGTTTTTGTGGGATGAAGGCTGACAGATTGATGAAATAATCTCCATCACTGGGGATGTCAACCGTATCAATTGACTCAAATTCAAGATGATTCAATCCAACCGAGAATTTCTTACCAATACCAAAAAGAAAAACCTTTTTTAATTGCTCTATGATTAACTCTTTATCATCTTCTTTCAGAATTCTTAAGTAAAGTGAAAGTTTTCTACTTTTAATCCAAAGAAGATTAAGGCCATAGGGAAGAGATTCCTCCCCTTTCAAATTAACATAGACTCTTTTTTCAGCGACATAAGGACTATCATATTTTGGAAGATCACCCAGATGAGTAAGATTTGGCAAAGTCTCCTCATTGAGATATTCTATTTTTTTTATCCTTTTCATTTTTTCTCGGTCGCTGATTGATTTTAATTCAACCAAACCACCACCTAAAAAGGGTAAAAATCTATAAGGAATAAGAGATGAGACAATAAATGGTGGATAACCGCTAACAAAAAGACGATGATATTCTTTGGCTTTTTCTTCATCTTCTAAAAAAAGATAGTAAAAGAATGCACCAAAAATGGTATCGGATGAAAGAGAGTTTGTCAGCGGTGATTTTTGAGTAAATACCAACTTAAAATCTTTCATTCTTCAATTTTCAAACTGATAAGGCCCAAAGGTCGACCTTGATCATCATAAAATCTCGTCCGCCCTCTTTTTCCAAAACCAAAACCGATTGGGAAAATATATTCACCTTTCCTAATTCGCTCACTAAGAATCTCACACCAATCTTTTGGCCAGCTAAAACAAAATTCTTTGTTTTTATTGATAAGATTCATTTTTACCTCTTCAGGGCTTTTTAAATTAATGACGTTTTTATCGATTAAAAACTCTCCCTCAAACACCTGATGAGGAACAACAAACTCACCATAAAAAGGATTTTTTCTCGCTCCCTCTTGATTAAAACGGTTGATCTGCCAACGATAAAATTGTTTAAAAATAGTCTTTACT
>JBBIRE010000113.1:0-2505 GCA_037441985.1 Candidatus Roizmanbacteria bacterium
CCGATTGTTGTTATGGTTTGGAGTGGTCCAAATGCCATCGCTATCGCTCGCAAATTACGCGGTCATACTATACCATTTCTAGCTCAAACAGGAACACTTCATTCTCAATACTCTTTTGATTCTTCTTCTTTATCCTCAAGTCTCGATCGGGTGGTAAAAACCTTTATTCATGCTTCAGGATCAGTTGATGAAGCCAAACGAGAAATAAAATACTGGTTTCCAGAAATAAAAGAGTTTAAAAATTACGAGCGTGAAATTGATACTCTTTATCTTTCTAAAGAGTAGAATTTTATATACTATAATCTTCTTCTTTATTTAGATTGAGAAAAATTATAAGCAAACTGCGTAAGTTCAAATAAAGTCGTCAAACAAGCCGCTACTGTTCCTTCTGCAAAAGACATTGGTGTAGCCAAAGTTACCCCATTAAAACCTTGATTTTTTGCCTGTGGTGAAACAGAGTTATCAGAGACATAAAAGGAAGAAATTATTCTTGTATTAAATCCTAATTTTTTTAATTCTTCTAATGCTTCAGCTATTATATACCATTGCTCCATATCAACAAAAATATTTGAATCAACAGGCTTACCATCTGGATTAGTAAAATCTGAAAATGTTTGTGAAAGAACTGCCGGCACTGTAACTATAGATCCTCCTAGCGCCGTATGAATTAAATGGATAATTTCTGAAGGATAATAAAAACCTGTAGTTGGGTATTCTAAACCATCCCTACCTTGAAAAAATACATATTCTGGCACAACAGTTGTTCCTCTCGGCACAAAGTTTGTGCCCGGCAGAACAATATTACCAACTTTGCCAATAAATCCAATACTGCTTTCATCAACCAAACCTTCTTTTATAAGTTTGCTAACCAACTCTGCTGATATTGTTCCAATTAAATATGGAATAGAAACAATTGGCTTGCCTGTTTCAACAATATATTGAAAAATTCTTTTTATAGGTAAGGCTTCATCATCTAATAATGATGAATTAAATTTTTTCGGATCCCAATAATCAACAGGTTCTGCTAATATTGATTTTTTTCTTTGGTTGCTTTTTCTTACGCCATCCAGCAATCTTTGAAAACCTAACATTTCATAATTTGTCTGTGAAAAAATTGCTTCATATATTCCTTGAAGACTTTCTTTATGTCTATAAGTCTTATTAAGCAAAGCCAGCAAAACATATTTTTCAACAAAAGATTTTAATTCTTTTGTTGACTCATGTTTAGTAATGCCTAAACTATCTAAATAAACAGAAATCTGCATTAACTCATTTTCAAATATCTTCCTTAATTTATTTTCATTTTCTTTATCTAAAACCAAAGTAAAAAGTATTAATTTCATGCTAAAATCATTGCCAATCAAAAGAAACGGCTTTTCATTAGATGTAGGAAGACAATCTTTCAAATCTGTTACTAATTTATCAACTGCGCTTCCTCTTTGAGAGTCAAAATCAAGAGTAACATCAAATGGATTTTTTTGCCACTGGGAAAAAAGATCCTGATTTAAAAAAAGACGATTAACTCCTTCTGGAGGAAAACTTTTTAAGCCCATTAGATATAAGTTAACACTAGCTGGATTTGCTTTTCTTAAAGTATGAAAAACAAAAAGCATTGTCATAATCTCTATCATATCTGTCTCGCCTTCTTTTCCATCTCTTATATGAAGATAAATTGTTCTTTTATCTTCTTCTTCATGTACCAAATACCATCGTCTTCTTGAGGGAGCGGTCTGCAAAGAATCTTGAATTCCCTCAGCAGCAAACATATCATGATTGTTAGTCAAAACAAGATGGGTTGGTTTGATGGAAAATCCTTGATCTGTCACTGCGGCAAATAATTCTTTTGGAATTCTCGAAACAACATAAGGAATAGTGTATTTAACTGTCACTTCATCAAACGGTAATCCTTCGGTCATTGTGATATGATTTCCTTCCAAAAGACTAAAAACAGAGTGACCGATACCTACAGGTCCTAAAGTTGTTTCAAACACACTCAAAACTTCACGATAATATTTTGACGGTAAATTCGATAAAGTTAATTCTTTATTTGATGATTGTAGTGTCATAATTATGATTTAAATAATCCTATAATAATATCATATTTGCAAAAAAAATACCAATTATGATATGATTTAAATATGCAAAAACAAAAAGCTTTAATTATCATAAAACCTGACGGAGTTCAGCGAGGTTTAATTGGAAAAATCATCTCTCGCTTTGAACAAGTTGGTCTAAAAATTATTGGTCTTAAATTCGAATGGGCAAAAAAAGAAAAAATTATCGCTCATTATCCAGAAACAGAAGCTTGGTTTAAAAAAGTTGGTGAACGAACACTAACAAATTATGCCAAAAAAGGTCTTGATGCAAAAACAGTTTTTTCAACTGATGACCCAGTTCAAATCGGCAAAACTGTTAAAAAATGGCTTATTGACTATCTTCAAGAATCACCAGTAATGATTTTTGCTCTTGAAGGATATGAGGCGATTGAAATCGTCCGTAAACTTT
>JBBIRE010000114.1:0-2496 GCA_037441985.1 Candidatus Roizmanbacteria bacterium
TAAAAATATTGCTAATAATGAATCAATTTTAAAAGAGATTCTTCCTGAATCGATAGTTGTTTATAACCAACTGTTATCGGAAAGAAATGCCTATTTTCAGATTCATTATCCAGACAATAAAAAATTTCTTTCTTTTGCCCGAAAAAGACTAGCATTTGATGAACTTTTTTTCCTTATTCTCTCTCACGAACTAATAAGAAAAGACTGGCAGCGACAGATTACTAAAAATCAATTTCAAATTAATGATCAAATATTAAATCAACTTAATAAGATGATTAATTCTCTCCCCTTTTCATTAACTAACGCTCAAAAAAAAGCTTTTTTGGAAATTGTTGAAGATTTTAAAAAACCTTACCCGATGAATCGTTTTTTGTATGGCGACGTCGGTTCAGGGAAAACAGTTGTTGCCGCTTTAACTTCTTATGTCGCTTATCTCAATGGCTATCAAACCCTTCTTATGGCGCCGACTGAAATTTTAGCCTTTCAGCACTATCAAACACTTCAAAAAATATTTGACAATCAATTAAATATTTCTCTTATCACCGCCTCAAAAAAGCCAAAAAAAGACGAGCTGGAAAAAGCTAGTCTTGTTATTGGTACTCATACTCTAATTCAAAGAAAGGTTAATTTTGATCGAGTCGGTCTGGTGATTATTGATGAGCAGCATCGATTCGGGGTTATCCAGCGCGCTATGTTAAAAGAAAAGGGAGATAACCCTCATCTTTTGACAATGACAGCTACTCCAATACCACGAACCTTATTCCTTACTCTTTATGGTGAGCTTTCTCTATCGATGATAGATGAAATGCCCAAAGGAAGAAAACCGATTAAAACCTATGTTGTGCCACCGGAAAAAAGAGATGATGGCTATCGATGGATAAAGGAGATGATAGAAAAAGAAAAAATCCAAGTTTATATCATCTGCCCTCTAATTGAAGAATCAGAGACAGAAACTTTACAATCAGTCAAAGCAGCCACCACTGAATATGAATTTTTAGCCAAAAAAATTTTTCCAGAATTCAAAGTCGGTTTAATCCATGGTCGAATGAAAGCAAAAGAAAAAGACGCTGTCATGGATGAATTTAAAAACCATAAACTTGATATTTTGGTTTCAACCTCGGTGATTGAAGTTGGTATTGATGTTCCCAATGCCAATATTATTCTTATTGAAGGCGCGGAAAGATTTGGTCTGGCTCAACTTCATCAGCTACGAGGTCGCGTCGGTCGAAGCGAAAAACAAGCCTATTGTTTTTTATTTACGACAAAGAATGAACCAGGAATTAATTACCGCCTCTCTTTTTTTGCTAAAACTCAAAACGGGATGCAATTGGCAGAATATGATTTAAAGCATCGCGGACCAGGAGAGGTCTATGGTCTTCGTCAACACGGCTTTATCAACCTGAAAATCGCCTCATTAACGGATTTTCACTTGATTAATCAAACAAAAAAAGCCGTCTCGTATTTTCTTGTTCACTTTCCTCTTAGTCAATTTCCTGATTTAGAAAAAAGATTGAAAGATCAAAGTAGAAAAGAGTTGATTACCAGAGACTAAATCTGAAATTCTTTATCATATTTTATTCAGCTAAAGATGATATCAGTGTTAAAACTGCACTCTCTTTCTTTTTTGCCTCAATCATCAGATGAAAATCAAAATCGACTAAATTAACAAGATTTTTAAAATCATCAATTTTTATCCAGTCATCATGGGAACCAAGTCTCGCATTTTCTCGTTGGCTTGAAAGATGAACTTTCGGTGGACTCGACCAAATTCTCTTTGCTCGTATCAGGTAGTTTTTAATATTTTGACAGGGATTGATTTGATGATGATGAAAATCAAAAACTGGTGAAAGACCGCTAATTTCGGCGATTTGGACGACCTCACCAAAATTATAGTTTTTTTCATCATTTTCTATGGCTAATCTCCTTAATGCGGTTTTTGACAATAAGGATAAATTTTTGATAAATCTTTTGATACTCTCCTTTTTGTTATTATAAACACCTCCGACGTGAATGATAATTTTATGATTTTGATCACAACCCAAAAGATCAAGGAGCTTTGAAGAATATTCTATCTCTCTGATTGAGTTTCGAACGATGGACATTGACGGGGCATTGAGAATAGTGTGTTGACCAGGGTGCATTGAAAAGACAAAACCATCTCTTAGATATTTTTTACCGATTGATGCCAATCTTTGAGCATGGATTTCTTCCCAATTATAGGAAAAAGCCGGATGCGAGGCAAAGGGGATAAACCATGAACCAATCCGAAATAATCTTAACTTGTTATATTGTGACATAAAATTGAGAATCTGTTGAAAATCGTTAACATTTTTTTGAATGATTTTTAAAAGATAATTTTGATTGGCAAGATTGTTTAACCTCATAGTATGATTGGTGGAGAGATTTTTAGAGGCCATCACACAAGCAAAGCCAATCTTTTTTATCGGTTGAGGTACTTTTATGTCAATCATATCTTTATCTAATCTAAAACAATCT
>JBBIRE010000115.1:0-2437 GCA_037441985.1 Candidatus Roizmanbacteria bacterium
AAACTTTATTTGGAGGGATTAAGACACCATTAATTTTTGAAGCCGCCAGTTTAATATTATGAATTCGCTCAGAAATCGATCCTTTAAAATTAGATTGACCCATACCGATTAATTCTCTAATACCAAAATTGTTTGCTTTATTTAAAGTAATCTCAGGGTAAATTTTTTTGATATGGAGAACAATAATTTTTTTTTGAGTATATGTAGAAATTTTTTTATCAAAAATTGACAGTAATTCGTCAGTAATAATTTTTTGGCCGATTTCTTCCTCTTTAAAGGTAATCACTCGGTTATTCTCAAATTTAAAAAGAGCATTGCGGGCAGGTTTATTATATATTTTTTCTAATTTATTAATAAATTCTTTAACAATTGGTTTCTGATAAGAGATTTTAATGTCAAGAAAGATTGGTTTTTTTAATATGAAGATATGAAAAAGAGTTGATAATCTTTGTTGCCAATTTTTTTCTCGTCCTAAATTCATCGCCCGCTCAACAACAGCTTCTTTGGGAAGAGTAATTTTTAATTCTTGACCGGAAAACGTTGCTATCGGATGATCATCAATCCAAACCTCAATTTTTTCTTTTGCCAATTGGAGATTTTTTTGATTAATAATTTGTTCAAGCTGTTTTTTTTCTTTTTCACCAATATTAATATCATTCAAAAATATGAGTGGAAAAGTTTTATTTTTGTATCTAGAATTGATAATTTTTAATTGAAGATAACTCCAAAAAGAAATAATAAAGAAAATAGAAATAATCGTAATCAAAAAAAGTAATTTTTTTGTTATCATTTTCTTATATGGATAATAACCAATTCGAGAAGAAAAATCAATTTGAAAACACTAACAATGACTCAATAAAAGAAAACAGTGGTTCTCCGCAGCAGCCTATCGATAATAATCAGGTTAGCAACTTGCAACCAGAAGAATTGCCGCCAGATTTATCTGAGATTCCTCTTCCCAGCCAAGATTCATTACCAATTTCCAATAATATATCAAACAATTATTCAATTTTTTTTATAGGAGGAGGCATTGCTTTAATTATCTTTCTTTCTATAATCTTTGTTTTTCTTTTTGGGAAAAAATCAAATAATAAAGAAGTATTGTTAACTTATTGGGGGTTATGGGAAGAAGAAGAAGTGATGAAACCTTTAATTGATGATTATCAAAGAAAAAATAAAAATATAAAAATTGTTTATGAAAAAAAATCGATTCAAGATTACCGAGAAAAATTAATTGCTAGGATTAACGATGGCCGAGGGCCAGATATTTTTCGTTTTCATAACACATGGTTGCCAGAAATTAGACAAATAGTCGCCCCGGCACCGGAAGCAATAATTTCATCCTTAGAATTCGAAAAAAAATTTTATCCTATTTTTTCTAATGACTTAAAAGTCGGTAAATTTTATTATGGGATACCTTTATACATCGATGGTTTAGTGTTAATTTATAACAAAAATTTATTTAATAAAGCTGGAATTGAAATTGTCCCGAGCAACTGGGATGAACTTTTAGACGTCGCTTCTCGTTTAACTGTTAAGGATCAAGAAGGAAGAATTATTACCTCAGGAATTGCTTTGGGGACAGCCAATAATATTGAGCATTTTTCTGATATTTTAGGTTTATTTCTTCTTCAAAATGGAGCCGATTTAAAAAAATTAGATAGCTTAGTAGCGATCGATGCCTTAAAAGCTTATAGAAAGTTTGCCGAACCACCAAATAATTTTTGGGATGAAACAATGCCTAATTCAATTACCGCTTTTATTCAAGAAAAAGTGGCGATGATCCTGGCACCGACTTGGGAGATATTGGTTATTAAAGCTGCTAATCCAGAGATTGATTTAAGGACTGCACCCGCACCGGTAGTGCCTGGGTCAAAGTTAATTTCAATTGCTAACTATTGGACAGAAGGGGTATCGATTAAAAGTAAAAATCAATTAGAAGCATGGAAATTTATAAAATATTTAGTTGAAAAAGAAAACTTATCTAAACTATACGCCAATCAAGCGAAAGTCCGCTTATTTGGCAACCCATATCCTCGTCGTGATATGGCCGATTTATTAATTAAAAATAATTTTTTGTCAGGGATTATTAATGAGGGAAAAAATTTAAAATCACTTCCTTTAATTTCAAGAACATTTGATAATGGTTTAAATGATGAAATAATTAAGTATTTAGAAAACGCGATTAATTCAACAATTGAAGGAGTTTCTTATGAGGAAGCAATGAGAAAGGCGAAAGAAGGTGTCATTCAAGTTCTGTCTAAATTTGAGTTATAAATATGAACTGGCTTAACATTATTTTCAATAAAAAAAAGGCTGATTTAAATGAAGAAATCATTTTAGTGATTGTTTTTAGAGAAGAAAAAGGGGAGTTGTTGTTAATAAAAAAAAATCAGGATAAATTTCAATTAATTGATAAACGATCTCTTTTTTACTC
>JBBIRE010000116.1:0-2402 GCA_037441985.1 Candidatus Roizmanbacteria bacterium
AGAAAGTTTTTCTATTTTTGATAACTCAATATTTTTTAACTCCCTGATTTTTTTGGCAATGGCAATTTGATCGATTTTGGGAAGTTTTTTTAATTCTTTAACCGCCCTTTTTGAGATAGAAATTTTCATATTCCAAGTTCTTTCGCCACTTTTTCAAAATCTTCACCCTCACTAAAATCAGTCTCCTCAACCGCTTTTCTGTCAATCATATTCTCAAGATAAGCGACGACTTTTTCATAAAGATCTTTACCAAGAAGATAGGCTTTGACTTTGTTTCGACTGGCAATCGCCAAAGGATAATCAGCAGCGATACTAATCGCTTTTGCCGGCTTAGTTTTTAAATAAGAAATAGAGATTTTATTCATATCTTATAAAGATACCATAATTTAGGTCTTTTTTCAAGGCCAATAAAAATTTAGTAATCAGTTAAAATCGGTTGAATTGGTTGAATTGGTGTGTAAAATCCTGAAAGGACTCCGTTGGGGGTGTAAAAGAGTATAAATGTGTAAAAGTGTAAAGGTGCAAAAGAGTGTAAAGGTTAAAATTGGTTAAAATCAGTTGAAATTAGTTGAAACTAGTTAAAATCAGTTAAATCAGTTGAAATCGGTAGTCGGTTAAATCGGTTGAACCCGCCCAGAGCTTCGCATTATAGCGGGCTCGCCCTCGGAATCGGAGGACAAGTTGGTTAAAATTGGTTTAAATTTCTTATTTAATGACAATTGTCTGCGGGATTTCGCCGCCTTCATGGTTGCAATCAAGACAGTAAAGATTAAACATATCGCTGAAGACTGTTTTTTCCTTCATCTGAACATTTGGGTAATCAGATGGGGCCAATTTGTCATCAACGGTGATAGGAACGGTCATTTTTTTAACAGCAGATTCTTTTGGTTCAGTTCCTTTAATGAGATACTCAAAACGAGTTGGACAGTCTTTTCCTTCAGTTTTAATTTCACCGCTATCCCAACAAACTTGATAGCCAACAACGTTATCGGGTTTGATTGGCCAAAGATCAGGTTGATTTTTCAAAAGATAGGTCATCACTCGATTCCAAATTGGAGCGGCACCGGTCACTCCTGATGTCAGATAAGGATGCATCGGTTGATTATCATTATTACCCACCCAGACCGCGACTAAAAAATTGGGCGTATAACCAATGGTCCAGTTATCCTTTTTGTCATCGGTTGTTCCTGTTTTGACAGAAACCGCCTTACCGGGAATAACCAAATAAGATGAAGAGCCGAAAGCGGCTGATCGGGCATTATTGTCCAAAAGGATATGGGAGATAAGAAAAGTGGTCGCTTCAGAGAGGACTTTTTTTCCCGGGATTGAGAAAAAATTAGGGTAGGAGAGAGATTTTTTGACGTCTTTGACCAAATTGGGATCCTTATACTGGTAAAGAGTTTTGTTATTTTTATCAACAATTTTTAAAATTGAAACCAAATCTTTGACTTTGCCGCGATTGGGAAAGGCAGAAAAGGCTTTGGCCAACTCGGTCATTTTCACCTCGCCACCACCCAAAGTTAAAGAAAGACCATAGTTTTTTGGATCTTTAAAAGTGGTTATCCCAAATGCCGAGGCTGAAGCGATAAATTCTTTGACACCATTAATGGCTAACATTTTAACTGCTGGGATATTGAATGAGTTACCCAATGAGAATCGAAGTGATTGAGGACCATGGAACTGACCGTCATAATTTACCGGACAATAAGCTTTTGGTTGACCGGCAACGGCAAAGCAAACAGGAATATCAAGAAAAATGGTCGCTGGAGTGACCAATTTCCTTTCAATGCCAATGGCATAATTTAAAGGTTTTATCGCTGAACCTGGTTGACGAAGGGCTGTTGTGACATTAAAAGCGCCAGAAGGAGTGGCAAAATAATCTTTTGAGCCGACCATGGCTAGGATTTCTCCGGTCGGTGGCCGGGTGACTAAAACCGCTCCATTGCCGACATTTAAATTTTTCAGATCTTCGATTTCTTCTTTAACCACATTTTCGGCAAAGTTTTGGATTTCTAAATCTAAAGTGGTGTAGATTTTAAAACCACCAGTCTCAACTTCTTGAACATTGAATTTTTTTTCTAGTTCCTCTTTAACATAAAAGACAAAATGAGGAGCGGCGATTTTTTCTTTTAAAGGAACGACTTTTAAGGGTTTATTGACCGCCATTTGATATTGTTTCTCATCGATAAACTTTTGCTTTTTCATGGCAAGCAACACCTCATTTCTTCTTTTTTTGGCCAATTGAGGATTGTTATAAGGAGAATAAAGAGATGGCGCTTGAGGTAAACCGGCTAAAAAAGCCGCCTCGTCTAAAGAAAGATTTTTGGCTGATTTATCAAAATAACGTTGGGCTGCTTCTTCAATACCATATGCCGTTCCCCCATAAGGAATTTGATTAAGAT
>JBBIRE010000117.1:0-2389 GCA_037441985.1 Candidatus Roizmanbacteria bacterium
TTTCTAAATGATGGTCCTCCATATTTAAACAAATCCGCCATCACTGATTTTTTCAACTCCTTTGTCTTCTCAATAATTTTATCCTCCAAATCAACCGCCGACTGAATAGTGTTAAGAATAAGAACAATTTTTTGTTGGATGGGGAGAGGGGGAAGGGGGATTTCTTCGTTGTTCAAAAACTCTCTAAATTTAAAGTTTCTAATGTTTGTAGTTCTTTCCTCGTAATCAATAGTTCTCCTTTTAAAATACAAATATTGCCAATATCTGAAAAAATATTTTGGATCTACAATATTTCTATTTATTTTTAATCGCTTCGTGAAATTAGAAAAAATTATAGGCTCTTGCACGCTTTCTTCCCAAAATAAAATTCGTCCAGTAGGTTGATCTTTACTACCTCCTGAAATTTCGATTAATATATCACCAGATTTTAGTCTTAATCTTTCTAATTTATTTTTCTCAATAAACCTAATAGGAATTTCTGAGAAATTTTTGATCTGAATAGAAGGGAAGTCTGTACCTCTTATAACCTTACATTGTACTAAATCACCATTATTAAATTCTTTCCCCCATTCTCCACCATCAATTTGCTCACAAATCTCTCCCAATTTTTTCGTTGGCCAAGGTGTTTTCATAGGTAATCTGCTAAAAATTTTTTCACTCGTTCTAACATATATTCAACTTGATAGCGTTTGTAATCATTAAATTTTCCATGATCAGCGCTATCTCTAATAGCCTTCCAAGCTTGAATTTGTTTTTGAATAAGACGATTATAAACACCTTTATTTGCTAACTTACTATTAAGAGAACTGATATCATCATTATCTTTAACAATAATTCTAGATTTATCGGCAATCTTTCTCATACTGCTTTCTAAAACGGCACCTGTAAGAGAAGCGGCAGGATCTTTATATCCTACTTCAAATAAATGTTGTGCCATTTCTAAAAAATCATCAAATAACTCAGCGGTTAAAAGATCTTTAATGTCAAATATAAATCCTTTTTCTAAATCTTCTTTTAGAGCTATTAAAATACCAAGACCCACCTTAACACTTTCAACACTATGAAACATCACTCCCTCGGTTAAATTTTTATAGTAAACACTATCTTCTCCGGCAGCTAATTTAATTAAGTTTTCAACATTGGATTTCCATTTAAAAAAGAATTCTTTATCAATCCAATACGGATCTTTATCTTTAAGACTTTCTCCCTCTTTTATTAATTCTTCAATTCTTTTCAATAATTTTTCTTCAATTTTTTTCATCGTTTAAATAATTTTTTTATATACTGAAAAATTATAATTTTTATAAAGTGCTAAACAAAAAATTTCTCCTCGGATAAAACCGAAAAACTTTTTATCTTTCTTATCTTAATTTCCTCAAACACTTGACTTTCTCAAAAAAATCACTATAATTAATTTGGTTGATTAACAACCCCTATTTTCAAAGCTTAGAGGCTCCGCGAAGGAGTCTCTTTTGCATATTAATGGCTAAGCTCCTTATTCCAACAAATAAACTCCTTAACTAACAGCTTTAGTTCTTACTAGATAACCATTTTCTTTTGCTTGATTTAAAATATTTAATGATTTTTCATCTCCTTCTAACAATCCATTGTAAAATTTAATTTCTTTTATTGTAGTAAACGAATTTAGAAACTGCTTTAATCTTTTCAAATCAATATGCCAACCAAGGCAATTTTGCCAGTTAATCACATTGGCAAAATCTATGTAAATATTGGATTGTTTATCAAATATTTTTTCCAATTCCTCAATTCTTATTTTGTATTTAGAGGCTAATTTTTCAATTAATTTTGTTTTTGGGATAAACATATAAAAAATTAATTAAAAAACTCCATCTTAACTAAAATTTCTTTTATCCTCTTATCTAAAATTTCTCTCTCTTGTTCCAATTTCTCCAAATCGGCTTTTATCTCACTAATTGAACGATATTTTTCCTCCTCAAAAACACTCACAAATCTCGAAGGGCTTAAATTATAATCTGCTTGTTTTGCTTCTCCTAAAGTGATGATTTGGCTGAATTTTTCTTTTTCTTGAAAGTTTTTATAAACTTCGACAATTTTTTGAATATTTTCTTGACTTAAAGTATTTTGCTTTTTGCCTGGTTGAAATTCTTTGCTGGCATTAATTAAAAGAATTTTTCCCCTCTTATCGTTATTTTTCTTTTTATTAAAAACAATAATCACTGCTGGAGCGCCGGTATTATAAAAAAGTTTTTCTGGAAGAAGAATCACCGCTTCAATCAAATCTGCCTCAACAATCTTTCTTCTAATCTCAAGCTCTCTTCCGCCTCGAGAAACAGCGCCAGTATCAATAACCACCGCTACTTTTTCTTTCGCCACTGCCAACATATGTTGAATCCATATCCAATCCGCT
>JBBIRE010000118.1:0-2373 GCA_037441985.1 Candidatus Roizmanbacteria bacterium
GAGCATTATCTGGTATTAGTCAAAGACAAGTCTCTTTTTTCATGTTACCTGATTTACCCGAAACACAAAAAGATTTGTTTAAATATGCCAATATTATTCTTCTGCCTTTAGTGTTTGGGATTGTTGGTTTTTTAAGAATAGTAAAAAGAAATAAAAATAATTAAGGTAAACAAAATTTATCGCCGTTATGAACAACATCAGGTAGGTCTGTAGGTAGATCATCAAGTTCTTGTGGATTATTTGGATTAGCGTCTGGACCGGCCAAATTGAAGAAATTTAACTTATTAGATCTTTTTAATTCTTCCCATGCGCTATAAGCGGTTGGAGCAGAACCGTCACCTTGAGCTCCAGGAGGATTGTTGCCATCAATAATAACACAGTATTTAGGTTTTTGAGGTGTAGGTGTTAAAGTTGGTGGTGTAGGTGTAAAATAAACTATTGGGGTTGGTGTTTCTGTTGCGGATACAGAAACTGGATTTTGGATTTTTGACAATACGTATAGACTACCTAAGCATAAAGACATAACTATAACTAATAATCCCATACATCCTAAAAATTGTTTTGTTCCTTCATGCCATATACTTCCAGTTTCATGAGTTATCCCCATAGTTGATATTATATCATAAATAATTGTGTTGGCTAATTGTTTAGCTAACAAGCAACTAGTCAACGGATTCTTTATCCTTGACATTTCCTATCCTCTAGGGTAGGATATAGATTATGGGTGAAAAATTTTTTATTGGGGCGTTGATTTTTTTTAGTTTATTGATAGTCGTTATTGGCTATTTTTTCTTTAATAAAAGCTCCTCTTCCGCTCCGATTGTTTTTTATAAAATTGAGACAAAAGAAAGACCAAAAATTGAGGTAAAAAAAACCTTTTTAGATTTAGGCGAGATGAAGGTTTCAGAGGAAAAATCAGCGATATTTACCATTAAAAATATTGGTAAAAAACCACTTCAGCTTTATGATCTCTCATCAAGTTGCGGTTGTACTGTTGGTCAGGTAGTGATCAATGGAAAGGCAAGCAAAGAGTATGGTATGCACTCAGTCAGTGGTTTAGTGGGCGAGATTGCTCCTGAAGAAGAAGGCCAAGTAAAGGTGATTTATCGGCCATATGTCATGCCAGTTTACGGATTGGTTGAGAGAGAAGTTTATGTCAAAACCAATGATCCAGAAAATCCTCAATTAACATTTGCCATCAAGGCTAAAGTGAGATAAATGGAAAACAACTTTCTCTTTGGTATTTCTTTAACCGCATCATTTTTAGCTGGGGTTTTAGCTCTTTTTGCTCCTTGCTGCATCACTTTTTTATTTCCCTCTTATTTAGGAACAATTTTTAAGGAAGGAAAAAAAGTGATGTTTTATACCTTAATTTTTGCTTTAGGATTATCAATAATTTTAATTCCGGTGGCTTTGGGATTTCGGTTGTTTGTTTTCTTTTTTGATAATTATCATCGAGAAATTTATTATCTTGGCGGTTTATTTTTAATTTTAATGGGAATAACGACTATAAAACCAATCATTAATTTTCACCTGTCATTTTTCCCAAGTTCAAACTCGCTCAATCTTGAAAAGAAAATTGATATTTTTGCTGTTTTTAGTTTAGGAGTGATGTCAGGATTATCCTCTTCTTGTTGTGCGCCAGTTTTATTTGCCGCCGTGACTTTAACCACCCTGTCACCGACGTTATTGCAAGCAATCATTGTCTCTTTTGCCTATGTTTTAGGGATTGTCTTTCCTCTTTTTCTTCTTTCTTTATTTTATGAAAGATTAACCGATAAAATTTCTGGAAAAAATCGACAGCGAATCTATCAGATTTTTAAAACTTTAGGTGGCGGCATTTTTATTATTTCTGGTGTCTTAATTATCATCGCCAATTTCTTTAAAAAAATTGAGATGTATCAGATGGAAGGATATAGTCGAAGTCTTCGTTTAACTGTTTTTCAAATCGCAAAATTTTTTCAAAATCCGCTCATTGATGTTATTATTTTTTCTTTAATTTTCTTTATTTTTTATCAGTTATTAAAAAAATCAAAATGAAAAAAATAGTCCTATTTTTTCTTCCAGTGGTTTTCTTCTTTTTTGCTTTTCAAGTTAAAGCTCAGATGATGGGTGGCTGGCGATTAAATAATTCTTATTCTTCCAACTGCCAAAAAGATGATCAATATTTTGAAAAATTAGGTGATCAACTGATGAAGCAAATGATGGGCGAGAAACAAGATGAGTTAATGGAAAAACAGATGGGAAAGGAGCTGTCTCGATTAATGCATATTCGAATGGGAAAGATGGTCAGCGGTTGTCTTTCTGGGTTTAATCAAGGTGGTTTTGGGATGATGGGTTATCCGATGATGGGAGGATGGATGAGTGGTTGGG
>JBBIRE010000119.1:0-2330 GCA_037441985.1 Candidatus Roizmanbacteria bacterium
ACTTATGCGTTAACTACCGGTTATCTTTATGATTTTGTTGTCCCAGAAACAATTAGAGTTAATCTTAAAGGAAGACTGAAAAAAGGAGTTTATAGTAAAGATTTAATTTTGACTTTAATTGGGAAATTAGGAGTTGATGGCGCAGTAAAAAAAGTGGTTGAGTTTGGCGGAGAGGGATTAAAAAATCTTTCGATGGATGCTCGGACGACCATTGCCAATATGGGGGTGGAGATGGGTGCAAGAACGGTCATTTTTGAACCAGATAGAATTTTGGAAGAATATTTAAAGCCAAGAGCAAAATTTCCTTACCGGTTATACTATCCTGATAAGAATGCTCATTATTTTGATGTCATTGAAGTTGATATGAGTGAGATTGAGCCAGTGGTTGCTTTTCCTCATAAACCATCCAACATAACCCCAATTTTAAAAATTAAGGATTATTTGGAAAAATCGCAAAAAAATCCCACTATCGATTTTCCAGCAGTTTATGATACTAAAATTACTGATGCTTTTTTGGGTGCCTGCACGAATGGGCGGTATGAGGATTTTGTTGAGGCGGCGAAAATTATTAAAGGAAAAAAAGTTCACCCCGATGTTAATTTTGTTGTCATTCCAGCGTCAAGAAATGTTTATCAACGCCTAATTAAAGAAGGGATTCTTCAGCTTTTTATTGAGGCGGGGGCTAATGTTGAATCATCAAATTGCGGTCCTTGTTTTGGTAAGCATATGGGTGTTGTTGGGAAAGGAGCGAAGATGATTTCTTCCTCTAATCGCAATTATATTGGCCGAATGGGCTCAAAAGAAGCATTAATCTTTTTAGCTTCACCGGTGACAGTGACAGCAGCGGCAATTGCCGGTGAGATTGTTGATCCTAGAAAATTTTTATAAATCTTAATATTAAGTTATGAAAAAACATTTTAACATTGCTGTTTTACCAGGAGATGGAGTAGGTGAAGAGGTAACTGACCAAGCAGTGAAAGTGATTAAAAAAGTTGGACAAAAGTTTAATATAAAATTTTCCTTTCAATATGGATTAATCGGAGCAAAAGCCATTTATCAAAAAAACTATCCTTTACCAGAAGAAACAAAAAAAATTGTCTTAAAAGCCGATGCGATTTTATTTGGAGCGGTTGGTGATCCGGCTTTTGACGCTGATCCAAAAGCAAAAGTTAGACCTGAACAAGGGATTCTTCAATTAAGAAAACTTTTAAATCTTTATGCCAATATCAGACCAATTCAAACATACCCTATTTTATATAAAAAATCACCTCTCAAAGAGGAAATAATCAAAGATGTTGATTTTATTGTTGTTAGAGAATTAACTGGTGGAATTTATTTTGGTGAGCCACGAGGAAGAAGTGAAGATGGAAAAAAAGCTTTTGATACCTGTGTTTATCATCAAAATGAGATTATTCGAGTCGCAAAAATTGCTTTTGATTTAGCAAAAAAAAGAAGAAAAAAAATAACAGTTGTTGATAAAGCTAATGTTTTAGCTACTTCCCGTCTTTGGCGAGAGACAATCCCTCTTATCGCCAAAGATTATCCTGAAGTTATTGTTGATTATCTTTATGTCGATAATGCGGCGATGCAAATTATTAAAAAGCCAAAAGATTTCGATGTCATTTTAACCGAAAATATGTTTGGCGATATTTTAACCGATGAAGCCTCTATGATTACCGGTTCAATTGGAATGCTTCCTTCTTCATCAATCGGCGAAATAGATGGAAGAAAAAGAGGTTTATTTGAACCAATTCATGGTTCATACCCAAAAGCTGCGGGTAAAGATATTGCCAATCCTATTGGAGCAATTCTTTCAGCCGGCCAAATGTTTAGATTTTTAAATTTAATTAAAGAAGCTGAAGTTTTAGAAAAAGCTGTTGTTGAAGTCTTAAATAATGGTTGTTATACAAAAGATATTAAAGAAGACAATTATCTTACTTGCTCTCAAATGGGAGAGGCGATTGTTAAACAGATTTGACAATATTTTTTATGAAAAAAATTTTTTATCAAGGATTACCAGGGTCTTTTTCTTTTATTTGTGCCAAAAAATTTTTTAAAGTTGATGAAAATTTGATTGGCGTTGATGTTTTTAGAAAAATTTTTCTTGGAGTGTTGGAGCAAGAAAAAAATTTTGGTATTTTACCGATTGAAAACACGCTAGCTGGCTCAATCTATGAGAACTTAGATCTTTTGGAAGAGTTTTATCAAAAAGTGAAAGTGGTTGGTGAGAGTTATTTGCGGATTGAACACCATCTTCTTGGCATTAGAACATCTTTATCTCAAAAGGATAAATTAGAGAAAATAAAAAAAATTTATTCTCATCCAAAAGC
>JBBIRE010000120.1:0-2299 GCA_037441985.1 Candidatus Roizmanbacteria bacterium
TGCTTGTTTTAATATATTCTCTTATATGATAATTAGTCTTTGCGTTTTTATGTAATTTTTGCAACATACCTAATATTTTACTATCCATAACGTGTCGTTACTAAACAGTTATAGTTTGGTATTTATTATGTTCTACGTTCAAAGTTCTAAGTGTCAAGTTTTATATCCCAACGAAGACCTCTTTAGGGTTTCAAGTTCTACGTTCTACGTTATACGTTCCAAGGACGTTTTGTCGCTTTTATCCGACTGAAATTTTTTTTATCATCAATTATCATTCTTTTAATGGAAAAAGAATTACCTTATTATTTGGGTTTTTCATATTTTCTTGGTATTGGGCCAATCCGTTTTCAGGCTCTTTTGAAACATTTTTCTACGATTGAGCGAGCTTATTTTGCCACTGAAAAAGAATTGTCTTTAATTCTAGGGGAAAATCTAACTAAAAAATTTATCACTTTTCGCTTGGCTTTTAACCCGAAAAGGGAATTAGAAAAATTAAGAACAAAATCAGTTAATATTCTTCCTTTACATTCTCCTTCTTATCCTTTTCCTTTAAAAAATATCCCTGATCCGCCAATTTGTTTATACGCCAAAGGCAATATTAATTTATTAAATGATTTAAATCAAGATAAGATAACTTTTTTTGCCATTGTTGGTACAAGAAAACCAACTAATTATGGAGAAACAATCACCAAAATTTTTACCAATGAACTCGCAGTCGCTGATTTGGTCATTGTCTCTGGCATGGCGATTGGCGTTGATAGTTTGGCTCATCAGGAAGCACTAAACTCTAATGGAAAGACGGTAGCGGTTTTAGGATGCGGTGTTGATATCATTTATCCTCAAAGCAATCAAAAATTGTATGAAGAAATTATTAAAAGGAACGGTTTAATCCTCTCAGAATTCCCACCCGGTCATCTCGTTAAAAAAGGTCTTTTTGTTGCCAGAAATCGAATCATTTCCGGTCTTTCCAAAGGTGTGTTAGTTATCGAAGGGACTTCTGATTCAGGCGCTTTAATTACTGCTCGCTATGCCGCTGAACAAGGAAGAGATGTTTTTGCTCCACCGGTACCAATTACTTCAACAATGTCTCAGGCCCCGTTAATCCTTCTTAAAGAAGGAGCGAAATTAGTGATTTCTCCGAAAGATATTTTGGAAGAGTTAAACATTCATTATTTACCTAAAGAAAAAACCGCGGTTTTAAAAGAGTTGACTGAAGATGAAAAAATGATTTATTCTCTTTTAGAAGCTGAGGGGAAAACGATTGATGAATTAGTTTTTGTGACCAATAAAAATCCTTCAGAGATTTTAAATCTTTTATCATTGATGGAAATAAAATCGCTTGTTGTTAAAAGAGATGATGGAAAATACTACAAGGAGAAACCCTGAAGCAAGGAGAAACCTTGTATCAAGGTTTCTCCTTAAAGGTAAAAACAATTACTTTATTAATCTGAGAATTTGGCAAATAAATTAAATTACCATCTTTATCTTTAATAACCGTCATCCGTAGAGTAATTTTGACGACTTCTCCTTTCTGATCGTTTAATTGAACCCAATCACCAACATTATATTGATTCTCCAAGATGATAAAAAAACCGGCGATTAAGTCTTTGACTAAAGTCTGAGCGCCAAAAGAAAAGGTTAAACCTAAAATGCCAACGCCGGTAATAAAAGGGGTTAAATCAACACCTATCTCTTTCAACAAGTAGAAAATAAAGGTAATTAATAAAAGATATTGGACTAAGTTTTTTAAAAGCTTTTTTAAGGTTAACAATCGCTGATGATTGACTGAAAAAGCGGTCTTTTCTATATTCTTAAAAGCTAAGTCAACGCTGGAAAAAATTAGTTTTTTTCCAAAAAGATAAGCTAAAAAAATTAAAAAGAATCTAATAATTTTTATCAGATATTTATTGACAAATAGGAAAGACAAGTCCATTTTTTTATTTTATCAAAAACTATTTTTCTTCGACTAATTTTTTTTGAAACAAAAATTACCAAGCCAATGAGGATAATAAAAATAGAAGTCCCAATAAAAATTTTTGCCATAAATTAAAGAGAAAAAAGTTTCAGGCTCGTCTCTTGATCAAAGAATTTTTCTAATCTTCTTGTTTTAATGAAAAAAATTTCTCCTGTCCCAGAAGTGGTCGCCTCAACTAAATGACCGGCAATTGGCTGCATTTTTTTATCAGAAAAAGTAGCATGAGCATGAATAATTAATTGGTTGTTGAAAATACCTACGTTGCCTATAATACTTGTCATTTCTAAAGGTTGATTAAAAGAAAGGGAAGAATACTTTTTTTGT
>JBBIRE010000121.1:0-2254 GCA_037441985.1 Candidatus Roizmanbacteria bacterium
ATTTATAGAGACTGATGAATACTTTGAAAGCTTATTAACTGAATCGAATCTAATTGAGGCTAACAAAAGATTAACAGACTGGTTAATCTTCTACAACTTCACTCGTCCTTATTAAGCTTTTGATTATCTGACTCCTTTTGAGTATTATCAGTTACAAATTAAAAAGAAGAAACTGTTACCTATGTACCCGGCTTTAACATTTGACGTTAAAAGTTTAATGTTTATAATATTATTAATGACCCTTTTTATTGCCGCTGATCATCGGGGATTTGAGTTAAAAAATCAACTTTTGGAATATTTTCAAGAGAAAGGAATAAGAATTGAGGATTTAGGCAACTATCAATATGATGCGCAAGATGACTATCCTGATTTTGCCCAACGAGTCGCCCGGGCCGTTCTTCAAAATTTAGATAATCATTTGGGGATTATTATCTGCGGATCAGGATGCGGGGTAGCGATCGCAGCTAATCGTTTTCCTAACATTCGGGCCGGTTTGGCAATAAATGAAGATCAAGCAAGACACATTCGAGAAAATGATCATACTAATGTCATTGCTTTAGCCGCTGATTATACCTCATTTGAACAAGCGATAAAAATTATTAATGCCTTTCTTAACACTCAACCAAAGACTGATGAGAAATACCTTCGTCGGATAAAAAAAATTGAAGAATTTCAAAACCCATCTTTAAAACAAACCACTCAATCAATCAATGAAGAGAGATTTTAAATTCTAACACATCTTGATTTTTTACTTGATATTCTCTTCCTTCTAAAATAATTTTTCCTATTTCTTTCGCTTTATTCCAACCACCAATCTTAATCAATTCCTCGGCGGTAATCACTTCTACTTTAACAAAATGTTTCCCAAAATCTGAATGAATTTTTTCTGCCGCTTCAATGGCTTTTGCTCCTTTTTTTATCGGCCAAGCCCGGGCTTCGGTTCGTTTGGCGATGGTATAGAAGGTAATCAGATCTAAATTTTGATAACAACTTTGAATAATCTGGGTTTTAGCCGATGATTTCAATCCTAAATCTTTTAGTATCTTTTGTTGTTCTACCCACGGTAATTCATTCAATTCAGCCTCGAACTTAGCGGCAATTGGAAGAAGAAAGGTGTTGTTAATTTTGGTTGGTGGATTGTTCAAATCCTCTTCATCAATATTGGCAACAACGATTTGTTTTTTTGCCGTTAATAAGTGATAAAATTTCGCCATTATTTGTTGTTTTTCTTCTAAATTTGGTAAAATTTCACTCGCCATCTTTCCTTGATTTAATTCCTTGATTAAATATTCAACTAATTCCTTTTCTTCTTTTGCCAATTTTTCTTTATTTAACTTCTTTTCTAAGGACTCCAAATCGGCCAAAAGAAGTTCTTCATTGACAATCTTTAAATCTGATTCCGGATCAATAGTTGCATGAACATGAGGGACTTGAGGGTTGTCAAAAAAACGAATCACATGAAGAATGAGATTAACTTCCCGGATATGATGGAGAAATTGATTGCCTAAGCCTTCTCCTTGATGAGCCCCTTTAATCAGACCGGCGATGTCAATAAAAGTAATTGAGACTGGTGTGACTTTTCCGATATTTTCTAAAGACGCCAGTTTAAACAATAGGTCGTCAGGAACGCTGACCGTACCAATATTTTTATCTACGGTAGTGAAAGGATGAGTGGCGGTCCGGGCTTTTGGTTTTTCAACTAAAGCGTTAAATAAGGTTGATTTGCCCGCATTGGGTAAACCAACGATTCCGACTTTGAGCATAATTTATTTTATAATATTTTATATGAAATTGAAGAATTTTGGAGGATATTATTTAATTAGATTAGAACGAGGAGAAAAGATTATTGCTACTCTTTCTGAATTTTTTAGAAGACAAAAAATCCAAGGCGGATTTTTGTTCGGTATAGGCGCGGTTGATAAAACTGAACTGGCTCATTATGATGTGAAAACAAAAAAATATTCTTCTCTTTCTTTTAATCAACCTTTAGAAATGACAAGTATTATAGGCAACGTAGGCATTTTCAACAACCAATTAATTATTCATGCTCATGCTTACTTTTTCTGATAAAAAAATGCAGCCAATTGCCGGTCATTTAGTTGAGGCGACCACTTCTGGGACAGGAGAAATTTTTTTCATTAAAACAAGAAGATTAGAAAAATTCTTTGATCAAGAGGACGAGCCTGAAACTTTTTTCTCTTTAATTTATGGCAAAAATTTTTATTGGGACTTCTATTTTTATTATCCTCATTGG
>JBBIRE010000122.1:0-1959 GCA_037441985.1 Candidatus Roizmanbacteria bacterium
ATTTTCATCTGATTTTTTTTCTTCTTCAAAAACTGCTTGATAACCGACCGAGGCAACTGCTTTGGCCAAAACCTCATTGGGAACATCTTTTTCAAGCTCAATGGTGGCTTTTTGATTGGCTAAATTAATCTGAGCCTCTTTAACGCCGGCGATTGACTTTAAAGCTTTTTCATTGACATAAACACATGAAGCGCAATGCATCCCTTTGATAAAAAATGTTTTTTTCATTTTTATTTGACAATTAATTGACCATGAAACATTCCCATCCCGCAAGAAAAATTAAAAACACCGGTTTGATGAGGAGTAATCTCAATGATTGTCTTTTCTTTTAATGGTAAAAATTTTCTAATCTTAAAATCTGGGATGACAACCTCCTCAAGGCAACTACTTTCATCTTCACGCAAAAAAACTAATTTCGTTTTTTTATCAACCGGTAAAACTATTTTTGATGGCTGATAACCGCCTTTAACCAAAATTTCAATCTCCTCCTTTGCCTCAATCTCTTTTTCTTCTTTTTTGCCAAAAAAATACCAGAGAGTAAAAATTATCGCCAAAATACCACCTCCGGCAACAATAATTTTATCAATCATCATTTTAATTTTAACTGATTAAACTCCACAACCGCCACCTTGACGCGGTGGTTCTTTGATTAATCCTTGAGACGCTAACCAACTTTTCACCTGTTGCCAGCCAGAAGCTGAAGAATAATCTTTGCCTAAAATTACTTCACCCGGAACTTGAGAAAAATCTTTATTTTCTTTGTTTTTAAAATATAAGGCTAAATCATAATAATTTCCTGGAAACCAGAAAGCATTAAAGTATTTAGCCGCCTCAAACATCTCTTTTTCAGAAGCTCCGTTTTTTGCCAAAAGCTGAAGCACCGCCAAAAGGGCCATCCCATGATTGCAATCAGGAAAAGCAGTTGAGTTGTTACAACAGGGTCGATAGATAGCCAAGGCCACTTTTTCTACTAATTTTTCTTGCTCATTGGTTAAAGGAATTAGTTTTTCTTTGGCATAAAAATTCATCGGCTCACCCTTGGCTAAAGTCCACCCGCCAGTTGAGGCAAAATTACCAATCTGATCTTGTCCATATTTAGTGATCTCTCCTTCGGTTAAAATCTTTGATTGATTAACTAATCCAGCCGCCCAGAAAAAATTGAGTAAAAAATACGAGTTTTCTCGAGTGATTTTAATCTTTTGATCGCTTCCTTTAGTAAGAATTGTCAACTGTTCATCAGTTAAAGGTTGACCTGACTGCTGATAAACATTTTTAAATTTCTCAAGATCAATCACTCCTGAAGCTAACATCTTTGGTCCTAAATCTTCGTAAGAGGCTTTAATCTCGAAACCCGATGAGGGATTAATCGCCTCAAAAATCTCATCGGCATTGGTTGAGTTTTTTGTTAATTGTTTTTGAGAAACAACAAGACTTCCAAAAAAATTTTTCTTCATTGACCAAGGAAGACGAGGAATTAAATAAACTAAAATTAAAGCCAGCAAACTAAACAACCAATAAAATCTTTTAATACCAACTTGTCTTGATCGTTTCCAGTTGGTATTAGTAATAATCTGACTCATCTCAGATAAAGAAAGCGATAATAACCCGATTGATAAAATCTTAATCTCAAGTCCCTGAAAGGGAAAAGCGGTCAAAGAAGCGGCAATCCCTAAAACAGGCAGAAGCAAACCCCCACAAACCGCACAACCAATAGAGACCAAACTTAACACAACACCAAAAAAAGTATTCCCTTTCCCACCAACAACTTTTTGTTTTTTTTCAATCAGATAAACTAAAAATGTTAGGGCGACAGCAATCAAAAAATTATTGATCAAACTAAAAAGAAGGGTTAAAAAAACAAAGAGACGATTATTATCAACTAAAAATCTTTCAAAACTGGTGACTTTAGTTAAAAGAAAATAGTCAAGAAATAAAAAAACAAAAAACAGGCTTAAAGTT
>JBBIRE010000123.1:0-1798 GCA_037441985.1 Candidatus Roizmanbacteria bacterium
AATCAATGAATAATAAACTAACAACTAAACTCTGGTAAATAATAATGAATAAAGAAATACAATAGAAATACAGTTGAAATACGATAGAGATATAATTGAAATGCGGTGGGAATAAGTGGTTTAATTTAAAATTCCGAAAGGATTCCTTTTGGAATTAAAAATTTAAAATTGTTTTAAAATTAAGAATTTAAAATTTAAAATTAAAATTATTTTTTATTAATTTAAAATATTGAATAAAAATTATTATTGATTATTTTTGATTTAAGTGATACTATTAATTTCGTTACAAATTTATCAATTTATGAAAAAATTTATTCCAATCATTGCTGTTGTATTAGTTGCTGGTGGAGTGTTTTATCTATCTCGAGCAAGAAGAGGGACGATTTCACCACAAGGAGTTAGACAAAAACAACAAGAAAGACAACAGGAGAAAAAAGAAACAGGCTTTACTGGTTCACTAATGGATGTGATAAAAAAGTCGACTCCTTTTAAATGTTATTACAAAACCGATAAATCAGAAGGGACAATTTATGTTAAGAATGGAAAAGCCTATATGGACCTTGTTAATGATGGTAAAAAAGGAAATATGCTTGTTATTGATAAATGTACATGGATTTGGAGTGAAGAGAAAAAAGGAACAAAGACCTGTTTTGATAAAAATTATTTTGAGCAATCGGGTGAAGAAGCGAATAACAATACAAACATTGTTGGCTCAGCTGAATTTCTAAAATATCAATATAAATGTGAACCAACGGTAGTTGATGATTCATTGTTTACCCCACCAGATGATGTGAGTTTCTTTGATTTACAACAGATGCAAGAACAGATCAGACAGAGGCTTGGACAATAATTGGGACGTAGAACCCCAATGGGGTCCCTTTGGGACGTGGAACCTGGAACGTGGAACGTGGAATATTAAAAATTAAACTTTAAACATTAAATTCTGAAGGGGACATACACTACTGTCTTTTCCTATCCAATGGGGAATTCCCTAAACATAACAATAATTAATAATCAATATTAATTTTTAATTGCATTTTTGACTTTTGATTTTTGAATTTTGACTTTTTTTATTTACGCTTTTTTCTGAAGGAATTTGTTAATAACAAAGAATCCGCCAATAAGAAGAACGGTGAATCCAATAATCGCTAATTCTAAATATTTATCAAGAAAATGTTTAATTGTTTCGCCGAAGATAAAAATTAATGTTGCCACTAGAAAAAATCGACTGCCTCGACCAATAAATGAAGCAATAATAAATCTCTTAAAATTTAAGTCAAATAAACCAGCAGAGAGAGTAAAAATTTTATAAGGAATAGGAGAAAATCCGGCGACGAAAATTGCCCAAACATCGTATTTTTGGTACAAAAGTTTTACTTTATAAAGTTTTTCATCGGAAATAATCCGATTAACGATCGGTTTGCCTCCTTTATTGCCAATAAAATAACCAAAGATTCCTCCGATAACCGAGCTAAGGGTTGAGATAGAGGCATAAAGAAAAGAGAGTTTAGGATTAATGAGCGATAAGGGGATTTGGATTGTGTCTGGAGGAATAGGGAAAAAAGATGATTCGGCAAAAGCAATAATGAAAAGGGAAACAGGTGCTGATGGCGAGTTGGTTAATGAATTAATAAATTCCCCTAGATTCATTTAGCTAAAAGTAATTAATAAGATTTAAGTATAACATAAAATTAAACATATTATTAAATTTAAAATTCAAAAATCAAAATGCAAAATTACAATTAAAAATTAAAAATTATTTAAAAATTGATAATTTAAAATTTAGAATTATTCTTTA
>JBBIRE010000124.1:0-1770 GCA_037441985.1 Candidatus Roizmanbacteria bacterium
TTTAATAGAACCTTAAAAGAAGAATTTATAGAGACTGATGAATACTTTGAAAGCTTATTAACTGAATCGAATCTAATTGAGGCTAACAAAAGATTAACAGACTGGTTAATCTTCTACAACTTCACTCGTCCTTATTAAGCTCTTGATTATTTAACTCCTTTTGAGTATTATCAGTTACAAATTAAAAAGAAGATACTGTTACCTATGTACCCGGCTTTAACAAAGTATTGACAAAATTACTATGTTTTTAGTATACTAAAGACAATCTCCTAAAGGGGAGCGATCTTAGGCACTTTTTCTTGACGAAATCAAAACGATAGGGTAACCCCCCCTCCGAATCGGAGGAGGGGAATGAGAAGAGCGCATTTCCCCCGAAGTTTCGGGAGGGGCCTTCTCCCCCTTCTTAAGCCGGGAAAAAGTCCAAGATCACCTCTTTGGGAGGGTTCTTAATTTATTAAAAAAAACAATATTAGCTTCTAAGTTGATTTGATGATAAAATAAGAAGGCATTCAATAAAGAAAAAGAAATCAAACTTTTCGCTTTCCATTAGGTATGAAAACAAACTCATTTATGAGATTAACTATTAAGTAATAACACCATTATTAATTTTTATATATTTATATGGTAAAAAAAGATCTTTCAAAAGGAAAAACCCTTCCCGCTTCAGAAGAAGTTTTAGATGTGTCAAAAATTATTGAGGAGGTTGAAGAAAAACCGATTGTTGAGCTCGAAAAAAAACCAATAATGAAAGTTGAAGAGGAAAATAAGGAAATTGATTTACAAGAAAAATTAAAAGAAGATTTAAAAATCAGTTACTCAACATCAGGAATTTTGGATATTACTCAAAGTGGTTATGGTTTTTTAAGACATGATTATACTTTAAATCCTGATAAAGATATCTATGTTTCTGCTTCTCAAATTCACCGTTTTTGGTTGCGTCGGGGCGATGAGATTGAAGGATTGGCCCGACCACCAAAAGAAGGGGAAAGATTTCATTCTCTCCTTTTGATTAAAAAGATTAATGGGATTGAGATGAATGAGGAACAAAGTCGAGCACGCAAACAATTTGATGATCTAACCTCGATTCATCCAAACAAACAAATTGTTTTAGAAACAACCAAAGACGTTTTATCAATGCGGATCGTTGATTTAGTAGCTCCAGTTGGTTTTGGTCAGCGAGCATTGATTGTCTCTCAGCCAAAAGCTGGAAAGACAACCTTCTTAAAAGAAATGGCTGAGGCAATTGCCAAAAATTATCCCGATATTTTTTTAATGGCAATTTTAATTGGCGAGCGACCGGAAGAGGTGACTGAGATTAAACGATTTATTAAGGGCGAAGTGGCTGCTTCTAATTTTGATGAATCGCCTCGTCAACAGGTTAAGGTAGCCAATTTAGCCTTAGATCGGGCGAAAAGATTGGTTGAAACTGGACGACATGTGGTTGTTCTTTTAGATTCAATTACCCGTTTAGCTCGTGCTTATAATCTAACTGCCGGAAATAGTGGTCGGAGCTTGTCTGGAGGTTTTGATCCTCAAGCCCTTTATCCAGTGAAAAAATTTTTCGGTGCGGCCAGAAATTGTGAAGAAGGGGGGAGTTTGACGATTATTGGTACAGCTTTAGTGGGAACCGAATCAAGAATGGATGATTTGATTTATGAAGAATTCAAGGGCACCGGTAATATGGAACTTCATCTCGAGAGACGATTTGCCGATAAAAGAATCTTTCCGGCGATTGACATCGAGAAATCAGGCACCCGTCATGAGGAACTT
>JBBIRE010000125.1:0-1756 GCA_037441985.1 Candidatus Roizmanbacteria bacterium
AATTGCCACCACAACTTTTTTCTTCTTTTTTTCCTTAATTTCTTTAACAAAATTTAGCCAAAAATCAATCTCGCTTCTTTTTGGAGTAATATTAAATAATCTTTGAATTTTTACTTCAACCTCCTGTTGATAAAGTTTTAGTGGTATTTCATAAATTGATTCGAGATTAGGATTTGAAATCACCATTTCTTTACTCACATTGCAAAAAAGCGCTAAACGTTCTTTTCGTCTCTCATCTAAATCCTTTTCACTGCGGGCGATAATCATATTGGGCTGAATCCCCATTGAATTAAGCATTCTTACCGAAAGTTGAGTTGGTTTTGTTTTTGGTTCATTAAGATGAGAGGGGACTGGGACATAACTGACATGAATATGAATCACTTTTTGTGGATAACGCAAGGTTAATATTCTTGCCGCTTCATAATATAAAACATTTTGGTATTCACCCGCCGTCCCACCTAATTCAATAACGACAAAATCAGCTTTATTTTTATTACCAACGCTTAAGATACGATTGATAATTTCCTCAGTAATATGGGGAACCGCTTCAACGTCTTCGCCCATATATTCAAATCTACGTTCTCTTTCAATCACTGTCTGATAAATCTTGCCCATCGTCACAAAATTATCGCTTCCCATCTCTTGATCTAAAAATTTCTCATATGTCCCGATATCCATATCAGCCTCAGTCCCATCTTCACATAAAAAAACATCACCGTGTTCAATCGGATTAATGGTTCCGGCATCAAGATTTAAATAGTTTTCAAATTTAATTGGTGAAACACGATAACCGGCATACTTTAGAAGGAAAGCGATTGACGCTGCCGTCGTCCCTTTGCCAATCCCTGAAATTACTCCGCCTGAAATAAAAATAAATTTCATATCAACAAGCTAAATCCTTTTTTTCCTAACCTTTTGTAAAAGTTTGTCTTCAATAATTGATCTTCGCAAAAGGGAAATCGCTTCTTGTCTTTGTTTTTCATCAACGGCTTTCTTGAGAAGTTCCTCTGCTTGTTTCTTACTTTCCTCAATTATTTTTTCATTAATTTCTGACTGACCATATGCACGAGAAACTAAGATTAAAATTTTTTTTCCATCAGTTTGAAGGTATCCTCCGCCGATGGCATAAAATTCTTCTTCATCATCGAATTTAATTTTAATTAATCCTTCCTTTAAAAGAGTTAAAAGAGGGATGTGACGCGGAAGTATAGTAATTTCACCTAATTCGGTAGGTGCGGTTACTGATTTAACCGACTTTTCTAAAACGACTCTTTGAGGGGTAACAATTTGTAGCGATAAAAGAGACATATTTAATTATTTAACTTCATCAATTTTCCCTACCATATAAAAGGCCATTTCGTTCTTATCATCGTGTTTCCCTTCAATTATTTCCTTAAAACCTTTTACCGTTTCTTCGCGAGAAACATATTTTCCTGGTCGACCGGTAAACGGTTCGGCGACAAACATCGGTTGGGTTAAAAATCTCTGGATTTTGCGCGCCCGGGAAACGGTCAACTTGTCTTCCTCAGAAAGCTCCTCCATTCCTAAAATCGCAATAATGTCTTGTAATTCTTTATAACGCTGTAAAATTTTTTTTACCGTATTGGCAACCTGATAATGTTCCTCTCCCACAATTTGCGGATCAAGAGCACGAGAGGAAGAAGTTAAAGGATCAATCGCCGGATATAAACCTTGTTCAGCTAAGGATCGTTCCAAAGCTAAAGAGGCATCAAGATGAGAAAATGTAGCTACCGGA
>JBBIRE010000126.1:0-1733 GCA_037441985.1 Candidatus Roizmanbacteria bacterium
TCTGATATTTCTTATCCTTTCTGGAATTGCCACTGGTCTTTCTTGGCTTTTTTATTTTTATGCTGTAAAAATTGGTGAGGCATCAAAAGTGGTTCCAATCGATAAGTTAAGTTTGGTTTTAACAATTATTTTGGCGGCGATAATTCTAAAAGAAAAAATTACCCCAGCGGTTTTTATCGGCGCTTTAATGATGACAGCCGGTGCACTGATTATTGCTTTAATAAAATAATTCTTATTTTTTTATCTCATACCAGATCTCTTTTCTTTGGGGAGGTTTTTTATCCCAGTTAATCCAAGGTTCGTTTCGATTTTCATAGTTTCCAATTTTTCCCAAGGCAATTAAGACAAAAGGAGTATGATTATCGTTAACTAAAAGTTGAGCTTTTTTGTTATCAAAACCACCAATTTGATGGCTATAATATCCAAGAATTTGGGCCTGGTAGACTAAAGCAGCGACTGCTTGACCTAAATCATATTGACTCTTATCGTTTTCTCCCATTTCGTCTTTTTTGAGATAGCAAGCTAAAATTAAAAGGGGGGCTCTTTTTGCCCATTGATTGCCGGATGAAAGAAGAGATGTTAACTTGTCAAAAAAATCACTCTTTTGATAGGCGATATAAAAAAACCAAGGTTGCCGGTTATATGAAGATGGAGTCCAGCGAGCGGCTTCAAGAATGATTTTTAAATCTTCTTCCTCGACTTTTTCATCGGAAAACACTCTTGGACTAAATCTTTTTCTAAAAACATCAGCAATTGGGAGTGAGGTTTTATTTTCTTTCAGTTTGATTAAATCTTGCGTTTTCATAAATTTTAATTTATACTAAATTGGTAATAGTTAAAATTTTACAAAATTAAAATATGAAAGCAACTAATTTTTCTTTGCCTGATCAAAATGGCAAAATTCATCAATTATCCGATTACCAAGGGCAATGGATAGTTTTGTATTTCTATCCAAAAGACAATACCCCAGGATGCACCACTGAGGCGTGCCAGTTTAGAGACAACTTAAATCAATTAACCAAAATAGGCGTTGTTGTTCTTGGTGTTTCTGCAGACAGTATTGAGTCTCATAAAAATTTTGCGAATAAACAAAATCTTAATTTTTCTCTTTTATCGGATCCGGAAAAAAAGGTGATAAAAGTATATAACGCTTGGGGAAAGAAAAAGTTTTTAGGGAAGGAATTTGAAGGTATTTTAAGAATTTCTTATTTAATCAATCCAAAAGGTGAAATTGTTAAGAAATATCAAAAAGTTAATCCCAAAACTCATGCCAAAGAAATTATCGAAGATATCAAAAAGTTTAAAGGAGAAAATTAATTTTTACGATTATACTCCTTGTCCGCTTTGTCACGAACCAATCAGTGTTTTTCCGGGTACTCGTGATGCTATTTGTCAAAATTGTGGCTATAAAGAACCATGTTGTGATTAATTGGTCTTAATTCCAAGAATTTCTGACAATCTTTGTTTATCAAAACCAATAATGTATTCTTCTTCATCATTGTTATAGACGATTTCAGTCACCGGCACTCCCATTTGACCAGTTTTTCTTACCATTTCCTCAGCCGCTTTTTGATCTAAGTCAACTAAAATATGGCGAAATTTAACTTTATTTTCTTCAAGCCAAGATGCCTCCATTTTACAATAAGGACAACTCATAGTGGCATAAAGTTTTATTTCTTTAACTTTCAAAGGTTCAACTCCAGCGATTTCATTGACTAATTTTTTTAACACTT
>JBBIRE010000127.1:0-1702 GCA_037441985.1 Candidatus Roizmanbacteria bacterium
AAATAGCTTTTGGAGTTTAACTTTACCTAATCTTATGTATTTTTCTCTTAGATGTTTGATCTTTATCTGTGTATTACAATCAAGCGTTGTCTTTCTTTTTGTTTTTGGTGTTTTTAGAAAAGATAGTCTTTTACCTTGTAATTCAAATCTGCTTTTTCATTTATAGAATGTTTTTCTTGATATCTTAAATGATTTACAAACAACAGAAACACTTTTAATTTGATAATAAAACTCAATCATCGCTAGTCTTGTTTGAGCGGTTGATGAGATATCTATCATAGAATGTTTTTTGACAAACTTAATAAACCAATATGGGAGATTATATGTTATGGAATATGTTCTTACATTACTTAATTTTCCTGAGCTCATATTTATTGATATATTCTGATACAGAAGTGTTATCTATGTTTCTTAACTTGAGCACTATACCCGCTTTTTTTAAGATTTTAGCCTCAAAATGTCTTGTTTTTAGCAACAATCGTAGTTAAAAAGAAAACATTTTTAATTATTATTTTTTTATTAATAGATTGTTATAACAATCTGTAAATTTATTGAAAATTTTGACCTTATATGGGTTTTAAATTCTAATCAACTTTTCTAACCAAGAAATGTGTTGATTTTTGCGTTTCCACCAAAGATCTTCCCAAAGATAATGAACTACTAATTGTTTATACATGCCAAAACTTTCAAAATATTGAAGAATTTTTTTCACTGGTACTGGATCTTCCGGATCTTGATTAAAGAAAAGTTTTGAATATATTTTCTGTTCCCATGGTGATATATGATTAAAAAAATCCCAATGATGGAAAACATCAAATAAAAGATACCAAAAACAGTCGCTCCAACAACACTATATAATTTTAAAAGTTCTTTTCTTTGAGTCTCTCTGTCTTTTTTTTCGAAAATCCATCTCATCGATTAATCCCTGAGCAAAATAGTCATCAATTCGTTTAATTGATTTTGCCCGATAATCAACCTTTAATGTTCTTAATTCATCTTCAGTAATATTCTTTAATCTCCCCGGTGCCCAAAAACACCACAGTTTTTTTCCATCAAATTCTAAAGGTTTTCCGTATTTTTCCAATAAGGCTTTAAACATTTGAATTGATCGTCTCAGCGGAGCATTTTGTAGAACAATACCGACGATTAAATATTCATATATTAGACCTATTGCGTAATTAGACAAAATATTTAAAATTTGATAGGTTAATAATATATATTAACCTATCAAAAACTCTTTAACAATCCGTGAAAACTTATAAGGTTCACTGGTTTAAATGTTATTCAGTTTAAGACATTATCTGAAAGGCTAAAACCTCTTTGGAAAGAGGCAGAGGTAAAAAGGCTCTTTAAAGAAAATAGAATAAGAGATATTGAAGCCGGAAGAAAATATCATCTTTATGCGCTTGAGGATAAATTACTTTTAATCCTTATCTTTTACAGAACCTATGCCGTATATGAGCTTTTGGGATGGATATTTAATCTTGACGCCTCCAATGTCTGCCGACTGATTAAAAAACTTATTCCTCTTCTTTGGGAAACGGCTGATTCCACCTTAAGATTTGCTTTAGCCTTAATCAAACGTAAAAGAAGAAAAATGGGATTTGAGCAGTTCATCAAAACCTATCCAGATATCGTTAAACTGGTCATTGACTCAACCGAACAGAAACATCAATGTCCAGTAAACAAAAGGAAACAAAAG
>JBBIRE010000128.1:0-1689 GCA_037441985.1 Candidatus Roizmanbacteria bacterium
AAGAAGAATCAAAAGAGTATTGAGAATGAAGTGTTCCTGTTTGAGCTAGAAATGGTATAGTATGACCGCGTAATTTGCGAGCGATAGCGATGGCATTTGGACCACTCCAAACCATAACAACAATCGGTCCTTCCATCCAGTATTTAATCAAACGATCGTATACAAATTGACCAAGCTTCATTGGGTCGTCAGTACCCATTTTTTTCTTAACATCTTCGCCTGATTGTTTAAAAGAAGAAAGGGTTTTTTCTCCCATTTCGCGAATCCATTGATGAGTTCCTGGATAATGATTTTTAATGACATCTTTGTCAGGTTTAAGCATTTTTGCTGCAAGAAGTTTCAAACCCACATTTTCAAAAGTTTCAATAATTTTTCCAATAAGACCTCTTTTAACAGCGTCAGGTTTGATAATAATTAAAGTTTTTTCAATCATATTTTTTTATTTTATCAAAAATTTCTTTTGTTATTTCGTCAATTTTTTTGTTGCCGTCAATTTTTATCCATTTAGTCCAGATTTGATTTTCAATTAGATAATTATATTGTTGGTAAGTTTTTCTGATAAAATCAAAGTCTTTTTCTCGCCGGTTTTTTTCTTTTTGTTCACCAAATTTTCTTTTGATAGCGATTTCTGGATTAACATCAAGATAAAAAACTAAGTCTGGCACTTGAATTTTAAAATTTTTAGCATAATCTAAAGCCATTTTTAAATCAATTCCTTCAAGAGTCTGATAGCATAAGGTAGTGGTAAAGTATCTGTCAGCGATTAAAATACTATTTTTTCTTTTTTCAGCAATCATTTGCGAGTCCATAATAAACTGCATTGTATAAAGCAGAAATTGTTGCTCGGCAGTTAAATCTTTGTTTTGATAAAGAAATTCTTTGATGATTTTGCCGACATTTCTATCGTAGTCAGGATACTTGATGAGTCTTGGTTTTAATGTGGGCGAAGGTCCAGATCTGTTCTCATCAATCATTTTTAATAAATTTTTTCCTTGAGTCTCGCAGCCAGCGCCATCTATTCCTTCAATGACAATAAACATATTTTTAAATTATACAAAATGGTTGAATGATTTTTCATGATAAAATAAATTATTAGCTCCCGTAGCTTAAACGGATAGAGCAGACCCGTCCTAAGGGTAAGATGGTGGTTCAATTCCGCCCGGGAGCACCATGAAAAATGCCACCAAACTATCACGACATCATATAATCCGCCATCATATTGATAAAATTACCTCAAACGAGTATTTCAGAATTTTATTTTTAAGAACCTTAGGTAATTTTTTGCTTTTTTCTTCAATTTTTATGATTTTAAAAACGGTTTATCCGCCGATAAGAGAAGAGATTAAGTATTTTTTTAATAAAAATCTTGGAAAAAAGTTTATTGTTTCTGAAAAGATTGATAACTTTAAAATTTCAGAACCAAAACAAAAAGGTCTTTTATCAAAGGTTTTTCAAATAAAAGAAGTTGAGATTTTGACACCTGTTGATCCGCAATTTAGCATTGTTGTTCCAAAAATTGCTGCTAATTCAAAAATTTTTGCCAATACTAATCCAGCTGATGAAAAAGATTATCTTGATGTTTTAGAAAAAGGAGTTGCTCATGCAGCTGGAACAGCTTTTCCAGGCGAAGGTGGTCATATCTTTCTTTTTGCTCATTCAACTGATTATTTTTGGAATGTCTCAAATTAT
>JBBIRE010000129.1:0-1651 GCA_037441985.1 Candidatus Roizmanbacteria bacterium
ATCTCAAACAAAGTGAAAGAAATGCTGGGTGTGAAGAATTAAAAATGAGTCTCAATCCCTTAATTGGTTTTAATATCTCAAACCCTAACTTTTTTTAGATTGTTGCAGCAATCCAAAAATGGCAGTTTTTGATAACCTCAAAAAGACTCATATCTACTTCTAATTGTTAAGGTGCCAAGTTATTTTTATATGATATCATATTTAGCTCTTTTTATTTTGGGATAATGGCTAACTTGCCGGAAGCAGTTTTCACAAAGTAAATAAAAGACTATTTTATCGTTTTTTCCTCGAATCTTTTTAAAATACTCAAAGATTTTCTTTTTCTCCTTATGATCTATGTACACCTCAAAAATACTTTTTTGGACCCTAAATCCAAAAGCTTTTAAATATTTTGCCATTTTGTTTCTAATTTTATTATCTTCAATGTCATACCCGATTGCGTAGAAATGTTTTTTCATGGGAGTATATTTTGCTGATTAAACTTTTGAGAATTTTTTCTATTACCCGTATCTTGTCGGTATTGATTATTTCTTTTTCGTAGTTTTCAACAAATTTTTTAATCCCCTCCTTTGTGAGTAAAAAGTGGCTTTTTGAATTATCAAAATCATCTTTTTTTATCACCTCAAGATTGACAAGTCTGATAACCAACCGATCTAACTTCCAACGAAAAAACTCTAAGATGTCCAAAGCTAGATTTGGTCGATGATAGCGATTTTCATGGTAAAAACCGATGTAAGGATCAAGATTATGGGCATAAATTAACCCAGTAATTAGGTTGACCAAAAGAGTATACCCAAAAGAAAGAAGGGAGTTGAACCGATCTTTTGGTGGATATTTGGATCTTCGAAGAAAATAAAAATCACTTTTTAAAACAAGTCGGCTTAAAAGATAATAATAGTTTCTCTTTATCCTCCCTTCAATGCCCAAAAGTTCATTAATTTTACCAACAGAAACAAGCCTCTGTGACCAGTAATCTAATTGGTTCGTAAAGTTTTCAACCAAATTTCTCTCTTTTTTTTGATTTCTGAAGGCATAGGTAATAAATGATCTCTCTGACTGCCACTTCTTAATCAGCAAGTCTTTGATCATTTCTAAACGATTTTCCATGTTGTTGAAAAAATTAAATTGTAGGTATTTTAGACGATAGTTTCTGTTGTCAATCGACGACAACTGACCGATATAATCTCCTTGATAAGATAAAAAAATAACAGGGATGGCTTCTCTTAAGAGTGTTTTTATCGCCTGAGTTGTTAAATATACATTACCAAAAATAAAAACTATACCAACAAGTTTTACTGGCAATGATCTGATAATTTGATTTTCAACGGTGACATAAAACTGATTGTCTTTGACACCAACTCTTGATCCTTGGGTATTGAGATAGATATTGATTTTCATAACCTCTCAAAAGCCAAATTATAAACTTCTAACGATTTCAACAAATTAGCCCTACTGTTTATTTATAAACTAAACCTCTCCTATCCCAAAACCTTTAAACCGACTTTTGATAAATGGATTCATAAACCTAGTCTCAATCCCTTAATTGGTTTTAATATCTCAAACTAAAAATGAAAGGAGGTGAAAAAAATGCGAATCGAAATGTCTCAATCCCTTAATTGGTTTTAATATCTCAAACTAATTTGATATAGAT
>JBBIRE010000130.1:0-1602 GCA_037441985.1 Candidatus Roizmanbacteria bacterium
AAAATCAGTTGAAATCAGTTGAAATCGGTTGAATCAGTTAACTGGTTGCTATTTTTGCTGGTTAGCGTTTTTTTATAAATACTTAATACTTAATACTAAATACTAATTCTAGTAAGTCCCGAAGGGACCCCGCTAGGGTTTAAAATTAATTATTGGTTATTGGTCTATTGGTTTATTGGTTGGTATTTAGAAAATTTCTAAGTTACAAAATTCAAATAATTTTTAGAAGTAATCAGAGAGTAATGAGCTTCTGGATAACTGTTTTTCCATTCTGCGATATCTTTTGTTTTTTCCTTCTTCCATTTCAATTCATAACCAAAAAGCTTACCCTCTCGTTCTTCCACCCAATCGATTTCTTTTTTATCCCACGTTCGCCAAAAATAGTTATTAGCCACGATGTGACGATATTTTTGTTTTTTCAACCGCTCGATGACTAAAAAATTCTCCCACAATGCCCCAACGTCATTTCGATTTTCAATCTCATTAAAATTGCTAATAATCGCATTTCTAATTCCGTTATCATAGAAATAATACTTACTTTTTTTATAAATTTCTTTCCGTAAGTTTCTTGAAAAACCGCGTAAATTAAAAAGGATGAAAGATTTTTCGAATAAATCAAGATATCTTTGAACAGTTTTATAATCTAATCCCAAATGAGAGGCTAATTCCCTTAAAGACACCTCATTACCCACCTGAAAAGCAATTAATCTTAATAAATCAAGAAGAATTTTTGCCCCTTTCACTTTTTCTAATTCTAAAATGTCTTTTAAAAGATAAGAATCAACGATTGAATTTAAAAAATCAATTTTCCTTTTTTTAGATTTAGTGATTAATACTTCAGGATAACTCCCAAAGACAAGAAATTCTGGCAACTTTCCTTTTAGCTCAAAAGAATTTAATTGGTCTTTTAATTCCAATTGAGCGATTGGAAAAAGAGTGATCGTCCATTTTCTGCCCACCAAAGGTTCGCCAATTTGTCCTGAAAGATCAAAGGAAGATGAGCCTGTTGTCAGTATTCTGATCCCTTTAACATGATCGACGAGAATTTTAAGCCCCAGACCAACATTGGGAATCCTTTGCGCCTCATCAATAACAATTAAGTCGTAACCGCAGCTATATTCAAAAATTTTATCGAAATTTGATGAGCTTAAAACTTCTTGGACACGGATATTTTCTCCAGAATCATAACGATATTTAAATTTGGTTTTTTTTAGGAAACTCTCAACTAGAGTAGTTTTTCCCACTCGACGGGGACCAAAGATGGCCACCACTTTATTTGGTTGAAGATAGCGGTTAATTTCTTTTTCATAAAATCTTGGGATTAACATATTTCAATTATAAACAATCTTTAACTGACTGTCAAATTTTAAGGATTATCAATCGTCAAAATTATATTATTTTGAGGATTTATATTCCTTGTTTTAGTCAATAATTAGTATTAATTAGTTTGGAATTGATTGAATCAGTTAAAATCAGTTGAAACTAGTTGAAATCAGTTAAATCAGTTAACCCGCCTAAAGCTTCGCATTATTGGCGGGCAGGTCAGTTGAAATCAGTTGGAATCGGTTGAATCAGTTAACTGGTTACTAGTTTTGCTAATTA
>JBBIRE010000131.1:0-1565 GCA_037441985.1 Candidatus Roizmanbacteria bacterium
GAACCATAAAGGTAAGAGAGCAATCGGTTTAGTGTTATCTTCAACAGTTATAAAATAAGGAGTGTATTGATAAGATAAATACCACTGATAACGAAATTCCCAAAGATCAAAAAGACTTTCATTAGTTGAAAATTGCCGCCATAATTCCTCACACTTTTCAAGTGAATGATAAAGACCAAATTTTAATTTATTTTTAACTCGTTCACTAATAAGGGAAAAATTGCTCAATAGTAAGTAGTTAATATGAGTATTGAGTAAGTTTTTTGGATTACCCGGTGGTTCTTTTTCTTCGTTTTCCATGATTAAAAAAAATATTCTATGATATTTTTTATACGATATATTATTATATTGTCAAGAGGTATTTTTATCATCTATAATTTTTTTTATGAAAAAATCATCGCGTTTTTTTAAGGAATATTTTGGCAATTTTTTAAAAGCTTATGTTAATATCATTATCTTTTTACCATATTTCTTTTCGGTTGGTCAACTCTTTAAAACTCTCTTTGATCCATGGAAAAATATCGTCTTTTTAAAGAAAAGTACAGGATTTTCATTATCAGAAAGCTTAGAAGTATTTTTTGCAAATACAATTTCAAGAACTATTGGTTTTGCTTCACGAATTTCATTAATTCTTTTTTATTTATTGTTAAATATTTTTTTAACTTTAATATTTCCCACCATTTTACTCATTTATCTTTTATTATTCCCGATTATTTTTTTTATTAATTTGTTTGAAAAAAGCGAAGAGGAGAAGAAAGAATTTTATAAAAAAAGCTTCTTTGAAAATCATTTAATTAACGAAGAAAATCGACTGGCGGTTGAGAACTGGTTTGAAAATTATTACCGGAGAATCATTCTAAAAAGAAGGTGGTGGGAACTGAATAACCTTTTTCAAAACCCACCATTGGGAAGGCATTTGTCTCTTGGATATACCAACTTTTTAGAGAACTACGCAGAAGAACTAACAGATCCAAGTTATCTAAATACCCGTTTACCCGTTTATGATCGAGAGGAAGAATTAAGGGAAATTGAATTAGTTCTTTCTCGATCAATGGAACCAAATGTTATCTTAGTCGGAGACGAGGGAGTAGGAAAACATGCCGTTATTGACAGTTTATCAACCAGAATTTTCCTAGGTCGTTGCCATCAGCAATTAGCTTATCGAAGAATATTCAGATTAAATATGGAAAAAATATTAGCTCAATCAGATGATTATCAAAAAAAAATTGATTTGATAGAAGAGATATTTATTCAATCAATTGAAGCTAAAAATATTATTTTGGTGATTGATAATTTTGAAAATTATTGTTCATCCCAAACTGGTAAAATCGATCTTTCTTCGATATTTGAAAAATATGCCAAAAGAAACGATCTTCAATTTATTGCTATTACCGAACCGTTCCCTTATCAAAAAATTATTTACCCAAATGATAAAATCAATCAATTATTTTCTAAAATTACTATTAATGAAATAGATTCAAATACCGCCTTGAAGATTCTTTTAAACTTGGCTTTTAATTTTGAATCTAAATACAGCGTTTTTATCCCTTATGAAGTGATTAAAT
>JBBIRE010000132.1:0-1547 GCA_037441985.1 Candidatus Roizmanbacteria bacterium
ATATCAAAAAAATTTACCCTGAGATCACCCTAAATAAAGCAAACAATTTTGGTATTAGAGAATTAATCGGTATGGGTCAATCTAATTTTAAAGGATCGATTTCTGAGCGAATTCATAATATTAAACTGGCGGCTTCAAAAATTAATGGCGTCTTAATCCCTCCAAATAAAGTTTTTTCTTTTAATGAAACTATTGGCGATGTTTCTGCCTTAGCTGGCTATAAAAAATCTTATGTTATTAAAGAGGGCAAAACTATTCTTGATGATGGCGGTGGTGTTTGTCAAGTATCAACAACTTTATTTAGAGCGACACTTAACGCCGGACTACCGATTTTAGAAAGAGTAGCTCATGCTTATCGAGTCCATTATTATGAAAATGATGAAAAACCCGGTTTTGATGCGACTGTTTTTGCCCCTTATGTCGATTTTAAATTTAAAAATAATACTCAAAGCTATTTATTAATCCAAACAAAGTTTGATGAATTCAATACTTTATTAACCGTCCTTTTGTATGGGAAAAAGGATGGAAGAAAAAGTCTTATTAGTGATTATAAAATTTGGGCGATAACCCAGCCGCCTGAATCAAAATATCAAGAAGAATCAAGTCTAAAAAAAGGCGTTGTCAAACAAATTGAATGGCCCTCTTTTGGCGCAAAAACAAGTTATGTTTATCAAGTAGTTAAAGAAAATAAAGTTATTTTTAATAAAACGTTTTTTTCCTCTTATCAACCTTGGCCGGCTGTTTTTTTAGTCGGAATCACTGAATAAAATTAGCGAAACCAACTGGCTCTTCCTAGTTTGTAGTTTAATTGTTTTAAACGGCGCTCACCTATAGTTTTTGCTGGAACACCACCAACAAGAGCAAAAGGAGGAACGTCCTTTGTCACTACCGATCCAGCGGCAACAATTGCCCCTTTTCCAATTTTAACCCCAGGCAAAATAATCACTCTTGGGCCAATAAAGACATAGTCTTCGATTATTACCGGATGGATCACCGCTTTAAAATTTTCATCATTGATGTCATGTTCTGAATTATAAATCATTACTTCTGAAGCGATATCAACATGATTGCCAATAATCAATTTTGACCTTCCATCTAAAACGACTCCTTCTCCAATAATTGTGTCTTCGCCGATATAAATGTTTCTTGGGTTGTAAAACCTAGCCCCCATATGAATTGCTGATCCTTTTCCAATTTTGATTCCTGACAGACGATAAAAAAAACGACGAATACAATGAAAAGGTATTAAACTAATTAAATGAAGAAAAAAAACTGTTAATTCTAAAAAAATCGTTTTTATTCTAACAAACACTTTATTTGCTAATTCTTTCCATGTTAAAGATTGATTATTTTTATCATAAAAAGGGCTTTTCATCTATTAATAAATACTAAATTTCATTATAATTCTATTATAATAATTTTAAAGGCTCTAGACAAGATAACTAATAAATTTTATTGTCTTTTTTTAAAATTTGCAATAATTCTTTTTTCATTTGTTACGGTGTTTTCTTCCATCGCCATTCACATTCTTTAAGATGGTAAGGAAA
>JBBIRE010000133.1:0-1523 GCA_037441985.1 Candidatus Roizmanbacteria bacterium
TTTCCGCCTCAGGAACCATCGTTCTTATTTTATAAATCCAAAAAGGTTTTTTATTTTTACCCGATCTCAGTTGTTTGAAGAAAAAAGGACCAGGGGGAAAAAGTTTAATTAATATCCATAAGATAAGCCATAAAGGGGTTAAAAGGATAAAAATGATTAATGCTAATATTCGTTCTAAAATCATAAAATAATTTTTAATTTTAAATTTTAAATTTTTAAACAATTAAAAATTTTTAAACTTTAAATTTTAAAACATTATGTTCTTTTCTTTTTAGAAGAAACAAGGATTTTAGAAAATATTTTTACCAATTCTTGTGCTTCTTTCCAAAGAAGCTTTGCTTCATTAATGATTAAAGGATGAGCTTTAGAAATCATTCTCAACCAATGTTGTGATTCTTTTATTTCCTTTTTAACAATGTGGATTTTGTTAATAAAATCTTTCTTGCTTGAAGCCCCATTGGCCTCAAAGTAATTGGCGCCAACACTTGTCGATGATCTAACTAATTGCTCGATTAATGGTTTGGTAATAGCAGTCAACTGAATTTTTTTTGTTAATTCAATAACTGATTCGCCGAATCTTTCTACTCTTTCTTCTAAATCATACATAATTTAAAATTAAAAATTGAAAATTGTTTTATAATTTCAAATTAAAAATTTAAAATTAATTATATAATTATATAATAATGAAAATGATTAAAAAAATCACAAGATGGTTAATCAACAACTACTTCCTCTCCATCTTCTTTGCCTCAATCGCCTTTGTTGGGGTGGTTTCTGTTTATAAACTTTTTTTTGTCAAACCAACATATATCTATGTAAAAGTCAAAGTCGGTCAGGGGCTTTGGTGGGCCTCAACCCAAAAACCCAGTCTTTGGTTTGTTCAATCATTTGAAAAATTAAAAAAAGATCAGGAAAAAGATTTAACCGGTCAACCAGTGGCTCAAGTGTTATCAGTCCGTTATTATCCTACTTATATTCCTAATCAATACACTTATATTCCTAATCAATACGATGTTTATCTAACAATGAAATTAAAAGTGACAAAAATGGGCAAAGTTGGCAAATATAATTTCAAACGCTCGGCCATCGGGGTTGGTTCACCAGTTGATTTTGAATTCCCTTCAGCCCAGTTTTCCGGCACGATCATCGCTTTATCAGAAAATCCGTTTAAGGAAAAATATATTGAAAAAATTGTTTATATAACTAAATTAGCCGCCTATAGTTTTGAATATGATTCAATTCAACTCAATGACCGTTATTTCGATGGTGAAGACTGGGTGGTGGAGGTTTTAGATAAAGAGGGGGGGGAGATTGCCAATCTTATTCCTGTTGCTCGTTCTCTTATTAACCCTAATCTTACTCAAACAAGACAAAACATCGTGGTTAAACTGAGATTAAAAGGAAAGGTCGATAACAATAATTTTATTTTTGGTGAAGAACAAATCATCGCTCCGGGCAAAACGATTAACCTTTCAACCAACAACTTTCAGTTTAATGACTACGTGATTGCCAAAGTGGAATAG
>JBBIRE010000134.1:0-3156 GCA_037441985.1 Candidatus Roizmanbacteria bacterium
GAAAGCTTGCAGTGATTATCTATCATATTTTAAAAGAAAAAAGAGAGTATATTAAAAGTTTATCACAATAAGTCCTAAATAGGTCGTCCCGTTATTATACCTGAGGTCCTGATTAAATATCGGGAGCCTCGTTTGATCTGAATGGGTAAGACCTGAAAAGGTAGTTGATGGCGTTTGAATTCGACATCATGCAGGAACAATTCATCTTAAATTAAGATGAACTGGCCGCGAATAGGTGCCTAAATGTAGGTTTACCCAGAATAAGGGGTGTATAATATACGGTATAAAGAAACATTTTCATAGGTGGTATAATACAATTTATCGATATGAATTTTTATCTTTACTCAATTATCAGTACTTTTATTGTTAGTCTCATCTCTCTTGTCGGCATTTTTACTCTTTCAATAAAAGCTGAAAAATTGAAAAATTTTTTAATTTATTTGGTTAGTTTTTCTGCCGGTGCTTTGTTTGGCGATGTTTTTTTTCATCTCTTACCAGAAATTACCGAAAAAGGTTTATCAGTCAGCACCTCAATAACAATCATTAGTGGTGTCCTTCTGTCCTTTTTTACTGAAAAAATAATCTGTTGGCGCCATTGTCATTTACCAATTCAAAAAAACCACACTCATCGTTTTGCTTATATGAATCTTTTTGGTGATTTTATTCATAATTTTATTGATGGTTTAACAATCGGCGCTTCTTTTTTAGCTGCAAAAACTATTGGTATTGCTACTTCATTAGCCGTTATTTTCCATGAAATCCCTCAGGAAATAGGGGATTTTGGTGTTTTAATTCATGGTGGTTTTAAAAAATTACAAGCGCTTAAATTAAATTTTTACACCACCCTTTCTGCCTTTGTTGGTCTTTTTCTATCTTTTTTTCTTTATGCTAAAGTCGAACATATTAATCAGATTTTAATCCCTTTAGCCTCAGGAAATTTTATTTATATCGCTGGTTCTGATCTTATTCCAGAACTCCACAAAGAAACTGCTCTTAAAAAAAGCCTTCTGCAAATTGTTTTTTTTATTATCGGAGTTTTTATTATGTATTTGTTAACTTATATCGAATAACGGTTAAATCAGTTAAATCGGTTGCAATCAGTTGAAATCGGTTTGGAATTGGTATAAAAGTGTAAATGTGTAAAGGTGTAAAAGAGTGTAAAGGTTGAAATTAGTTGAAATCAGTTAAAATCGGTTAAAAAGTATACAAATATAAAGGTGTAAAGGCTTAAAAGTTGGTTTTAAAAATTTACGATTTCAAATTAAAAATTTGAATTTGTCTAGGATTTAGAATTTAGGGTTTAAGATCTCAAAGACCTCTTCGGGGTTTAAATTAACTAGGTTTAATTAGAAATTTTTATGTCTCAAGTTTAATGTTCCAAGTTCCAAGTTCTAAGTTCCACTATAAGGTGTTAGACGTCCCAACGGGATTCCTTGGGGATTAGACGTTATAGGTTAGACGAACTATGCACCAACCTTCTGGAATAAAAAAACTCTATCACCAAACTCGTCGTTTTTTTGCGAAAAAATGGCTTTCTCTTTTTCATCCAGTCCAAATCGGTATCACCGGTAGTCAAGGAAAAACTTCGACCACTCAAACTTTAGCAAAAATTTTAGCTTCATTTGATTCAACTGTCGTTACCGATACTAATCTCGATACGAATTTTAATGTGCCAATAACTGCTCTTAAAGTTAGACCGTGGACAAAATATCTCATCTGGGAATTAGGAATTGATCATCTTAACGAAATGGATAAACATTTAGAAATCGCCAAACCAACAATTGGACTTATTACTGGAATTTCATCAGTCCATTCAGATAAAGAACATTTGGGCTCTTTAGAAAATATTATTAAAGAAAAAAGAAAACTCATCGAATCTCTTCCTTCATCAGGAACAGCGATTTTAAACGGAGACGATATAAACGTTAGAAAAATGGCTCCTTTTACTAAAGCGAAAGTTTTATTTTATGGCAATGATAAAAATAAGAATGATATCTGGTGTGAAAATATAGAGCTTTCTCTGAAGGGCACCAATTTCAATCTTTACTATCAGAACAAAAATAAAAAAATTCAAAAAGTCTTGATAAAAACCGGTCTTTTAGGCGTTCATCACTCCTATACGGCAATGGCATGTTTTTTGACTCTTAAAGTCATTTTTAAGGATGAAGAAAAATTTCTTTCAAAATTTATCCAAATATTTTCTCAATTAAAACCTCTTCCCGGACGAATGAGTATCGAAAAAGGGCCGCTTGGAACTCTCCTGTTAAATGACTCTCTCCGTGCCAACCCAAAAAGTACTGATGTTGGTTTAGAAACTTTTTACTGTATTCCTTATAAAAAGGGTCGAAAAATCGCTGTTTTAGGCGTGATGGGTGAGTTGGAAAAACCAATTGAAGAACACAAAAAAACTGCTCAAACTCTGATCAAATATCCACCAGATCTCGTCATCGGAGTAGGGGAGTATCGAAAATATACTGTCGATGAAGCAATAAAACAAGGATTCCCAAAAAACAAAATTTTTTATACAAAAGATGTTTTTGAGGCGGCCGATCTCTTTAAAAAAATCCTATTGAAAGACGACTTTATTTATCTTAAGGCTTCCTTTTTAAGAAATTTTAGACGGATTATTAAAATTTTAAACAATGAACCAATCTGTTGCCGCGCTGATCTTTGTCCTTACGAACATTGCCGATAATTTAAGTTTACACCTCGGAGGTGTTAAAATTTTCTAGGTGATTTTTTAAAATTTTAATCCCATAACGCTCTGCCTAAGTTAAGAAACATAGATAACACTTCTGTATCAGAATATATCAATAAATATGAGCTCAGGAAAATTAAGTAATGCAAGAACATATTCTTTAACATATAATCTCCTATATTGGTTTTACAAGTTGGTAAAAAAGCATCCTATGGGAGAAATATCGCCTATTGCCCAACTGCGGTTATCTACTTGAGTTTTATTATCAAATTAAAAGTGTTTCTGTTGTTTGTAAATCATTTAAGATATCAAGAAAAACATTCTATAAATGAAAAAGCAGATTTGAATTACAAGGTAAAAAACTATCTTTTCTAAAAACACCAAAAACAAAAAGAAAGACAACGCTTGATTGTAATACACAGATAAAGATCAAACATCTAAGAGAAAAATACATAAGA
>JBBIRE010000135.1:0-2968 GCA_037441985.1 Candidatus Roizmanbacteria bacterium
TTTCTCAACTTCTCAGCAATAACTTTTCCTTTAAAGCTTGTTCTGGTAAAAAAATCAAAGTCAACTGAAATGCGATGACCAAAATGAAGCGATAAACATTATCCCCTTGCATTTTTTGAAATTCTTTTTGGAGTTTTCCTTTTTATATTTTTATAATACAAATCTTATAAAATATATCAATGATTAGATCACTTAATCGACTTATTGCCTCAGGTAAACTACCCTTAAAATCCCAAGGTGCTAGTATGATGCCGCTTCTTTTTGAAAATGATATTGTCTATTTTAAAAAAATCCCTTTCTCTAAGATTAAAGTCGACGATATTATTGTTTTTAAGAAGAAAAACGAGTTAATTTGTCATCGAGTTATTTATAAAAGACTGTCTTTGAAAAAAGACAGTCTTTATATAATCACCAAAGGCGACAACAGCCTTTATGCTGATGGAAAAATCTATCCCCATCAGATTTTAGGCAAGGTCTATCAGGTGAAAAGGAATGGAAAGATAATTTTTCCAGATACGCTTTATTTGATACAGTCATCACAATATCTCAATGAGATTATTAAAATTAAAAAAGAGCTTGATAAAGTGGGCATTAATTATCTTTTTTTAAAAGGTCTTCCCCTTCATTTATATTTTGAAGGCCGGCATCCAAAAAGAATTTATGCCGATTGTGATATCTTATTAGATAAAAAATATAAAAATAATGCTGAAAAAATCTTTTTAAAAAACAATTATTACAAAGCGAGCCTTCATTGGTCAAAACTTATCCAATCAATCCAAAGAGATTCTATCGAAGATACCTACTTTAAAAAAACGGGTGATTTTTTGATAACTTTTGACATCCATTATCAAATTGCCGATTTATCCATTGTCCATTTAGGAAATTTAAATTCTCTTTATTCCCAAAATTTAATTGACCAACTAACAAAAGAATTTCTAGAGTCAAAAAAAATCATTAAAGTCGGTGGTGAAAAATTTTTCATTTTGAATTTTGAATTTTTAATTATTTATCTGGCTTTACATCTCTTTCACCACAACTTCACCGGCGCTTTTCGCTATCAGTTTTTGGATAGGGTGATTAGAAAATCTGTTTGTCATTTCGAACCCTCCGAATCGGAGGGTGAGAAATCTAGAAGACTAGGTCTTCGCCAAATAAATTATACTTTGTCCCGTCAAGACGAGACCTCGCTGGATTTCTCGCCCACTCATAAATTTCATCTTGAGCGGGCTCGAAATGACATCTGGGTTGATATCAGTAAAAAAATCAAGGAATACCAACTTCAAAACTTTGTCTACCCTGTCTTTTTCCTTCTAAAAAAATACTATCACACTCCAGTTCCCTCCTCATTCTTATCCTTAATAAAACCATTACCCATTTACATATTCAAACCTTTACACAAAGTTTACACCTTCACACCTTTACCCCTTTACACTTTTACACCTTTACACAAAACAAACATTTTCAACGAGGAACCCCGAATCAGAGCCGGTATCAAGCGTTTTCTCTATCTTTTCTTATTAAGCCCCAATCCTTTTTACAAAAAAATTCTGGTTTTTTTCAATCCGGCGGTGGTGTATTCGATTTTGTGGGTGGTGATAAAAAAACTGATAAGGAGAATCCTTGAAGCAAGGATTCTCCTTAATAATTTAGATTCTCTTCACGTGTTTTTTTAACCAAGAAATAATTTCTTCTAAAGTAAGGTTCTTGACATCAACGGCTAAAGCAAAATCAACTATTTCCTTTCTTGAAGCGGTAATATCATAACCATTAACATTAAAAAAACGAAGCATGGTAAAAAACCCCGTCCTTTTATTGCCATCGTTAAAAGGATGGTTTTTAATTAACGAGTGAATTAAGGCGGCTCCTTTAGTCCAAATATCTGGATAAAGATCTTTTCCCCCAAAGCTTGCTTTTGGTCTTTCGAGTGCCGAATGAAGAAGAGTAAAATCTCTTACTCCCCCTCTTCCACCTCCGATCTCTATCATTTTTTCATGAATTAAATAACATTCTTCGATAGTAATATAAATAATTCTCATTGTTATTTTAACGCTAATTCTTGAATTGTTTTTTTATATTTTTTTTCTATTTTTTCAAGCCAATTAAAAAATTCTGGAGAAAGACTGATTTTATTTTTCCTTCCTTCTTTTTTAAGCAAAAAGGCTTGATATTTAGGCGCTGCCTCAACAATCACCTCATCCCCAATCTTTAAATTCCCTTCCTTTAATAAAAATGATGGGATGATCACCGCCGCTGAATTGCCAACCCTGATAATTTTTTGTTTTCTTTGTCTCATAAGCAAAAAAAACTGATAATGTTATCACAATGTTATAACAAAAAATATTAATTATCAATAAGTTCAGTTAGCTTGGTTGCTAGTTAACTCGTTAGCTGGTTGAGATTAGGTTGGAAAGTATATAAATGCAAATGTTTAAAGGTTAAAAGGTATAAAATATAAAGGTGTAAAGGTGTAAAAAAGTGTAAAGCGAAGGTGAAAATCAGTGAAAATCAGTTAAAATCGGTTAACCCGCCTAAAGCTTCGCATTATTGGCGGGCAGGTCAGTTTAAATTAGTTGAAATCAGTTGGAATCGGTTGAAATTAGTTAACCCGCCTAAAGCTTCGCATTATTGGCGGGCAGGTCAGTTGAAACCCGCTCACCATCGCTACGCTCCAGGCGTTGGCGAGTTAGTTAAAATGTTTAAAGTCCTGAAGGGACCCTCCGAATCGGAGCGTCAGAATATTATATCTTTATTTGTCATTCCGAGCGAAGCGACCGAAGGGAGCGGAGTCGAGGAATCTAGCGAGCGAAGCGAGCGTAAAGAATAAAAACGCTTACGCTAGATTTCTCACTCGCTTGCGCTCGTTCGAAATGACTAAAGTAAGGTAATCTTAGTTTTTCAGTCTTAGATTTAATGTTTAAGGTGTAAAAGTGTAAAGGTTAAATCAGTTGCAATCAGTTAAAATCAGTTG